>NZ_CYTY01000048.1:0-41034 GCF_001298995.1 Achromobacter sp. 2789STDY5608615
GGGGGGGGCAGCTCACCGAGAAAGTGCGGCGCAAACCCTACAGCGTGTTGTTGCTCGATGAGATCGAAAAAGCGCACCCCGACGTCTACAACATCCTGTTGCAGGTATTCGACGACGGGCGGCTCACCGACGGCAAGGGCCGGGTGGTGGATTTCACCAATACCATCATCATCGCCACCTCGAACTTGGGCTCGGACATCATCCAGCGTCGGCTGAAGGCCCGTGGCGCCGCCGGCGAGGAATACGAGAAGACCAAGTTCGAGGTGATGGACGTGCTGCGCGGACACTTCCGCCCCGAGTTCCTCAACCGCATAGACGAAATCATCGTCTTCCATGCGCTGGGCAAGGAGGAGATCCGCCATATCGTCGGCCTGCAGCTCGATCGTGTGGCCCGCAACGCCGCCAGCCAGGGCGTGACGCTGACCTTCGATCAGACCTTGATCGATCACTTCGCGGAGGAAGGCTACAAGCCCGAGTTCGGCGCGCGTGAGCTCAAGCGGCTGATCCGCAGCGAGCTGGAGACGGCACTGGCGCGCGAGATGCTGGGTGGCGGTATCGGCAAGGCCGATCACGCCAGCGCCCGCTGGGACGACAAGGCCGAACGGGTGGTCTTCGAGCGCCAGGAGCCACCCGCGAAGCCGGCCGAGCCTGAGAAGCCCGATGCCGCGAACGCGGCCGAGACGCCGCCTAGCGACGCGAGCAAGCCTGCGCGCAAGAAGAAGTCAGCGGGCGGCGAATCTTGAGTCATGGGGAGGCTGTCGTGTCCGACCCCAACGGGCTGACATGGGCAGCCACCCTCGTGTCGCTGGCGGTCGCTATCCCCACAGCGGGGCACGCGGTCATCTACAAGCGTGACCCTCGATCGGCCACGCTGTGGGTACTGCTGATCGCCTTGTTGCCGCTGGGCGGTTCGCTGCTGTATGGGCTGTTCGGCATCAACCGTTACCAGCGGCGGGCGCGGCGGCTCTTCCCGGGGGCAGATCCTGCTGTTCGGCAGGACCTCTCGCCCACGATGCCCGAGGCTGTATCGCCGCCGCTTGCCGGTCTGGCCCACCTGGTGGGACGCGCCACCGGCCAGTCGCTGACCGGCGGCAACCGCATCGAGCCGCTTGTCGATGGCGAGCAGGCCTACCCGGCCATGCTCGCCGCCATCGAATCGGCGCGGTACAGCGTCGCCTTGGCCTCGTACATCTTCGACAGCCAAGGCATCGGGGCGCAGTTCGTCGATGCGCTGCGCCGGGCTCATGAGCGCGGCGTGCAAGTGCGGGTGCTGATCGACGACGTGTATGCCCGCTGGACGCCCCGCAGCGCCTACCGCGCCTTGCAGCGCGCCGGCGTTCCGGCGGCGACGTTCAACCCGACGTTGATTCCCGCGCGCCTGCATGCCGCGCATCTGCGCAATCACCGCAAGCTGCTGGTGATCGATGGCGAGACGGGTTTCACCGGCGGCATGAACATCTTCAGCCCGTATTGGCGGCCCGATGCGCCGGGCCGGGCCTGTCACGATTTGCACTTTCGTCTGCGCGGGCCGGTGGTTGCGCATCTGATGCGGTGCTTCACCGACGATTGGTGCGATACCACGGGCGAGCGGCTCAACGAGGGTCTCTGGGGCGAACCGCCCGCAACGGCTGATGAGCAAGGAACCTCTTGGGCGCGCGGCATCGAGGCCGGTCCCGATGAGGCCCTGGACCGGCTGCGCTGGACCTTCATGGGCGCTTTGAGCGCGGCGAAGCATTCGGTGCGCATCTGGACACCTTACTTCGTGCCCGATCAGCCGATGATCGCGGCGCTAAGCACGGCCGCGTTGCGCGGCGTGCGTATCGACGTGCTGACGCCCGCAAACGGCGACCATCCCACGGTGCAATGGGCCGCACGCGCCCACTACTGGCAGGTGCTGGAGCACGGTGTGCGCATCTTCGAACGGCCGGGCCCGTTCGACCACAGCAAGCTGATGCTGGTAGACGGAGCGTGGTGCTGCCTGGGTTCGGCCAATTGGGATGCGCGCAGTTTGCGCCTCAACTTCGAGTTCAATGTGGAGGTGTACGACACCGTGTTGTCTACGCGGCTGTCATCCCTTTTTGATGCCGCTCGTGATGCGTCGGGCGAGATATCGGCGAAGGCGTTGCGCGCCCACCCGCTGGCCATCCGCTTGCGCGACGGGGTGGCCCGTCTGTTCACCCCCATTCTCTAGCGACACGACTTGCGAGGAACATTGCCCATGGAAAAGAAAGATCAATGGAACATTGGCTACTGGATCGTCGCCGGCCTGTTGCTGCTGACGCTGCAGAACTACTGGCAGGCGGCGAAGACGGTTGAACCCGTTCCCTATAGTGAGTTCGAGAAAGCGCTGGCCGAGGGGCGCGTCGCCGAAGTATTGGTGTCGGACCGCACGGTTACCGGGCGTCTGAAATCACCGGACAGTCGTGGCAAGACCACCATCGTGGCCACCCGCGTCGAACCCGACCTGGCCGAGCAGCTGTCGAAATACGATGTGTCCTACGCGCGAGTGGTGGAAAGCACCTGGCTGCGTGATGTGCTCTCCTGGATTCTGCCGGCCGTGGCCTTCTTCGGCGTCTGGTTCTTCCTGTTCCGCCGCTTCGCCGAGAAGCAGGGCATGGGTGGTTTCCTGAGCATCGGCAAGAGTCGCGCCAAGGTATTCATGGAGAAGAGCACTGGCGTGACCTTTGCCGATGTCGCTGGCGTCGATGAAGCCAAGGCGGAGTTGGTTGAGATCGTCGATTTCCTCAAGAATCCGCAGGAGTATGGACGGCTCGGGGCGCGCATTCCCAAGGGCGTGTTGCTGGTCGGCCCACCGGGCACCGGCAAGACATTGCTGGCCAAGGCTGTTGCCGGCGAGGCGGCGGTGCCCTTCTTCTCCATCTCCGGATCAGAGTTTGTCGAGATGTTCGTCGGCGTGGGTGCAGCGCGCGTGCGCGACCTGTTCGAGCAGGCCCGCGGGCAGGCGCCGGCCATCATCTTCATCGACGAGCTCGATGCGCTGGGCCGCGCGCGCGGCGTCGGCGGCCCCATCGGCGGCCACGACGAGCGCGAGCAGACCCTCAACCAGCTGCTCACGGAGATGGACGGCTTCGACAGCTCGGTCGGGCTGATCATCCTCGCCGCCACCAACCGCCCCGAAATCCTCGACCAGGCGCTGCTGCGCGCCGGTCGCTTCGACCGTCAGGTGCTGGTGGACCGGCCCGACAAGAAGGGACGGCTGGACATCCTGAAGGTTCATGTCAAGAAGGTGACGCTGGCCCAGGATATCGATCTCGAACAGGTGGCTGCGCTGACCACGGGCTTCTCGGGTGCAGACCTCGCGAACCTGGTCAACGAGGCCGCGCTGGCCGCGACCCGGCGCAAAGCGTCCGCCGTGGAGTTGCAGGACTTCACCGCCGCCATCGAGCGCATCGTGGCGGGCTTGGAGAAGAAGAACCGCGTGCTCAATCCCAAGGAGCGGGAAACCGTGGCCTACCACGAGATGGGCCATGCGCTGGTGGCGCTGGCGCTGCCCGGCACCGACCCCGTGCACAAGATCTCAATCATCCCGCGCGGCATCGGCGCGCTGGGCTACACGCTGCAGCGCCCCACCGAAGACCGCTTCCTGATGACGCGCGCCGACCTGGAACACAAGATTGCCGTGCTGCTGGGCGGACGTGCCGCCGAAAAGCTGGTGTTCGGTGAGTTGTCCACCGGAGCTGCCGATGATCTCGCGCGAGCCACCGATATTGCCCGCGACATGATCACCCGCTTCGGCATGGACGAGGGGCTGGGCTACATCGCCTTCGAGGCGCAGCGGCCTCGGTTTCTCGATACACCGGAACTGGCCCACGGCGGCTGCCGGGTGGCCGAATCGACCCAGGCGCGCATCGATCAGGCCATCCGCGACATCGTGATGGGCGTGTTCGAGCGCGCCTACCGGATCCTCGACACCAACCGCGCGGTGCTGGAGCGTTGTGCGCGCGAACCGCTGGCGCGGGAAACGCTCGACGAAAGCGATATCCGTCAATTGACTCAAGGACTTGTTCGGAACTGAAAACAGTAGTAGGTGCCATTCAGAGTAAGCCGGCGGCTCTGTTCGGTGCGTCATCCAATTCGCCGGCATTGTTCAAGGAGAACCGATATGTCTGCATTGACTCCGTGGGACCCCTTCCGGGAACTGGATGAATTGCAAAACCGCCTGGCGACGATGTTGGGAGGGACACCCCAGCGACAGGGCGCCCGTACCGGCAACGAAGCCATGACCACGGCGGACTGGGCACCAATGGTGGACATCAGCGAGGATGAGAACGCATTCCTCCTCAAGCTGGATCTGCCGGAGGTCCCCAAGGATGCCGTGCGCGTCAGCGCGGAAAACGGCGTGCTCACCATCAGCGGCGAGCGCAAACTGGAAAAAGAGGAGCAGGGCAAGAAGTTCCACCGCATCGAACGTGCGTATGGCCGCTTTGTGCGCAGCTTTGTCTTGCCTGACAACGTTGATCCGACCAAGGTGACGGCTTCCATGAAAGACGGCGTGCTGGAAGTGCGGCTTGTCAAGGCCGAGCAAGCCAAACCGAAACAGATTGAAATCTCAGTCAACTAACTTCAATCAAGAGCCCAAGATCATGAATATCAAACAGCCACAATACACCTTCTCCGCACTTGCCCTGGCGGTCGTCGTCGGACTGAGCGGACCGGCTCTGGCCCAATCGGCGGCAGGTTCTAGCCCAGGTGCTGCAGCACCCTCTGCCGCATCCAAGGCGGCACAGCCACAGGTAGATGACAAGGCCGCCCGGGAAGCCGATAAAAAGCGTGCCGAGCTCACTCAAGACGCCATCACGGCGCTCACCAAGACCCAGGAGGCTTTGACCCTCCTTGATGCAAAGAAGACCAAGGAGGCGCTCGCTGCGCTGGAACTGGCCAGCGGAAAGCTGGAACTGGTATTGGCACGCGACGCCAAACTTGCTTTGGCGCCGGTCGATGTACGCGTCATCACCCACGATATCCATGCCAACGTGGAATCGGTAAAGAAAGCGGTCAAGTTGTCTCGGGAGTTGTTGGGTGATGGCGAGGTGCAAAAGGCCCGGCCCATCGTCGCCAATCTGGCCAGCGAAATCGTGATCGAAACCGGCAACCTGCCGATGGCAACGTACCCGGCAGCGATCAAGTCGGCCGCACGGCTCATCGACAGCGGCAAGATCGACGACGCCAAGGCGGAACTCGCCCGAGCACTGAACACGCTGGTGGTGACCTCGGTCGCCTTTCCTCTGCCCGTGCTACGGGCTGAAGCCGCGATGGCAAAAGCTGAAAAGCTGGCCGAGACCGACAAGCGCGATGCCAAGCAGAACGAGGAGCTCAGCACCTTGCTGTCGTCCGTGCGCACGGAGATCGAGATGGCGCAGATCCTGGGTTATGGCAAGAAGGCGGATTTCAAACCCATCTTCGATCATGTGAAGTCCATTGAGCAAAAGTCGGCTGGTGGCAAAAGCGGCAAGGGATGGTTCGACGAGTTGAAGACGCGCCTCCAAAAGCTGTTTTGAGATGATGAAGGGGCCGACTGTTCGGTCGGTCAGTCTCGCGATGTTCGCAGTCAGCCCCAATAGATTCGCCTATTTTCACTAACTCACACGAGGCATATCACCATGAATGAGCAAACATCGAATCCCAATGCGACGAACAAAGAAATAAACGAACAGGCCGCGGTAAGCAGCCTTCCTGTCAGTCCAGAGGCCAAGGCTGAAGTCGTCACGGAGGTACAGCCTGAGGTTCAGAAGGAAACGGACTCGCAGGCGGCAGACAAACGTAAACAAGTCCTCGATGAGGCCGTCTCGGCCTTGTCGCTGACCAAATCAGCGCTGGCCGCACTTGACGGCAAGGACGCTGCACGCGCATTGGCAACGCTGGCCGAAGTGACGGGAAAGCTGGAGCTGATCGTTGCGCGCGAACCCACGCTCGCCCTGGCCCCCGTTGATGTGCGCACCATCGTGCACGACTTGTTCGCCAACACGCAAACCATTGAGGCGATGACCGACGAGGCGCTGGATGCCCTCAAACATGGCGAGGTGCAACGGGCACGTCACGTGCTGGCTTTGCTGGCCAGTGAAATCGTGATCGCGGTCACCAACATCCCTCTGGCGTCCTATCCCGCAGCCGTGAAGTCAGTCGTGCCGCTGATCGATCAGGGCAAGATCGAAGAAGCCAAAGCCGCGCTGCAGTCAGCGCTCAGCACGCTGGTCGAGGAGCGCAGCGTGCTTCCGCTGCCCGTCCTGCGTGCGAAGCTGCTCCTGAAGCGCGCCGAGACCTTGGTAGAAGATGGTCAGCGGAGCGAAGCGTCCAATGAGCGCCTGGAGACATTATTGAACGAAGCGCGGCAGCAGTTGGAAATGGCAGAACTGCTGGGCTATGGAAAGAAGAAGGACTTTGAGCCCCTGTATACTGAACTCAAGAAAGTCAAGCAAAAGACGGCTGGGGGAGGCGGCGGAAAAGGCTGGCTCGATGAAATCAAGGCAAAGCTGTCCAAGTTGTTCTGAAACCGCTGGATAGGGCGTAAGAGGGGCGCGTCGCGCCCCTCTCTTGGCTCAGGAGTGTTTGCTTTTTCACCCCATTAGATCTTTAGGAGATATAGCATGAACACAGACACCATCGCCGATTCCAGTGCGGATGACCCCACCAAAGCACTGTGTTCGCTGAGCCAAAATTGGTGGCTTTTTACGTTGCGCGGTGTCTTGGCATTGATTTTCGCAGCCCTCGCGTTCTGGATGCCACAATCGGCTCTGTTGGCCATGACCATCATGTTCGGCGCATTTTCCTTGGTCAATGGCGCGTTCAACTTGTTTGCAGCGGTGCGCCATATCCAGAAAAAAGAGCGCTGGGGCTGGCTGCTGTTCAGCGGCATTGTCGGCATACTTACCGGCGTCGTCGTCCTGGTTGCTCCTTGGGTCGCCACGATGGTCATGGCTTCTTTTTTATGGGCTAGCGTGGGGTTCTGGGCGATTTTCACCGGTGTGCTGGAGATATCCGCCGCCGTTCGGCTGCGTCAAGAAATCAAGGGTGAAATCTGGCTTGCCTTCAGTGGACTGCTCTCGATTGTCCTTGGCGCTATCGTCTTGTGGATATTTTTTTCCCGTCCGGTCGAGTCATTCCTGGCCGCAGGCTGGCTGTTGGGCTTCTATGCGGCAGTCTATGGCGTCACGCTTTTGTTCTTGAGTTGGCGTCTTCGCAAAACGCGCCAGGGATAAGAGCGGGTCAAACTAAATTCTATGGATATGAGCATCCTCGATTCATACCTCCATAGAAATGACATCGAAGGAGTCATACATGCAGATGCAATATAGCTATCGAGCTATCGACAAAGAGTTTCATGAACCTTGGCAGAGAGCTTTGGGAAATGTGATCGAGCACGCCCTCAAGCCATTGCTCGACAAACACACTAAAGATTCAGTGCGACTTCAAATCGTCCTTGATCGCGACAAGATCAAGCGGCAATTTCTGGCCAGTGGCTATATGCACCTGCCCGGCAAAAAGACTGTCAGCGTTACTGCATCACATGACGAGCTGACGCCCCTCGCGCAGATGCTCGCACAGTCGTTGTTCCGTCAGGCCAAGAAGCATTTTGACCGACTGCATGCTCAGGATCAAATCAAGCGCAAAGCACGACGCGAGCGCTTGCGCGAGCTCAAGGTGCGGATTGCCGCAAAACCCGCGTCAGCCGCCCATGAGGCCGAGGCGACCCGAATGCCTCTACTGTCGAAACTTGAGGCTGTCGCAAGGCGTGAGCTGGCTTATCTGCGTGCCGTCGGCGATTTACCGCGCGATTATCCGACGCTGCGCGACGTGGTGGATGAAGCGATTGTCCAAGCTGAGGTGGAATGGCAATCCGTGCCGGAAGAAAAAGCGGCTTACATCGGTCTTCTGAAGCATCTGTTCGCCGTCCTGGATCACGAAGTGGCAAGCAGCCGGCAATTTGGCGAATTCGTTTCTCTGGACGCGCCGGTCGAACCGGATGCCCAAGACGTCGCCGAGGCCATGGTGGAAGAGGAAGTCTTCGAATTTTATCAGCCCGATGACACACTCAGGCTGGCCGATATCATCGCTGACAGTCAGCATCCCGATGCCGCAACGATCGCGGAACAGGAGGAGCTAGTTGATCGGTCGAGCGAGTTCGCTTTTGCATTCGACCTGCTGAAGGACATGCCGCGTTTGTGGCGGCGCATTTTTCTGCTTATCCGTGTGGACGGGCTGGATGCCAGCAGCGTCTCTGAAATCCTGCTGATTCCTAGTCAGGAAGATACTGTCCAAAGGTGGCTCATGCAGGCCGAAGCGTTCATCGCTGCTCATTTGGAAGAGGCCGGAGTAAGCAAAGACGGGAACGATTGGCTCCAAGGCGTTGATTGGTCGGCATTGTCTGTGACCCGAAGCGCGGCAGCCTCACTGTGGTCCAAGGAGGCGAACCATGAAGAATAATCTTCACCTCGTCTGTCCGCATTGCCAGTCCATCAACCGCGTACCGACTGCGAAGCTATCGGAACATCCCAACTGCGGCCGCTGCCAGCAGCCCTTGTTCACGGGCGAACCCATCGAGTTGACCACGGCGACGTTCTCGCGCCACGTGGAGCGCAGCGACCTGCCACTGTTGGTCGATTTCTGGGCACCTTGGTGCGGGCCGTGCAAGATGATGGCCCCGCAGTTCCAGCAAGCGGCGCGCCAGCTCGAACCCAGGGTCAGGCTGGCCAAGGTCAATACCGAGGCAGAACCCCACCTGGCCGCGCAGTTCGGCATCCGCAGCATTCCGACGCTCGCCCTGTTCCAGGGTGGGCGGGAGATCGGGCGTCAGGCCGGCGCCTTGGGCGCGCAGGACATCGTGCGCTGGGCATCTGCACAGGTGGGGCGCTGACCGATGCAGGACTTGCTCGGCGCCACCCTGATCCTGCTGGCGGCATGCAGCCTCGCGGCGGTGGCGACGGCGGCGTTCAGAGTACCCGCCTTGCTGGGTTACCTCGCCGTCGGCGCCTTGCTGGGCCCGTCGGTCAGCGGTGTAGTCGCGCCGGGAGAAGCGCTTGATTTTCTGTCCGAGCTGGGCGTGGCCCTGCTGCTGTTCATGGTTGGGCTGGAGTTCTCCCTCGGGCACTTCTGGCTTTCCCGTAAAACCGTATTGGCGGCCGGCAGCTTGCAGATGATCGCTGTCGCCACGCCACTGACCTTGATGTTGATGTGGCTGGGACAGCCAGTTCAGAGCGCTGCGTTGCTCAGCACTGCGGCGGCCATGTCGTCCACGGCGCTGGTCAGCCGACAGCTGGCCGACCAAGGCGAGCTCACCACCCGCCACGGCCGCAGCGCCATCGCCGTGCTGGTCTTTCAGGACCTGGCCAGCGTGCCCCTGCTGGCCCTGCTGGCGATCTGGGCGCGCGGCGAGTCGCCGAAGATCGAGAGCGTGCTGCTCGAAGTGTTGGGCGTGCTGATGTTGTTCGCGGCAGCGGCCCTCGCCTCCCGTCGTCTGTTGCATGGCCTGCTGGGCTGGGTGGCGCGGCAGGGCCACGAAGAATCCTTCGTGCTGGTTTCCTTGTGCGTGGTGGTGGCTGCCGCCGCTGCTGCACACGCGGTCGGCGTATCCGCCGCCCTGGGTGCGTTTTTGGCCGGCATGGTGCTGGGCGAGAGCGACTTCCGTCACCACATGGAAAGCCACCTCAAACCGTTTCGCGATGTGTTGTCGGGGGTGTTCTTCGTGACCATCGGCCTGCAGTTGGACGGAGCGCAGATTCTTTCGGCACCACTGGCGGTGTTCGCGTGGCTGGCAGTGCTGGTACCGGTCAAGATCGGGCTCAACACCCTGGCCTTGCGGGCGACGCGCCTGTCCGCCCTCGATGCCTGGCGCACGGGCATAGCGTTGGGGCATGGCGGCGAGTTCGCCCTGCTGTTGTTGGGCATGGTCTTGCAGCAGCATCTGATCCCCGCGACCGTCGTACAACCCATGCTAGTTGCGCTGGTGCTCAGCATGGCCCTGGCACCGCTACTGATCCGCCATCACGATGTACTTGCCCGGTTCTTGAGCCGCACCGGCGGCGTCATTCAGCCACCCCAGGCTGAAGAAGTCGAGATCGCCGCGCAGACGGCGCGATATCGAGACCATGTCATCGTTTGCGGCGCGGGCGAGCTTGGCCTGACAGTCAGCGAGATTCTTCGCCACGCCGGCGTGGCGCATCTGCTGCTGGAGGCGGACGCGCAGAAGGTCGAGGCCGCGCGTGCCGCCGGCGCGCCGGTGTTCCATGGCGATGCCAGTCGGCCCGATACCTTGCTGGCTGCCGGCTTGACGCATGCGCACATGGTGGTGCTGACGTTCGCCCATGCCCAGCAAGCGTTGCGCATCGCCCAGGCGATTGCCGAGCGCCGTCCGGCGCTGACCTTGTGGGTGTCATGCAGAAGTACGACCGCGGCCGATGCATTTCGCGCCATGCCCAACGTGCGTGTGTACCAGCAATCCTTTGCCGCAGGCCTTGGGCTGGCGGAACAAGTGATGTCGTCGCTTGGCATGTCGGCCAAGCTCGTCGAACGAAACATCAGTGCGATGCGCCGCCGTCTCGACAGCGGCAATGTCGCAGGGAGTCCATCTGCATGAAGTCAACAGGCCGCAATCCATTTCAGGTCTTCCGTGACCAATGGGCCATCATGAGTTTATACGAGCGCTTCGAGCAGGTCGTCGCCCTCGTTCTGTCGGCGGTAATTGCCGTCATCATCGTGGTGTCGCTGTTCCAGCTCATCGCCATCGTCTTCACGCTGCTGGTCCTCGATGCCTTCAATCCCCTGGATCACAAGGTATTCCAGAGTGTGTTCGGCATGATCATGACGCTCTTGATCGCGATGGAGTTCAAGCATTCCATTGTTCGCGTGGCGCTGCGTCGGGACAGCATCATCCAGGTCAAGACCGTGATCCTCATCGGTCTGATCGCGCTGGCGCGCAAGTTCGTGATCCTTGACCCCGAGGCGAGCCCCGCAAAGATAGCCGCGCTGGCAGGCGCCACGCTGGCTCTGGGTGCGACCTACTGGCTGCTGCGCAAGCGCGGCGACCGCGCCGCCGAGACCTCTGAGCATGACCCGTCATCATCCCAGTGATCCGCGCACGGCGCTGTTGCAACACCGCTGGCTCAACCGCCTGCAGACCGGGCTGTTGGTCCTGACCCTGGTCGGGATCGCAGCCGCAGCAGGGAGACTGCCGTTTGGGGAAGGCGGCCTGTGGCTCGCGCTGTTTGCCGTTACAGGTGCGTTGCTGCTGGAACCGGTAGCCGCGTCGGCGCTGAGCTTGCGCCTGTACCGCGTACGGGCCTTGCACCCGCAAGAAGCCCACGAGATGTGGGCCCTGTTGCGCGAGCTGCCCGCCCGTGCCGGTTTGCCCGCCACGCCGGTGCCGCACTATGTGCCCAGTGCCGTCGTCAACGCCTTCGCCACCGGATCGAAGCAGGAGGCATCGATCGCCCTCACCGATGGCCTGCTGCGCAGCCTGAGCCCACGCGAGCTGGCGGGTGTGCTCGCGCACGAGATCGCGCACATCACCAATGAGGATCTGCGCGTCATGAGGCTGGCGGATTCCGTCAGTCGCCTCACGAGCCTGCTGGCCCTCATGGGACAAATCGCCATCCTGCTCAACCTGCCCGCGCTGCTGGTTGGCGCGGCGGAGGTCTATTGGCCTGGTCTATTGTTATTGGCCGCATCGCCCCAGCTGGCCCTGCTCGCACAGCTCGGCTTGTCTCGCGTGCGTGAGTTCGACGCTGACCGCCTCGCGGCGGAACTGACGGGCGACCCGCAGGGGCTGGCGTCCGCGCTGGCGAAAATCGAGCGGGTCAGCCGCTCCTGGCGTGCCTGGCTGTGGCCGGGATGGGGCAATCCCGAGCCCTCCTGCTTGCGCACGCATCCGGCAACGCAAGAGCGTATCGCACGCCTGCTGACGTTGGCGCCTGGGCCAGCATCAGCGTTGCCATTCCACGCGCCCCATTTCTTGCCGGAATCCGCTGTGACGCCGCGCCCGCCGCGCTGGCACCCGAGCGGGCTGTGGCGCTGATTGCCTATCAACAGGAGACTTCTCATGGCCTACCCCGACCCGTACCCACGCCCCGCACCGGACCCCTTCATCCGGCGCTGGCTCTTCATCACCGCCTGTATTGCCACGCTCATGCTGCTGTGGCAGTTCCTGCCCGCCATCGAGGCCTGGTTCAGTCCGCGCGAGGCGGCAGATCGCACCGTGACGGCGCGTGGCGATCTGGCGGCGGACGAGAAAGCCACCATCGAACTGTTCGAAGAATCGCGCGCTTCGGTGGTCTACATCACCACCGCGCAGCTGGTGCGCGACGTCTGGACTCGCAATGTCTTTTCCATGCCGCGCGGCACCGGTTCGGGCTTTATCTGGGACGATGCCGGCCACGTCGTCACCAACTTCCACGTCATCCAGGGTGCTTCTGAAGCCACGGTCAAACTCGCCGATGGCCGCGACTACCAGGCCGCGCTGGTGGGGACGAGCCCAGCGCACGACATCGCCGTGCTCAAGATTGGCGTCGGTTTCAAGCGCCCGCCGGCCGTGCCGGTCGGCACCAGTGCCGACCTCAAGGTGGGTCAGAAGGTGTTCGCTATCGGCAACCCCTTCGGCCTGGACTGGACGCTCACCACCGGCATCGTCTCCGCGCTCGACCGCTCGTTACCCGGAGAAGCGGGCGGCCCGGCCATCGATCACCTGATCCAGACCGACGCCGCCATCAACCCTGGCAACTCCGGTGGGCCGCTGCTCGATTCGGCAGGAAGGCTCATCGGCATCAACACGGCGATCTATAGCCCCTCCGGCGCCTCGGCCGGGATTGGTTTCGCCGTGCCGGTGGACACCGTCATGCGCGTAGTCCCGCAACTCATCAAGACCGGTAAGTACATCCGTCCGGCGCTGGGCATTGAGGTGGACGAACAGCTCAATCAGCGCCTGCTTGCACTGACCGGAAGCAAGGGCGTGTTCGTGTTGCGTGTTACCCCTGGTTCGGCAGCGCACAAGGCCGGCCTCGCGGGTGTCGAAGTCACGCCGCAAGGCATCGTGCCGGGCGACCGCATCATCGATGTTGATGGCAAGGCGACGGACGATGTGGCCAAGCTGCTCGCGCGGCTAGACGACAGGAAGGTCGGCGATGTGGTGGTCTTGTCAGTGGAACGGGCCGGCAAATCGCGCGAGGTGCGTGTGGAGCTGCAACCCGGGAATTGATTGAACTGAACCTGTGGATCAGGCGGTAGTGCAGCGTCGCGGCGATTGAGGTTCTCAGGTCTTCGGCCAGGTAGCGTTCCGCCTCAACCTCCGTAATTTTCGGATGCGATCTGCCTATCCGAATAGGCAAGCATGCAACGCCGGAACCTCTTGCCAATCATCGAAGGAGAAAGCGAGGCGCAATCCGCATGAGGTGGACGCAGGCCAGGAACGAGGCAAACAGGAGGCCGCATTGGAACTCAGACTACTGCGCTATTTCGTTGCGGTCGCGGAAGAACTGCATTTCGCGCGAGCGGCCGAGCGCCTTGGCGTAGAACAATCGCCTGTGTCGCGCGCAATGCGAAATCTCGAAGCCACGCTCGGCGTGCAGTTGTTCGACCGCAGCGCGCACCAGACGCGACTGACCTGGGCCGGTCAAGTGTTCCTCGGTGAGTGCCGGCGCGTGCTGGCCACCGTGGAGCAGGCGGTGAGTGCCGCAAAGGCGGCGGCGCAGGGCTATCAGGGTTATCTGCGCATCGCCATCTGCGACAGCTTGGCGCAGCCCCACATTGCCACCTTGCTGGCGCGCAGCCGCGAGGAAGAGCCCGAACTGGAGATTCGCGTCTTCGAGCTGCCTTTCGCGCAGCAGCTCAAGGGCCTGCACAACGATCTGCTGGACATCGGTTTTGCGCTGTCGGACGCGGTGAGCGAAGGCCTTGTCGCCGAGCCCGTGTGGACCGATCCTCTGTCGGTGATCGTGCCCGTGCGCCACCCCTTGTTGGCGCACGCGGAAGTGCCATTGGATGAAGCCTTGAAGTTTCCGTTGGTACTGTTCCATCCGGACGCGGGATCGGGCTGCCACCACCAGATCCAGGCGGTGCTTCAAGGTGCGTCCAAGCCGCTCAAGCTGGTAGATCAGGTGACGAGCCTAGGCGTGATGCTGACTCTGGTCGGTGCCGGTTATGGCCTAGGTTTCGCCATTGCCTCGCAGGTGCAGACCCTGAACCGCCCCGACATAACCGTTCGCCCCTTGGCCGGCACGCCGCCCATGCTGTCCACCTACCTGCTGCGCCGCAGCGCCGAACCCTCTGAGCCCATGAAGCGGTTTCTGCAGCGCGCCCGCGAGGAGTTCCTGCCAAAGGGAGATGAACCGGCCTCGTGACGTTGAGCGCTCGGGTACATTGGCTACTGCTGGCTGTCCATGGCTCGCACTGGACTTGCTCGGAGCGCGCGTTGACCAAGCGTGGTTTTTCAGTCCATAATTATGTCCATCTCGGTTCGCCGAGTGCGGAAAACTCGTTATCAATCAACGAGTTGGGAACACGATGATGTTCCCTTCACCCGCTCCATTCCAAAGAATGCCAACGACGGCTACTGACGTCCAGATCCGCGTGAGTCGCGTCTCCCTCACCTGATGCTCCAACCTGAATTACCGATTGAGTTCCTGGTAAGGCAGCGTCTTTCAGTGCAGTGATCGGAGGCTCCGGCAGGCCGCGAGGTTCGCGCCTGGCCCCTGGGGTCATGACTCAAGTTCGCAGCGCCATGGCGCGCAGCAGCGCATCAATCTGCCCGAATGCATCTTGCTGCCATTGTTCGGGTGTGCGGTCTCCCAGTGCATGCGTGTCTTCGACGAAGCGCCTCACGCAGGTGGGGCCGTATCCCTCGAAGGCATCGAACTTGTCGGCGATGTGTCGAAACCCGCGCTCGCCGCTTGCGTGTTCCAGTAGAGGGAGACATTCTT
This sequence comes from Achromobacter sp. 2789STDY5608615, assembly GCF_001298995.1. NCBI lineage: Bacteria > Pseudomonadati > Pseudomonadota > Betaproteobacteria > Burkholderiales > Alcaligenaceae > Achromobacter > Achromobacter sp. 2789STDY5608615. The sequence goes on from NZ_CYTY01000048.1 coordinate 14,925, forward strand.
GCGCCAGCGCCTCGATGCCATCAAGGTAGTTCCGCACGCAGTAGTAGATATCGTAGGCATCCTTCTGCTTGTAGCGGCCCGCCAGCGCATGACCTTTCATGGCCAATAGCGCAGGGATGGAGCACACCGCGATCTCTACGCGGTTGGTCCCTCCGTCCGGCATTGGCCCTCCACCGCCACCAGCTGATAGAACCGCATCGCCAAGTCAGCGCCGTCGGCCCGTTGTACGGCAAAGTCGCTGATCAGGGGAGGGGTGTCCTTGACGATCTCCGCGTCGCGCGGCATCAAGAAATCGATCACGATGTCGATCGCCTCTCCGTCATCTCGTGCGGGAACCTGGCGAACCAGCTGGAAGCGCCGAAGCCCGTCGCGCTGGGTGTATCCGTGGCTCTGAAGCGCACCGATCAAGGTTGCGTACTCGCCGTCGCCGAGCGCTTCTGCATCCAGACCAACGTCCACATCGAGCGTGCCGACGTGGGGCATATCCTCGTTGGCCAACAGCAACCAGGGTACTGCCCCGCCGATGATGGCAAACTTGCCTTGGAAGCTGCCAAGTATCTGACCGATCTCGATCAGCACGGATTTCACGGCCGCGGTCGTGCGGTCGTCATATTCGGCGGCCGATTGGGGCTCCTGAGATGGCGTCATTTGGGCCATGAAAGCTTTTCCTTGCGCAGGTGGTCGGCGGCCTCGGCGCCGCGTTCGCCGGCAATGGACAGGTCGAGGTAGGTTTGAACCAGACTCGTGCAGACTGCGCCCGGCGCAGGTTCAACGGTGTCGGCTAGCAATCCCGTGTCCTTCGGCACGATGATGACCATGTTCTCGCCCTTTGCGGCAGGCGCGAGCTGCAGCGCTGCCTGAAGCTTGCGCAGGCCATCCTCGTCGGCGAAGAAATAGTGCGTGCCGGTACGACCGTAGGGCGAAAGCCACTGCGCTGCCGAGAACGATGCGAAAGCAGCACGTCCAGGACCGTCCTCCGCGCGCAGCGCGGTACGGGCCGCGTTTTCGAACATGCTGCCATGCAGGGGGGTGTAAAACCGCAGATGTTCACCTGACGGTGCGGTGTAGCTGTCTCGCCATGCGTCTAGCAGTGCATCGGGTTCCGAGAGGATGAGGCCATCGTTCGAGGCGCGTGCCCATTCCCGATTAATCAAGCCGGTGCGCACATTGCTGACGTGCCCCAGGCTGACGCCGGAAATTTCCGACAGTTCCGTGACGCGCCATGCACGGCCAGGTTCGCGCAGCATGACGCGCAGAACCTGAGCCGATCTTGGCCTGAACAGCGATTTGAGTTCGCGCTGTTCGGCCGCCGGTTTGTCCGCCATCAGGCGCTCGATGAACACGCCACCAAAAGCGATCCGGGCGTTGCCCTCCAGGTCGAGATAGCTGACGTCCTTCTCTTCGCACAATCGCCTCACCGCAGGTGAGAGGTAGGGAGCAATGAAGACAGGCGTCGCCTCGGGAGCTCGCTCCGCAATGTAGTTCCGTAGCTCCAGCAACGCGGACCGGGCATGCCGCGGTTGCCCGTTCGATTTGTATTCGCAGATAAGTAGGTGCCGTTGGCCGTTGACGAGCAGCCGAGCGGTCAAGTCCGGCTCCCAATCGCCGCCGGATAAGGCTTCGGCTTCGATGCCTTCTATCTGAAGGATCGGGATTTTTTCAAGCACCAAGCGCAGCGCCTCACCCGCCCGGGCTTCCGACGCTTTCATTGGATTAGTATCTTTCATCATTTGCTGAAAATACCATATTTATTGAAAATCGTCGGCATGATTTCATTATTATTGGTTGTTTCAACTTTTGCTGAAACTCTTTCATAAAGTGAAATTATCCTCTTCACCCGCTCCATTCACCGACGATCGACCGTACCCTGCCGTGCGATGACGGCCTCGACGATCCGCCGCAACTGCCGGTCGGCGTCGCGGACTGACCGGTTCTGCGCGGACACCTGCGCACCCTCGAACAGGAACGTGAGTTCGCTCGCCGTCTCTTCAGGCGACGCCAGGCCCGCCTGCTCGCACAGGCTGGCCAGTCGCCGCCATTGCCGCACCTTGTGTTCCTCGATCAGTTTGCGGCCGGGATGTTCCGGATCGGGCAGCTCCGCGATCGAGTTGATGAACGCGCAGCCGCGGTGCGACCAGGCGCGCGCCTCGTCCGAAAAATAGGTGACCCATCCGAGGATCTGCGCGCGGGGATCGTCCGGATGCGCGGCTTCGATGGCATCGAGCGCGCGCCAATAGTCGTCGATCACCTGGCGCAGCCATTCGGTCACCAGCACATCCTTTGATTGGAAATGGCGGTAGATCGCCATCTTCGTCGTGTTGCCGCGGGCGGCGATGGCCTCGACGCCGGTCGCCCGGATGCCTTCGTTGTAGAACAGCTCGCCGGCCGCCGCGAGCACGCGTTCACGCGGCGCGGGCGCGGGTGCGGGCACGGCCTCGTTCTGGTTGTCGCTCTGTTTTCTTTTCATGGGTTCTTGACGGCGATACCGATCGGTATCATCATTCGGATTTCGTTGATACTGATCAGTATCACTCAGTGGCGATTCTATGCCACCCCTGGTCGATAGGAAACAGTAATGAAGCTCTCAGAGTACGTGCAGTACGACGCGATCGGGCTTGGCAGCCTCATCGCGCATGGCGAGGTGAGTCCGCGGGAGCTCGCTGACACGGCGCTGCAAGCGTGCGCACAGATCAATCCGAAGATCAATGCGGTGATCGAAAGCTGGTCGCCGGACCTTGCCGACGTTGCCCCCGCGCGGGAAAGCAATTCGCCCCTCGCGGGCGTCCCTTTCCTGATCAAGGATGTGGGCGTCGCGATGGCCGGCAGGAAAAACGAGTTCGGCAGCCGGCTGGCGCAAGGCTTCACGGCAGCGGCCGATTCGCTGCTGATGCGGCGCTTTCGCGAGGCCGGGCTGGTGACCCTGGGGCGAACCGCCACGCCCGAGTTCGCCTGGAGCGGCACGACCGAATCCACGCTGTGCGGCCCGACGCGCAACCCCTGGAACGTGGCCCACGGCGCGGGCGGATCGAGCGGTGGCGCCGCGGCGGCGGTTGCCGCTGGCATCGTGCCGTTGGCCCATGCCACCGACGCGGCCGGCTCGATCCGCATTCCCTCGGCGGCTTCCGGCGTGTTCGGGCTCAAGCCGACGCGCGGCCGCGTATCCAATGGGCTCGGGCTGGAAGAGGCCATCAACGGCCTGGCGGCCCAGCTTGGCGTCAGCCGTTCGGTGCGTGACAGCGCCGCGCTGCTCGACGCGGTGCAGGGCGCGGCCGATGGCGAGCCGTACGCAATTGCGCCGCCGGTTGGCCGTTACCTGGCGCAAGTCGGCATCGAGCCCGGCAAGCTGCGTATCGGTGTCATGCCGCAGGCCTGGGGAGGCCAGCGCACCCAGGCCTGCATCCTGGAGCGCCTTGCCGAGGCGGTGCGGCTGTGTGCCTCGCTCGGCCACGAGGTCGAAGAGGCCGAGGCGCCGCTGGGCGTCAGCTGGGAGGCGTTCGTGCATGCCAGCTCGGTGCTGTGGTCCGCCAATATCGCCACATGGATCGACGGAATCGCGGGCGCCATGGGGCGCCAGCCCGACCTGGCAACCCTGGAGCCGCAGACGCTCGCGGTCTATCGAACGGGGCGCGGGATCGGCGCCATCGAGATGGTCCATGCCCTCGATCTGCGCAATGCCGTGACCCGCAGCGTGGCGGCGTTCTTCTCGCGCTACGACCTGCTGTTGACCCCCACGCTGCCCGACCTGGCGCCGGTGTTGGGGACCTATGCCGCCGGCGCCGAAACGCTGGACGGCCACCGGTGGACCGACCGCGTCTTCGGCAGTTCGCCGTTCACCCCGGTGTTCAACGCCGCCGGATTGCCGGCCATGTCGGTGCCGTTGTTCCAGGACGCCGCGACCGGCCTGCCGATTGGCATGCAGTTCGTGGCGCCGGCCGGCCGCGAGGATGTGCTGTTCCAGGTGGCCGGCCAGTTGGAGCGCAGCCTGCCGTGGGCGGGACGGGAACCAGGCGTGTGGGCGTCGACGGTGCACGCGTGAACCGGCGTGATTCAAGTACCCTATAGCCCATTCCCGTGCCAGAACCACAAGTATGCAAGACGATCTTTTCGGCGATGCGCAGCCCGTGCCGTCGGCCAACACGCCGGATCATGCCGCGTCGCGTGCCAACCCCGACCTTTCCGCCCTGCGGAGCATGGCCAGGGTGCTTCCCGCTCCCGCGGGGCAGGAGTGGCGCGCGCTCGCCCAGCAGTTGCCGGCCCAATTGCGCTTTGGCGTCTCCACCTGGTCATACCCGGGTTGGGAAGGGCTGGTCTGGGACGGTGAATACGATTCGAGCGCGCTATCCCGACACGGCCTGGGCGCCTACCATCGGCATCCGCTGTTGCGCACGGTTTGCGTCGACCGCACTTTCTGGCAGCCGTTGACGGCGAGCCAGTACGCCGCCTACGCGGGGCAGGTCGATGACGATTTCCGTTTCGTCGTCAAATGTCCCGCCAGCGTTACCGACGCCCAGGTGCGCGGCGAAGCGGGCAGGACGCGCGAGGCCAACCCGCTTTTCCTCGATCCGTCGGTGGCTGTCCAGGAATTCGTGCGTCCGGCGCTTGAGGGCCTGGGCGCCAAGCTCGGCGTCCTGGTGTTCCAGCTGAGCCCGCTGCCGCTGGGCATGCTGAGCCGCTCGGCATCGCTGTTCGAGAAACTGGATCGCCTGCTGGCGGCTGTCCGGGAGGCCTTGTCCGCGCATGATGCCGTGATCGTCGCCGTGGAAGTGCGGGACCCGGAACTGCTGGGTCAGGCGCTGGTTGACACGCTCAGGGCGCATGGGGCCACTTTCTGCCTGGGCCTGCATGGCAAGATGCCGCCGATCGACGCGCAACTGCCGGTGCTGCGCGCGCTATGGCCGGGGCCGCTGGTCTGCCGCTGGAACTTGAACCGTGTCTTCGGCGCCTATGGCTATGCCGACGCGCAGAAGAAGCACGATCCGTTTAATGCCATTGTCAGCGAGGATCTGGCCACGCGCACGGCGCTGGCGCGCACGATCCGCGGCATCACGGGCGCGGGCCAGCCGGCCTACGTGACGATCAGCAACGATGCCGAGGGCTGCGCGCCGCTGTCCATCCAGAAACTGGCCCAGGCCATCGCGGCGTAGGGCCAGCCCGGCTCGGCATGCCGGGCGCCGGTGCCGGGCGCGGTAAAATCCGCTCCCCATGCGCTACTCCGATTTCGAACAACGTCTCGCCTCCCTGGGCGCCCAGCCGACTCATCGCGGCCGGGTCATGCGCGCCTGGCTGACCGGGCAGGCATTCGACAGCGACACCTGGCGGCGGCGTTTCGACAACTTCCTGCCGCTGGCGGTGCGCGAGGCCCTGCCGGCCTTGGCGGCGGAACTGGACGGGCTGGCGCGGGTGCGCTCCGAACACGCCGGACATGACGGCTCGCGCCTGCTGGTCGACCTGGCCGACGGGCAGATGGTGGAAAGCGTGCTGCTGCCGCGCGACGGGCTCTGTGTGTCGACCCAGGTCGGCTGCGCCGTGGGCTGTCGTTTCTGCATGACCGGCAAGAGCGGCCTGATCCGTCAGGTCGCCAGCATGGAGATCCTGGCCCAGGTGGTGCTGGCGCGGCGCTTGCGCGCGGTGAAGAAGGTCGTTTTCATGGGCATGGGCGAACCGGCGCACAACCTCGACAACGTGCTCGAGGCCATCAATCTGCTCGGCACCGACGGCAATATCGGCCACAAGAACCTGGTGTTCTCCACCGTGGGCGATCCGCGCGTGTTCGATGCGTTGCCGCGGCAATCCGTCAAGCCCGCGCTGGCGCTGTCGTTGCATACGACGCGGGCCGAGCTGCGCGAGCACCTGCTGCCGCGCGCGCCGAAGATCGCGCCGGAGGCCTTGGTGGAACTGGGTGAAAAGTACGCCCGCGACACCGGCTACCCGATCCAGTACCAGTGGACCTTGCTCAAGGGCATCAACGACGGCGACGATGAGCTGGACGCGATTCCGCGCCTGCTCAAGGGCAAGTTCGGCGTGCTCAACGTGATTCCCTTCAACAGCCTCGAGGGCGATGACTACCAGCGTCCCGAGACCGAACGCATCCGCGAGATCGTGCGCATCCTGCATCGCCGCGGGGTGCTGACCAAGATCCGCAACAGCGCCGGGCAGGACGTGGACGGCGGCTGCGGCCAGCTGCGGGCCCGCGCGGTGGGGGCGGAACAGGTGGTGGAACTGCGCCGCCATCGCCTGCGGCGGGAAGCGGCCTAGACCGGCAGCGTGCGGGCCGCGGCGCCCGCGTTTCAAGGCCGGGTCACGAGTCCGCGGGATTGATCAGGGATGTCAGGACATGGTCGGCCCAGGCGCCGTTGATCTTCAGGTAGGCGCGCGCCACGCCTTCGCGCTCGAACCCCAGGCTGTCCAGCAGGCGCGCGCTGCGCGTGTTCTCGGGCCGATGGTTGGCCATGATGCGGTGCAGTCCGTGTTCGGTGAACATGTAGTGCGTCGCGGCGACGAGGCATTCCCGCATCAGTCCCTGCCCTTGTCGATCCTGTGCGATCGAGAAGCCGAGATGGCAGGCCTGGAACGGCCCCCGGACGATATTGGTGAAGCTGCAGTTGCCGATCAAGCGCGCATCGGCGCGATCGAACAGCAGCAGGTGCAACGCCTGGCCGGCCGCTGCGTGCGTTTGCATCGCGCCCAGCCGCTCCTCGGTCGCCGACAGGGGTATGGAATGATTCGGGGCGGGCGGGTTCCCAGGGTTGCAGGTGGGCGAGATTGGCGAGGTGATACGCCAGCAGCGCCGGCGCATGCTCGCGCAGCGCCGGTCGTAACGACAGGCGCTGCGTGTCCAGGGAGCCGGCCGGCGGCGGTGGCGCGGAGGTCATGGGTCGAGACGCGGGCAGAAAAATCCGAAGGCGTAACGATAACGCGGATGTGCGACCGCGTTGGCGCTGCCGAGCCGCGGACGGCGAAATGCTCTTACGCCGGCATGTCCGCCGGATGATCCGCCGGTTCCCGGTTCAGTTTCGCATACCGGTACAGCGCTTCGCGGTCCAGGATCGTCATGCCGCCGTAATGCGTCTGCAATACGCCTTCCCGCGCCAGCCGGGTCAGGGCGGTGTTGCAGCGCTGGCGCGACACGCCGCACAGGCTGGCGATCTCCTCCTGCGAGATCCTGAGCCGGCCGTTGGTGCCGGCATGTTGTTCGGCGTTCAATTGCGCGGCGACGGCGCGGGCGACGGTGGTGTCGACGTCCAGCAGCACGTTGCCGGTATAGCAGGCCATCAGCCAGTTCACGCGCTGCGCCAGGTGCGTCATCAGCGCCTTGGTGAATTCGATGTTGTGGTTCCAGAGGCGTTCGCAGGTGTCGCGCGGCAGGATCACCACCTGGCTGGGGCGCAGCGCCACCACTTCGTACTCGAACGGTTCGCGGCGGATCATGGTGGCCTCGCCGAACCAGCTGCCGGTGCTGAAGCCGGCCAGCGACAGCGACCGGCCGTCCGAGCCGCGCGACGACCATTTCACCAGGCCGTCCACCACGCCATACCAGCCCAGCGATTTCGAACCCTCGCGGAACAGGCGTTCGCCCGCCTGCAATGTGACCACGCGCAACTCGGCGCGGACCACCTCGCGTTCCAGGCGCGGCAGGCCGTTGTACCAGGGCACGACGGCCAGCATCCGGTCCACCGGATCCTGCTTGGGCCGCCGCCTGGGGCTGGCTGTTTCGTGGCCAGTGCCGCCCGCCGGTGCTCGCATGGTCTTCCCCGTTTCGCCGTGATGATCGCGCCCAGGTAAACCCTAGGGCGCTTTGTCAACATGATGACTGTCCGCATTGGGGGCCGGTCCGAGAATATTCGGGGCCCCAGAGCCAAAAAACCATAAGAGGAGACAGGTATGTTGTCAATGCCACGCAGGTTTTCGCGCGCTGTCCTGGCCGGCGCCATCGCCGGCGCGCTGCTGCACGCGGGCGCGGCCCGGGCGCAGATTTCCGACGACGTGATCCGGATCGGCTTCATTACCGACATGTCGGGCGTCTATTCGGGGCCGGACGGTCCCGGCGGCGCCGAGGCCATCAAAATGGCCATCGAGGAGATGGGCGGCGAGATCAATGGCAAGAAGATCGAGTTGTTGACGGCGGATCACCAGAACAAGGCGGACATCGCCTCGGCCAAGGCGCGCGAGTGGTTCGACCAGCGCGGCCTGGACCTGCTGATCGGCGGCACCAATTCCAGCACGGCGCTGGCGATGTCGAAGGTGGCCGCTGACAAGAAGAAACCGATCATCGTGGTGGGCGCGGGCGCGCCGGCCCTGACCAACGAGCAGTGCACGCCGTACACGCTGAACTACGCCTATGACACCGTGGCGCAGGCGCGCGGCACGGGCGCGGCGGTGGTGAAGGCGGGCGGCAAGAGCTGGTACATCCTGACGGCCGATTACGCCTTCGGTCATGCGTTGCAGGCCGACACCACCAAGGTGGTCGAGGCGGGCGGCGGCAAGGTGGTCGGGTCGGTCAAGCATCCGCTGTCGACCAGCGATTTCTCGTCGTTCCTGCTGCAGGCGCAGGCCAGCAAGGCCGAGATCCTGGCGCTGGCCAATGCCGGCGCGGACGCGACCAACGCGATCAAGGCGGCCAACGAGTTCGGCCTGACCCGGACGATGCGGCTGGCCGGCATGATCATGTTCATCAACGACATCCACGCCATGGGCCTGGAGACGGCGAAGGGCATGTACCTGACCGACAGCTGGTATTGGAATGCGTCGGACGAGACGCGGGCCTGGGCGCAGAAGTTCTACGAACGGCGCAACGCCATGCCGTCGTCGCTGCAGGCGGCCGATTACTCGGCGGCCATCCAGTACCTGCGCGCGGTCAAGGCCACGGGCACCGACGATGCCGACACGGTGCTGGCCTACCTGCGCGCGAACAAGCTCGACGACGTGTACATCAAGAACGGCGTGGTGCGGCCGGACGGGCGCGTGGTGCATGACATGTACCTGCTGCAGGTCAAGACGCCCGAGGAATCGAAGGCGCCCTGGGACTACTTCAAGGTGGTGCAGACCATCGACGGCAACGAGGCCTTCACCACCAAGGCGGAAACCCGCTGCGCCCTTTGGAAATAAGAGACCCGCCATGGCAAAACGCAAAGTGATCGTGACCATTGCCCCCACCGGGGGCATGGCGTTCAAGAGCCAGAACCCGCACCTGCCGACCCAGCCGGCCGAGATCGCCGAGGACGTCTACCGCTGCTACAACGCCGGGGCCAGCGTGGTGGCGCTGCACGCGCGCCGCCCCGACGACCAGGCCACCTGCGACGCGGCCATTTACCGCGACATGAACCAGCGCATCCGCGAACGCTGCGACATCGTGCTGAACAATTCCACGGGCGGCGGCGTGCACGGCGACATGGTCAGGGAGATCACGCCGGGCACCTGGGAGATCCTGTGGGAGGAACGCCTGAAGGGCATGGACGCGGGCGCCGAGATGTGTACGCTGGACGCCACCACGCTGAACCTGGCCTTCGGCGACCGCGAGTACCTGATGAACACGCCGCTCAGCCGCGCGCGCGAGATGGCGGCCGGCATGAAGGCGCGCGGCATCAAGCCGGAGTGGGAGGTGTTCAGCCCGACGCACATCCTGCAGGACGCGACCACGCTGATCGGCGAGGGACTGGATGAGGAGCCGCATTTCATCAACCTGGTGATGAACGTGCACCGCAACTTCCAGAACGCCATGCCGTTCTCGCCGCGCCACCTGCAGATGATGGTGGACCTGCTGCCGAAGAACAGCATCTTCTGCGTCAGCGGCATCGGGCCGTCGCAGCTGGAGGCCAATATCAGCGCGCTGCTGCTGGGCGGCCATGCGCGGGTGGGGTTGGAAGACAACCTGTATTACCGCCATGGCGAGCTGGCGACCAACGTGCAACTGACCGAACGCATCGTGCGCATCATCCGCGAGATGGACATGGAGCCCGCGACGCCCGCCGAGGCGCGCGAGATCCTGGGGTTGCCGCTGCGCAGCGGCGTGCGGCCGGCCTTCGCGCTGTGAGACCGACGCGGCATTTTCCAAGGAGTGAAGCCTGATGATCGAATCGTTGAAAGGCAAGCGGGTCCTGATCACCGCGGGCGCGGGCGGCATCGGCCTGGCGATCGCGCGCAAGTTCCTCGCGTCGGGGGCGCAGGTGCACATCTGCGATGTGGCCGCGGAGGCGGTGCAGGCCGCCGTGCAGGCGCATCCCGGCTTGAGCGGCAGCGTCACGGACGTGTCCGATGAAGCCCAGGTGCTGGCCATGTTCGCGGACCTGGCCACGCGCTGGGGCCGGCTCGATGCGCTGGTGAACAACGCCGGCGTCTCGGGGCCCACCAGCCGGCTCGAGGACACGGACCTGACGGCATGGCGGGCCACGCTCGACGTCAACCTGACGGGCACGTTCCTGTGCGCGCGCAGCGCGGTGCCGCTGCTGCGCGAGGCGGGCGGCGGGGCCATCATCAATATCTCGTCGGTGGCGGGCCGCCTGGGCTTTTCGCTGCGCAGCCCTTATAGCGCCAGCAAGTTCGGGTTGGCCGGATTGACGCAGACCTGGGCGATGGAACTGGGGCCGTCCGGCATCCGCGTCAATTCGGTGCTGCCGGGCGTGGTGGCGGGCGACCGGGTCGAGCGCATCATCGCCGCCCGCGCGGCGGCCGGCGGCGTCAGCAACGATGCCATGCGCGCGCAACTGGTGGAAAAGGTGTCGCTGCGCAAGATGACCCAGCCCGAGGACATCGCCAATCAGGTGGCGTTCCTGTGCTCGGACGAGGGCGCGATGGTCAGCGGCCAGAGCATCTCGGTGTGCGGCAATGTCGAATACCTGGGGTGATGGAGCCGCGCCCTAGGCCATCTTCGCGTAAAGCGCGATCAGCGCGTCGAACGACGGCGCCACCGGCATGAACCAGCCGTCCTCGATGAAGCCGTCGACCAGCGCGTCCACCGGCTTGTCCGTGACGTCCAGGTCGGCATACGCCGAGTACAGTTCGCCGTCGGTGTACATGATGCGGCCCGCATGGCGACCCTGGCTGATCTCGACGTAGGTACAGAAATCCCCGCCCAGGCCCAGCACCGGCGCGAACGGCAGGAAGGCCGGGTTGTGGAAGCCCATGCGCGGCGTCAGCAGCGCCAGGTCGAGGTGCGGATCGCCGTTGCCGATGCCGAAAAAGGTGTTCATGTCCGCCAGCGCGGGCGAGACGCCGGCGCGGTGGGCCTGGTCGAATTCGAACCCGAACCGCAGGCCGTTGCTGCGCTTGAGGAAGGCGCGGTAGGCCGCCGAAAAGTGCGTTTTCCAGGCGTCCTCGTAGGCCTGTATCGCGCCTTCGGAGGCGCCGTCGAACGTTTGCAGGATCTTGTCGGAGCGCAACAGCTTGTCTAGCGGGTCCATGGGGATTCCAGTCCTTTCGAGGGAAAGCTCGGGGGCAGGGCAAGCGCGGTCTGGTCAGCATACCCTGCCGCGCCTGTCCTGCCTGTTTCACTTTTTTTCACAAATCCCACACAAAACACGGCGGAACGCGAACGGGCTTGTTCCCTATCATCCCGGGGCGCGCCCGCGGATCACGCGGGCCCGGCCGTCCGGCCGCCGCGCGACCTTGCCCCCGCAGTTTCCCGCTTCCCCGCCTGCTCCGCCACGCGGGCGCGCCCGCCGCGTCGAGCCGTTGGCGGGCGGCCCGAAGGCCATCGATGCTCAAATTTCTCGTTCGCGTTTTCGTCGTGGTTCTGATCAGTCTCGGGGTGGCTTACCAGCTCGTGGACAAAGGCCTGGGCACGCTGTTCCGGCCGATCGTGGAGAACGTCGCCTTCCAGTCGCTGCGCGGCCAGGTCCATGAGCTGCGCCTGCGGCTCGACGACGTTGCGCCGGCGCAGCGCGAGACGGTGCTGCGCGAGCAGGTGCGGCCCTACTACGGTTTGCGGCTGCAGCTGCTGCGCCAGGACGAAGTGCGGCTGAACGAGGACGAACGCGAGCAGCTGGAGATCCTGGGCTTCGTGATGCGGGACGAGTACAGCACCCATCTGGTGCCGCTACCGGGCCAGCCCGCCCAGTGGCTCGAGGTGCGTCTGCCGGGCGAGGGTCTGGTCGACACCTTGCTGACCTGGGGCGTCTGGGTGTTCCTGGGGTTCATGATGGCGATGAGCCTGCTGGCGCTGTGGGCGCTGCCGATGTGGCGCGACATGGACGCGCTGCGCAACGCCGCGCTGCGCATGGGCCAGGGCGAATTGAGCATGCGCGTGCGCCTGTCGCGTATTTCGGGCATCCGCCACGTCGGCGAGAGCTTCAACACCATGGCCGAGCGGATCGCCGCGTTGGTCGATAACCAGCGCAGCCTGACCAACGCCGTCTCGCACGAGCTGCGCACGCCGCTGGCGCGGCTGTCGTTCGAGGTGGACCAGCTGGACCGCGGCGGCCTGCCGGCCCGCCATGGCCGGGTGCTGCGCGACATGCGCGCGGACATCTCCGAGCTGGAAAGCATGGTGGCGGAACTGCTGGTGTACGCCCGGCTGGAACGGCCTACCGAGGAAACCGTGCAGCTCGAGACGGTGGACACGCGCGACTGGCTGGGCGAGGCGCTGGCGCAGGTGGCGCACCAGGCCGCGGCGCGCAATGTGCGCTGCGTGGTGGCGCCGGACCCGCCGCCGCACGTGCGGCTGAATCCGCGCTACATGAGTCGGGCGCTGCTGAACCTGGTGCAGAACGCGGTGCGCTACGCGCGCGGCCGCATCGACATCGCGTTGATGCAGCGCGCCGAGGGCGGCTTCGAGCTGGTGGTGGACGACGACGGACCGGGGATCGCGGCGGCGGACCGCGAACGGATCTTCGAACCCTTCATCCGCCTGGATGAAAGCCGTGATCGCGGCACCGGCGGCGCGGGGCTGGGGCTGGCGATCGTGCAGCGGGTGGCGATGAGCCACCGCGGCAGCATCAGCGTGACCGACAGCCCGGCGGGCGGGGCGCGCTTCGTGCTGCGCTGGGCCGCCGACCAGGGGCTGCCGCCGTAGCGCCGGGCACGGTTACGTTTTCACATTGCATTTTCATGCGCAGGGCGAGCAAAAATGGTGTTTCATACGGGGGTTTCCTTTCCCCCTTCATAACGAGAACGCCATGAGACATTTCCTGCCCGCCCTGGGCGCAGCCCTGGTCCTTTCGCTCGGCGCCCACACCGCGTCGGCGCAGCAGGCGCCCGCCGCCAGCGCCACCGCCAAGCCGTTGCGCGATCCCTTTTTCTGGCTCGGGGAGATCAACAAGGCGACGGCGGTGATCAACACCGACGAAGGGCTGCTGGACAAGTCCATGGCGCCCCGGCTGGCCGCGGGCGTGGCGAAGGTGATCAACGACGGCAATCAGCCCGGCGCCAAGCGCCCGGCCAGCGTCATCACCTTCGAGCCGCTGCTGATCAAGGCCGCGGGCGAGGACGTGACGCTGCTGCACGCCGGCCGTTCCAGCCAGGACATGCATGCCACCTACCGCAGCGCCATCCTGCGCGACAAGCTGCTGGAGCTGGCGGACCAGTTGAACGCCACCTCCCGCACGCTGGTGGAGCTGGCGGCCAAGCACGCCGGCACCATCGTGCCCAACTACACCAACGGCGTCGCGGCCCAGCCCAACAGCTATGGCCACTATCTGCTGGGCCAAGCGGCCGGGCTGGAGCGTGATGCCCAGCGCATCCGCGAAGCCTACGCGCGCATCGACCGCTCGCCGATGGGCACGACGGTGTTGAACGGCACCAGCTGGCCGCTGGACCGCAAGCGCATGGCGCAGTACCTGGGCTTCACGGCGCTGGTGGACAACGCCTATGACGCTTCGCAGATCTCGTCGATGGACCAGCCGGTGGAGGTGGCGTCGATCGTCACCAGCATCGCGCTGCGCACCGGCAACTTCGTCGAGGACGTGATGACGCAGTACGCGCAATCGCGGCCGTGGATCCTGCTGGAGGAGGGCGGCGGCAATACCTACGTGTCCAGCGCCATGCCGCAAAAGCGCAACCCCGGCCTGCTCAACGATACGCGCAGCGACGCCTCGACGGCGGTGACGCTGGCCATGGGGCCGGTGATCCAGACGCACAACATCACGCCGGGCATGAGCGATCCGAAGGACGTCAAGCAGAACTCGGCCATGGTCGATGCCGGCATCTCCGCGCTCAAGCGCTGGGACCGCGTGCTCAAGGCCATGGTGATCAGCCCGGACCGCGCGCTGGAGGAACTGAACAGCGACTGGACCGCCTCGCAGGAACTGGCCGACGTGCTGATGCGCAAGTACAAGCTGCCGTTCCGCGACGGCCATCATTTCGCCTCCGAGGTCGTGAGCTACGCCAAGACCAACAATATCAAGCCGCTGGATTTCCCGTATGACCAGGCGCGCCGCATCTACGCCGAAGCCATGAAGGGCTCGAAGTATCCGAACGAGCTGCCGATGAGCGAGGCCGAGTTCCGCTCGACGCTGGACCCCGTGGCCATCGTCAAGAACCGCGCCACCAGCGGCGGTCCGCAGCCGGCCGAGATGGACCGCATGATCAAGGAAGCGCGCGAGCAGCTGGCCGCGCAGGACAAGTGGATCGCGGCCCGCCGCGCCCACATCGCCGATTCGCTGGCCAGTCTGGACAAGGCGTTCGACGCGCTGGTGGCCAGCGCGCCGAAGGACAAGGGCCAGTAAGCGGGGCGCCCGGCATCCCGCGATGCCGGGCGACGGGGCCGGCGCGCCGCGCCGGCCCGTGTCAGCGGCACGCCATCGAGTAGCCGCAGCGGATCTGGTCGGGCAGATCGCGGCCCTGGGCCGGATCGACCGCGTCGGCCGGCGCGTCCCAGGCAATCAACTGCGCCACGTCGTTGTTGCCCACCGGCCGGGCGTAGATCCACAGCCGGTCTCCCTTCCATGAGAACGCCAGCGCGCTGACGCTGTAGTCCTTGGGCGCGCGCAGGTTGGCCAGCAGCCTGCCCTGCGCCATGTCGATCACCACCACCGTGTTGTCGGCGCCGCTGACGGCGAGCAGGCGGCCGCGGGCGCTGCGCGCGGCCGCCGAGGTGTAGTAGACGGCAGGCGTCTCGAGGTCGAAGCGGACTTGTCCCGTGCCCAGGTCGACGGCGCGCAGGCGCCGGCCGTCAGGCGTTTCCGCCACGGCCAGGGCCCAGTTGCCCGGCCGGCTGCCGAACAGCAGCTTGGGCGTGGCGGTGCGGACGCTGGCGACCACGCGCGCGGTGGCCGGATCGATGCCATAGCCGCCGCGGTCGCCGCCCCAGAACAGGCCGTCGCCGAACTGGATCGCATCGCTGGGGACCCAGGGCAGGGCATTTTCGAGCGTGTCGCTGGCCTCGCGGCGCAGCGAGGCGTCCCAGTGCCGCTGGCGCCAGCGGCCTTGGGGCGTCATGGTGTAGAGGTCGTCGCCCACGCGCAGCGCCACGCCGCCGGCGGCGGGCAGAGTCCAGTCGTCAATGCGCCATTGCGGCAGCTGCGGGTCCAGCGCGTGGACGGCGGCGCGGCGCTGGCCGGGGCGCCACGCCAGCAGCGTGCGGCCGCCATCGTCCTCGCGCAGGCCCAGCGCCCAGACCTGGCCGTCGGCGGCGATCTTGAGCGCGCGCGCCAGGCCGAAGCCGGCGGTGTCTTCACGCGTGATGGCCGCATCCGCGCCCTGGCGCGGCCCATTGGCCGCGGGCGTGGCGCCCGCGCGCGGCACGAAGCGCTGGGTGGCGCCGCCGGAGGCCAGCAGGCTGCCGTCGGGCAGCGCCAGCAGGCGCCATTCGTCGTTGTCGTAGCGCCGCAGGTCGGCCTCGTCGGCCGGCAGGCGGATGCCGGACACCGGCGTCTCGGGCAGCGTGGCCTGCGCGGGGGCGGGGCCAACCGGCTGCGTGGCCGTGGCGCGGCCGCGCGCGTAGGCGTCGAAATAGGCCTGCATCAAGCGGTCGGCGTCGGCCTCCGGCAGGGCCTGCAAGCGCCGGGCCAGGCCGTCCAGGTAGCTGTCGAGCGCCGGGTCGGCGTGGTCGACGCTCTGGCTGTTGTATTCGAAATGCGGATCGGGAAAGCAGGTCACGCCGACCATGCAGCGGGTCAGGCGGAAATGGCGCGTGATGGTGGTGTCGGTGCCGCCGTGCCAGACCAGCGTCAGCGCCTCGCGGCCGGTCAGGCCCGACAGATCCATGACCGTGCCGTAGTCGGATTGGGTGCGGCGGGACTTGCCGCGTTCGCGCTGGAACGACCAGCGCGCCACCGGTTGCGAGAAGAACGGCAGTGACTTGATCTGTTCGGGGGCGTAGTCGGGCTGGCGGGCGATGGCCGCGCGGAAGGCGTCGTGCTCGTCGCGGTTGATGGCGCCGGCCGCCAGCGCCTTGGCCAGGACCGGGTCGGCGGCCTGGTTGGCCTGCTGGTCCAGCGCCTGTTTCAGCGCGGGCTGATGGCGGGCGCCGATCTCGGCCCAGTAGAACTCCATGGATGACAGCGGCCCGCTGTCGTCACGGCCGCGGAACCCGCCCAGGTCCTTGCCGGCCAGGCCTTGTTCCAGGTCGGCCTTGACCGTCGCGTACGGTTGGGGAATCAGGTAGTAGCGGCCCTGCGCGTAGGTGGCGCCGGGCAGCGGCTGCATCAGGATCGGGGCGGCTGCCGCGCTGGCGGACAGCAGCAGGGCCGCGAGGGCCAGGACGCGCTGGAATCGGCGTGGGGCGCCGGGGTGTGCCATGGACGGTTCCGTCGATAAGGGAATGGGCTGCGGCAGAGAATACCGCAGCCCGCGCCCGTCGGCGGCCGCCGCCTCAGAACCCGGTGGGCGGCACGTGCACGCGGCCTTCCATCAGCACGCGCGCGCTGCGGCTCATGATGGCCTTGGTGACGGTCCATTCGCCGTCGATCTGCTGCGCCTCGGCGCCGACGCGCAGCGTGCCCGAGGGATGGCCGAAGTTGACCTGGTCGCGCTGGCCGCCGCCGGCCGCCAGATTGACCAGCGTGCCGGGAATCGCCGCGGCGGTGGCGATGGCGACCGAGGCGGTGCCCATCATGGCGTGGTGCAGCTTGCCCATGGACAGGGCGCGCACCAGCACGTCGATGTCGCCGGCGCCGATCTGCTTGCCGCTGGAGGCGGTGTAGGCCCTGGGGCGGGCCACGAAGGCCACCTTGGGCGTGTGCTGGCGCGCGGCCGCCTCTTCCAGTTTCTGGATCAGGCCCATGCGCAGCGCGCCGTGGGCGCGGATGGTCTCGAAGCGCGCCAGCGCGGCGGCGTCGCCGTTGATGTCGTCCTGCAGCTCGGCGCCGGTGTAGCCCAGGGCCTCGGCGTCCAGGAAGATGGTGGGGATGCCGGAGTTGATCATGGTGGCCTTGAAGGTGCCCACGCCGGGCATTTCCAGGTCGTCCACCAGGTTGCCGGTGGGGAACATCGAGCCGCCGTCGCCTTCCTCGGCCGGGTTCATGAATTCCAGCTGCAGTTCGGCGGCCGGGAAGGTCACGCCGTCCAGTTCGAAGTCGCCGGTTTCCTGCACCGCGCCGTCGGTGATCGGCACGTGGGCGATGATGGTCTTCTGGATGTTGGCCTGCCAGATGCGCACCACGGCGATGCCGTTGCGCGGCACGCGGGCCGGGTCGATCAGGCCATTGGTGATGGCGAAGGGGCCGACGGCGGCCGACAGGTTGCCGCAGTTGCCGCTCCAGTCGACGAAGGCCTGGTCGATCGAGACCTGGCCGAACAGGTAATCGACGTCATGTTCCGCGCGGCTGCTCTTGCCGACGATGACGGTCTTGCTGGTGCTGGAGGTGGCCGCGCCCATGCCGTCGATCTGCTTGCCGTAGGGGTCGGGGCTGCCGATGACGCGCATCAGCAGCGCGTCGCGCGCCGGGCCCGGCACGCGGGCGGATTCGGGCAGGTCGTCGAGCTTGAAGAACACGCCTTTGCTGGTGCCGCCGCGCATGTAGGTGGCGGGAATCTTGATCTGGGGGGCATGGGCCATGGGGCAGTCCTGATGTCTTGGGTGGAGAAGGCGGGCGCCGCGGCGCCCGCCATGCGGTGGGATGTCAGCCGGCCTTCTTGGCCGAACCGGCGGCCGATTCGGCTTCCAGGAAGTCCTGCGCGAAGCGTTGCAGCACGCCGCCGGCTTCGTAGATCGACACTTCCTCGGCGGTGTCGAGGCGACAGGTCATCGGCACTTCCAGCGTCTCGCCGTTGCGGCGGTGGATCACCAGCGTCAGGTCGGCGCGCGGCTTGCGCTCGCCCGCCACGTCGTAGCTCTCGGTGCCGTCCAGGCCCAGCGTCTTGCGGTTCACGCCCGACTTGAATTCCAGCGGCAGCACGCCCATGCCGATCAGGTTGGTGCGGTGGATGCGCTCGAAGCCTTCGGCGGCGATGGCCTCGACGCCAGCCAGGCGCACGCCCTTGGCGGCCCAGTCGCGCGACGAGCCCTGGCCGTAGTCGGCGCCGGCCACGATGATCAGCGGCTGCTTGCGGTCCATGTAGGTCTCGATCGCTTCCCACATGCGCATCTCCTTGCCTTCCGGTTCCACGCGGGCCAGCGAGCCCTGCTTGACCGTGCCGTCGGCGTTCCTGACCATCTCGTTGAACAGCTTGGGATTGGCGAAGGTGGCGCGCTGCGCGGTCAGGTGGTCGCCGCGGTGGGTGGCGTAGGAGTTGAAGTCCTCTTCCGGCAGGCCCATCTTGTGCAGGTATTCGCCGGCGGCGCTGTCCATCAGGATGGCGTTGGACGGCGACAGGTGGTCGGTGGTGATGTTGTCGCCCAGCACGGCCAGCGGCAGCATGCCGCGCAGCGTGCGCTCGCCGGCCAGCGCGCCTTCCCAGTACGGCGGGCGGCGGATGTAGGTGCTCTGCGGGCGCCACGCGTACAGCGGGTCGACCGTGGCGTCGCGCTCGTTGCGCAGGCCGAACATGGGCGCGTAGACCTTGCGGAACTGTTCCGGCTTGACGGCCGCCTTGACCATGGCGTCGATCTCTTCGTCGCTCGGCCAGATGTCCTTCAGGCGGATCTCGCGGCCATCGGCGCCGGTGCCCAGCACGTCGCGTTCGATGTCGAAGCGGATGGTGCCGGCGATGGCGTAGGCCACCACCAGCGGCGGCGAGGCCAGGAAGGCCTGCTTGGCGTAGGGGTGGATGCGGCCGTCGAAGTTGCGGTTGCCGGACAGCACGGCGGTGGCGTACAGATCGCGGTCGATGATCTCCTGCTGGATCACGGGATCGAGCGCGCCCGACATGCCGTTGCACGTGGTACAGGCAAACGCCACGACGCCGAAGCCGAGTTTTTCCAGGTCCTCGGTCAGGCCGGCTTCGTCCAGGTACAGGGCCACGGCCTTGGAGCCGGGCGCCAGCGAACTCTTGACCCACGGCTTGCGCGTCAGACCGGCGCGGTTGGCGTTGCGCGCCAGCAGGCCGGCGGCGATGACGTTGCGCGGATTGCTGGTGTTGGTGCAGCTGGTGATGGCGGCGATGATGACGGCGCCGTCGGGCATCAGGCCCGGCTGGTTCTCGACGGTGCCGGCGATGCCGCGTTCGGCCAGGTCGGCCACCGGCAGGCGGCGGTGCGGGTTGGACGGGCCGGCCAGGGTGCGCACCACGGTCGACAGGTCGAAGCGCAGCACGCGCTCGTATTCGGCGGTCTTGAGGCTGTCGGCCCACAGGCCGGCGGTCCTGGCGTAGTTTTCCACCAGCGCGATCTGTTCGTCCTCGCGGCCGGTCAGGCGCAGGTAGTCGATGGTCTGCGGGTCGATGGCGAACATCGCGGCGGTGGCGCCGTACTCGGGCGCCATGTTCGAGATGGTGGCGCGGTCGCCCAGTGTCAGGCTGGCCGCGCCTTCGCCGTAGAACTCCAGATAGGCGCCGACCACCTTTTCCTTGCGCAGGAATTCGGTCAGCGTCAGCACCACGTCGGTGGCGGTGATGCCGGGGCCGGCGCGGCCGGTCAGTTCGACGCCGACGATGTCGGGCAGGCGCATCCACGAGGCGCGGCCCAGCATCACGTTCTCGGCTTCCAGGCCGCCCACGCCGATGGCGATCACGCCCAGCGCGTCCACGTGCGGGGTGTGGCTGTCGGTGCCGACCAGCGTGTCGGGGAAGGCCACGCCGTCCTGCGTGTAGATCACCGGCGACATCCGCTCCAGGTTGATCTGGTGCATGATGCCGTTGCCCGGGGGCACCACTTCGATGTTGCGGAAGGCCTGCTTGGTCCAGTCGATGAAGTGGAAGCGGTCTTCGTTGCGGCGGTCTTCCACCGCGCGGTTCTTGGCGAAGGCGTCGGGGTCGTTGCCGCCGTATTCCACGGCCAGCGAGTGGTCGACGATCAACTGCACCGGCACCACCGGGTTGACCTTGGCGGGGTCGCCGCCCTTGTCGGCGATGGCGTCGCGCAGGCCGGCCAGGTCGACCAGCGCGGTCTGGCCGAGGATGTCATGACAGACCACGCGGGCCGGATACCACGGGAAGTCCAGGTCGCGGCGGCGTTCGATCAGCTGCTTGAGCGCGTCGGTCAGCAGCGCCGGATCGCAGCGGCGCACCAGGTTCTCGGCGTGCACGCGCGAGGTGTAGGGCAGGCGGTCGTAGGCGCCGGGGGCGATGGCGTCCACGGCGGCGCGCGCGTCGAAATAGTCCAGGCGGGTGCCTTGCAGGGGCTTGCGATAGGATTTGTTCATGCCTCGGTGCGCTTCAGGTTGCCCTGAGCGATCTGTTTTTCAATGTTGAGACGGGATGCGCGGATGTGGCGGCGCATCAGGAGTTCAGCCAGCTCGCCATCGCGGTCGGCGATGGCGTCGAGAATGCGGTGATGCTCGGCATACGACTGCCGCGGGCGGTTGGGAGTGGTCGAGTACTGGATACGGTACATCCGCGCCAGCTGGTAGAGCTCGTCGCACAGCATGCGGAACAGCATCTGGTTGCCGCTGCCCTTGACGATGCGGTAGTGGAAATCGTAGTCGCCCTCCTGCTGGTAATAGCCGGTGCCGGCCTGGAAGGCCTCGTCCTTTTCGTGGGCGTGCAGCACTTGGCGCACCTGCTCGACTTCGGCCGGCGCCATGCGCTCAGCCGCCAGGCGGCAGGCCATGCCTTCGAGCGATTCGCGGATTTCGTAGAGTTCGGCCAGTTCCTGCGGGCTGAGCGAGACCACGCGGGCGCCGGCGTGCGGCACGCGCACCAGCAGCTTCTGGCCTTCGAGCCGGTGCAGGGCCTCGCGCAGCGGGCCGCGGCTGACGCCGTGGATGCGCGCCAGTTCGGGTTCGGAAATCTTGCTGCCCGGGGCGATCTCGCCTTTGACGATGGCGGACTGGATCTTGCGGAAGATGTGTTCCGCCAGGGTCTCGCTATCGCCCGATGCGGCGCCGGGAAGCGTCAGCACTTTGCTCATTGTGTCAACAATCCAGGGATTTTCAGGGTGAAAACCCGTTCTAAATCGCCATGGGGCGATTGATTGTCAACAATTTACCTTCCGTCTGATCTTGGTGCAAGCACTGTTGGCGGGCTTTGCGTGACAAACGTAATGTTATTACATATCATTTACGTCGGCCCGCGCCGCGCGGGTCGGTTTTTCTTTCGATCCTTGCCGGAGTGCCGCATGAAAGTCCTTTCCTCCCTTAAAGACGCCAAGACCCGCCACCGGGACTGCCAGGTGGTCAAGCGCCGCGGGCGCATCTATGTGATCTGCAAATCCAATCCGCGCTTCAAGGCGCGCCAGGGCGGGGCCAAGAACAAATAGGCGCGCGCCGTGGAACCGAAAGTGCTTGAAGTCGCCGTGGTCGGCGCCGGGCCGGCCGGCATCGGCATGGCCGTGGCGCTGCGCCGCCATGGCGTGAACCGGCTGGCGGTGATCGACCGGCATCAGGTGGGGGCCTCGTTCCTGTCCTGGCCGCAGGAGACGCGTTTCATCACGCCGTCGTTCTACAGCAATCCGTTCGGCCTGGCCGACCTGAACGCCGTGACCGAGACCAGCTCGCCGGCGCTGACGGCCGGCATGGAGCACCTGGACGGCCCGCGTTACGCGCAATACCTGGCGCGGGTGGCGCAGGCGCATGACCTGCCGCTGGCGCTGGACTGCGAGGTCTCGGCGCTGACGCGCGGCGCGCGCGGCGAATTCCAGCTGCAGACCTCCAGGGGCGCCGCGCTGGCGCGGGCGGTGATCTGGGCCACGGGCGAATACCAGTACCCCGATCTGCGGCCGTTCGCCGGCGCGGCCGACTGCCTGCATTACGCGCAGGTCGATAGCTGGTCGGCCTTCGAGGCCGGTGAATACCTGGTGATCGGCGGCTATGAAAGCGGCGTGGACGCGGCGGTGAACCTGGTGGCGCGCGGCGCGCGGGTGCAGCTGCTGGCGCGCAAATCGACCTGGGACCCCGCCAGTGCGCACGACCCCAGTCTGTCGCTGTCGCCCTACAGCCGCCAGCGGCTCTACCAGGCGCTGGACAGCGGCCGGCTGGAGATCGCCTTCGGCGTCAATGTGCTGGAAGTGCGCCGGCTGGCGGCGGGGTTCAGCGTGCACGCAGAAGACGGCCGGGTCTTCGCCACTGCGAACGCGCCGATCCTGGGCACCGGCTTCCTGCGCGGCGGCGGCGCGCAATTGATCCGCCCGTGCTTCGACTGGACGCCCGACGGCCGGCCGGTGCTGAGCGCGCACGATGAATCGACCCTGATGCCGGGCCTGTTCCTGGCCGGGCCGCAGGTGCGCCAGGACCGGCGCATCTATTGCTTCATCTACAAATTCCGCCAACGCTTCGACAGCGTGGCGCGCATGGTCGCGCAGCACCTGGGCCTGCCGCCGCTGGAGGCCGAGCGGGCCGCCGGCGCCTGGGGCCCATTCGGCAACGCCGATTGCTGCGACGAGGCCTGCGAATGCTGACGGCGGCGGGTGGACGCGATGCGGCCCGACGCCATTGAATCGACCGAGGCCGTGGTGGTGCTGGCCGGCCTGGAGAAC
Source organism: Achromobacter sp. 2789STDY5608615 (assembly GCF_001298995.1). Classification (NCBI taxonomy): domain Bacteria; kingdom Pseudomonadati; phylum Pseudomonadota; class Betaproteobacteria; order Burkholderiales; family Alcaligenaceae; genus Achromobacter; species Achromobacter sp. 2789STDY5608615. Next base: position 37,807 of record NZ_CYTY01000048.1, read on the forward strand.
GCCGGCAAGTCGGCGCTGTTCCGCGGCCTGACGGGCCAGGCGGTCGGCGACGAGAGCAACGTGGCCGGGTCCACCGTGGCCTGCCGCGAAGCCGCGCTCGATGGCGCCGCGATGCGCGTGGTGGATACGCCCGGCGTGCGACTGCGCGGCGACAGCGCCGCCACGCGGCTGGCCCTGGCGCGGATGGCGCCGGCCGCCGTGGTGGCGGTGGTGATGCGCGCCACCGATGCGCCCGACCTGATGCGCGAGGTGCTGGCCGCGTTGCATGGCGCGCACCGGATCTGCGTGGTGTTGACGTTCGCGGACAAGTGCGATGACGCGCCGGCGCTGGCGGCGCGCTGCGGCGCGGCGCTGGGCGTGCCGGTGGCCATCATCAATGCGCGCGCGCCGGCGCCGCGGGAATTGGCGGCGGTGCGCCATGCCCTGGCCGGCGCGGTGGCCTTGCCCGCGCTGCCGGCCAGGCCGGTGCTGTGGCACGCGTCGCTCGCGCGCCGGCCGCAGCGCACGCCGTTCGAGCACGCCGGATTGGGCCCCTGGTGGGCGCTGCTGGCGTTGCTGTCGAGTTTCGCGCTGCCGGTGTACCTGGCCTACGGCCTGTCGGGCTGGTTGCAGCCGCTGGCGGACGCGGCGCTCGTCGAACCCTTGACGCGCGCCCTGGCCGGCGCGCCGCCCGCATTGCAGACCCTGCTGGTGGGCGGCTACGGCGTCGTCAGCCTGGGGCTGTATTCGTTCATCTGGGCCTTTCCGGTGGTGGCGCTGATCGGCCTGGCGATGGCGCTGACCGAGGAAAGCGGCCTGAAGGACCGCATGACCGCGGCGCTCGATCCCGCGCTCAGGCATATCGGCCTGAGCGGGCGCGACCTGGTGCCGGTGCTGTCGGGCTTCGGCTGCAATGTGGTGGCGACGTTCCAGAGCCGGGCCTGCTCGGCCTGCACGCGGCGCGCCTGCGTCAGTCTGATCGCGTTCGGCTCGGCCTGCAGCTACCAGATCGGCGCGACGTTATCGGTGTTCGGCGCGGCGGGACGGATGGGGTTGTTCGTGCCCTATCTGTTGCTGCTGTTCCTGGTGGGGGCGGCGCACACGCGGTTGTGGCATGGCGCCTTGCCGGCCGAGGCCGCCGCGCCGCTACCGGGCAAGGCGTATCTGCAATGGCCCTCGTGGCGCGGCGTGACATGGCGCCTGCGCGCGGTGGTGGCGCAGTTCCTGAAACAGGCAATGCCGGTGTTCCTGCTGATCTGCGTGGCGGCCTCGCTGCTGGACGGACTGGGCGCGTTGCAGGCGCTGGCGTCGCTGCTGCGCGCGCCGATGGCCGCGCTGGGCCTGCCGGCGGACGCGGCGACAGGCGTGGTGTTCTCGATCCTGCGCAAGGATGGCCTGCTGGCGTTGAACCAGGGCCAGGGCGCGCTGCTGGCCCGGCTGGATGCGGCGCAGATGTTCGTGCTGGTGTGGCTGGCGTCGACCTGTTCGGCCTGCCTGGTGACGCTATGGACGGTTGGGCGCGAATTGGGCGCGCGCCACGCCTGGGGCCTGGCCGGGCGCCAGGCCGTGACCTCGCTGGTCTCGGCCTGGCTGCTGGCGCAGGCATTGACCTGATTGCCCGGAGAAACGGAAATGATCCCTGAGACGTACGCGCAGTGGCATCGCTGCATCACGGTCGACTGCGGCCTGGCATTGACCCCGGCCTTCATTGCCCAGCGCCTGGCGGCGATGGCGGACGCGCAGTCCGAGGAGAACCTGCGTTTTCGCCGGCTCTACGGCGACGCGCATTGGCAGCGCGTGCAACGCTGGTTCAAGCTGGCGAACGATCCGGCGGCCGCGTCGGGCGCGGCCGCCAGGCAGGGCGCTCAGGGGCCGGTGTCCGGATAGTTCGGGCCGGCGTCGTGGAAGCCGCCGCTGCTGTAGGGGTTGACCGCGCCCGGATGTGGCGGGCCGCCGGGACCCAGGGAGGAACAGCCGCCCAATATCAGCAGGGCGGCCAGCAGGGCGAGTGTGCGTGTGGCGGTGGCTTGCATGGCGATCTCCGGCGGCTGCCCCTCGGCGGCCGCATACAGCGTATGGGTGTGGATCCAGTTTACGCCTGGCGCGGCCCGCCGGCATCGTCCGACGGGCGGGTCGGCATCAGCGTCGCGGCACGATGCCGTGGGCGGCCATCAGGGTCAGGTTGCCGCCCAGGCGGGGATCGTCGAAGGGGCCGGCGGCATGCAGGGCGCTGAAGGCCGGCGTGTTGGGCGCGTGCAGGCGGTAGAACTCGATCCAGCCGCTGAAGCCATGCGGCTTGCCGTCCTGCTGCGCCACGCCGGCGTGGCGGGCGAACCAGGCGCTGTCGAGGTAGCCCTTGGCCACGCGCCGCGCCAGCCGGCCCAGGGCGCCTTCGCGGTAGGCATACCAGTCCTGGCCGCTTTCATCGGCGAGCTGCGCCATCATCACCAGCGGCGCGGCGGCGTAGTCGTGATAGTGCAGCGCGCGGGCGCCGCGCGCCATTTCCATGGGCAGGCTGCCGTCGGCCTGGATGTCGTCGACGCCTTTCCGGTAGATCGTCTGCGCGCCGCGGCGCAGGCCGGCGTCGTCGTTGGCGATGGCGGTGGCCAGGATGCCGACGCCGGTCCAGTAGTAATGGTTGTTGCGCTGGTGCCGGGGGTCTTCCCAGTAGGCCAGGTTGGCGCGCGACAGCTGTTCGAGCCAGGGCCCGATGATGCCGCGTTGCGCCGGCGTGGCCAGCGGCAGCGTCTTCAGATAGGCCAGGGCGGCGGCGCCATGGGTCCATTGGCGCAGGTAGTCGGCCTGGTCGTTGTTGCCGTGGATCATGCGGCCGAGCATGGCGCCGTCCTTGGCCCAGGATGCCAGCCACGTCAGCGCGCATTGGCCGGCGGCGGCGTCGCCGTGGGCCAGGTAGGCGTCGGAAAGGTCGGCGACGCGGCGGGCGTAGTCGTTCAGCGGCCGGGTCTGGGCTTGGTTGCGGGCCTGCAGCGCGGGGTCGATCTGCGAGTGGGCGGCGTCGGTGTAGTAGCCGGTGCCTTCCAGGTCGCGCGGGCCGGGCGGCGGCGCTTCGCACGGCTGCGGCGCGGCCAGCGCCTGGGCGCCCAGCAGGATCAGCGGCAGGCATGCGGCGTAGCGCCAGCGCGCGGCGGCGGGCCGGGCGCCGCCACGGAAGGGGGAGGAAAGAGAACGCATCGCGGGTGCCTTTGCCCGGTCGGGCCGATTGCCGTTCACCCGCCTGCCGGGGGGGGG
>NZ_CYTY01000049.1:0-37641 GCF_001298995.1 Achromobacter sp. 2789STDY5608615
TTGCGTGGCGCCGGCGTGAGCGGGATCGATTGCTCCCTGCGTACATGCCGATCTGTGAGGATTGCCCGCGCGCCTGCACCATGATGGCGTTGCGGCCCGCTTCCGGGCCGCCGTCTTTGCGAAGGTGGCGCGGATGATACGAAGATTCTTCCTGGCGGCGGGGCTGGCGGGCCTGGCCGGGGCCAGCCGGTGCCGGCCATTTTTGGCGTCGATGCCGCCGGCGAGCGGGTCCTGCCTTATGCGCGGCGCGATCCCTACGTGGTGCTGGCCGGCCGCTGGGACGGCCTGGCGTTCCGCGGCGGCCGCCTGGCGGCGCGGGCGCGCCGCGCGTCGTGCCTGCCTCGGGAAGGCCGCGGCGCCTGCGGGTCGTCCCCGACGGTGCAAGGCGCCGACAACCCTCTATAATCAAAGATTCGCCTAAATTCTGCTTCATCCACGATGAAATCCTCCGAGATTCGCCAGCAGTTCCTGCAATTCTTCAAGTCCAAGGGACACACCATCGTCCCTTCGTCGTCGCTCGTGCCGGGCAACGATCCGACCCTGCTTTTCACCAATTCGGGCATGGTCCAGTTCAAGGACGTCTTCACGGGCAAGGAATCGCGGTCGTACACGCGCGCCACGTCGTCGCAGCGCAGCGTGCGCGCCGGCGGCAAGCACAACGACCTGGAGAACGTGGGCTACACCGCCCGCCACCATACGTTCTTCGAAATGCTGGGCAATTTCAGCTTCGGCGACTACTTCAAGCGCGACGCCATCCAGTACGCCTGGGAACTGCTGACGCAGGTCTACAAGCTGCCCGCCGACAAGCTCTGGGTCACCGTCTACCAGGAAGACGACGAGGCCTATGACATCTGGGCCAAGGAAGTCGGCGTGCCGACCGAGCGCATCATCCGCATCGGCGACAACAAGGGCGCCCGCTACGCGTCGGACAACTTCTGGCAGATGGCCGACACCGGTCCCTGCGGCCCGTGCTCGGAAATCTTCTATGACCACGGCCCCGAGATCTGGGGCGGCCCCCCGGGATCGCCCGAGGAAGACGGCGACCGCTACATCGAGATCTGGAACCTGGTGTTCATGCAGTTCGAGCGCGACGCCGCCGGCAACATGCCGCGCCTGCCGCGCCCCTGTGTCGATACCGGCATGGGCCTGGAGCGCATCGCGGCCGTGCTGCAGCACGTCCACTCCAACTACGAAATCGACCTGTTCCAGCACCTGATCGCCGCCGCCGCGCGCGAAACCGGCATCAAGGACCTGGAAAACAATTCGCTCAAGGTCATCGCCGACCACATCCGCGCCTGCTCGTTCCTGATCGTCGACGGCGTCATCCCCAGCAACGAAGGCCGCGGCTACGTGCTGCGCCGCATCGTGCGCCGCGCGCTGCGCCATGGCTACAAGCTGGGCCAGACCAAGCCGTTCTTCCACCGCCTGGTGCCCGACCTGGTCGCCGAGATGGGCGAGGCCTATCCCGAGCTGGCCGCCACCGCCGAGCGCGTGGCGCAGGTGCTCAAGCAGGAAGAAGAACGCTTCGGCGAAACGCTGGAACACGGCATGCGCATCCTCGACGGCGCGCTGGCCAACGTGCCCAAGGGCGGCCAGCTGGACGGCACCACGCTGTTCACGCTGTACGACACCTACGGCTTCCTGGTCGACCTGACCGCCGACATCTGCCGCGAACGCGAAGTCGACGTCGACATGGCCGGCTTCGAAGTCGCCATGGAACGCCAACGCGACCAGGCGCGCGCCGCCGGCAAGTTCAAGATGGCCGAGGGCCTGAGCTACGAAGGCGCGGAAACGCGCTTCGAGGGCTACGAGAAGCTCGAACTCGACAACGTCAAGGTCACGGCCCTGTACGTCGACGGCACCCAGGTGCAACAGGTGCAGGCCGGCCAGAGCGCCGTGGTGGTGCTGGACGCCACCCCGTTCTACGCCGAGTCCGGCGGCCAGGTCGGCGACACTGGCCTGCTCGAGGCCGCCGGCGTGCGCTTCGCCGTGGGCGACACGCTCAAGATCCAATCGGGCGTGTTCGGCCATCACGGCACGCTCGAAGAGGGCAAGCTGGCGGTGGGCGACACCGTGCTGGCGCGCGTGGACGCGGTGCGCCGCGCCCGCACCGTGCGCAACCACTCGGCCACCCACCTGATGCACAAGGCCCTGCGCCAGGTGCTGGGCGCGCGCGTGCAGCAGCGCGGCTCGCTGGTCGATCCCGACAAGACCCGTTTCGACTTCGCGCAGGACGCGCCCCTGACGGCCGAGCAGATCGCCCGCGTCGAGGCCATCGTCAACGCCGAGATCCTCGCCAACCAGCCCACCGTGGCCCAGGTCATGGCCTACGATGACGCCGTCAAGGGCGGCGCCATGGCGCTGTTCGGCGAAAAGTACGGCGACACCGTGCGCGTGCTCGACATCGGCTTCTCGCGCGAACTGTGCGGCGGCACCCACGTCGGCCGCACCGGCGACATCGGCCTGTTCAAGATCGTGTCCGAAGGCGGCGTGGCCGCCGGCGTGCGCCGTATCGAAGCCATCACGGGCGACAACGCCCTGGCCTGGGTGCAGAACCAGAGCGCCTTGCTGGCCCAGGTGGCCGGCATGCTGCGCAGCACGCCCGCCGACCTGCCGGCCCGCATCTCGCAGGTGCAGGACCAGGTCAAGCTGCTCGAAAAAGACCTGGAGCAGTCGCGCAGCAAGCTCGCCGCCAGCGCCGGCAACGACCTGGCCAGCTCCGCGGCCGTCGAGGTCAAGGGCATCAAGCTGCTGGCCGCCAGCATCGGCGACGTCGATCCCAAGGCCCTGCGCGGCATGGTCGACAACCTGAAGGACCGCCTCAAGCCCGCCGTGGTGCTGCTGGCCACCGGCTCGGCCGATGGCAAGATCAGCGTCGTCGGCGGCGTCACGGCCGACCTGACCAACCGCATCAAGGCCGGCGACCTAGTGGGCTTCGTCGCCAGCCAGGTGGGCGGCAAGGGCGGCGGCCGTCCGGACATGGCCATGGGCGGCGGCACCGATCTGGCGGCATTGCCCGCCGCGATCGCCAGCGTGCAGAAGTGGGTCGATGAGCGCCTCTGATCTGGACACCGCGCCGGCCGTGCCGGCGCCGTCCTTCGACCAGGACGTCGACGCCAGCGGCCTGACCTGCCCGTTGCCGATCCTGCGCGCCAAGAAGGCCCTGGCGCAGATGGAAAGCGGCCAGGTGCTGCGCGTCCTGACCACCGACCGCAACGCCATCCGCGACTTCCAGGCGTTCGCCCGCCAGACCGGCAACGTGCTGGTCGCGCAACACGAGGCCGATGGCCGCGGCGTGCATTACCTGCGCCGCCGCTGATCCGGCGCTCCATGAAAAAGGCCAGCCTTTCCGGGCTGGCCTTTTTGTTTGGCGCGATGGCGCGCGTCTGCGCGCCGCGCCGTCTATTTATGGATGGCCGCCGCCACCGCCTGCGTGATGGTGAAGTCCACCAGATCGCCTTCCTTCAGTTTCGCCAGGCGCGCCTGCATTGCCGGATCCTGCACCTGGATCGTGCGCAGCGCGCCCTGCGGGCCCTTCAGGGTGACGAGATTGGCGCTCTTGTTGATGTGCCAGATCTCGGCGGTGATGGTGGTCTGCCGCCCGACCGCGCCGCCCGGCTTGGCTCCCTTGGCGCTGCGCGTGCCAGCGGTCTGGGTGACCACTTCGGGGGCGCCCGAGCCGGCCGGGCGCACATCGACGGCCACCGACTCGTAATAGTCCAGCGTCAGCGAGTCGCCCGGCTTGATCTGCTTGAAATTGCGCACTTCCGGGCCCGCCTGGACATCCACCACATTGCCATTGGCGCCCTGCAGGGTGATGGTGCGGGTGGCGGGGTCCACCGCGGTGACCTTGCCGGTGGCGGTGGTCAGCGCGGCGCCGACCACCCGGGCCTGGGCTGCCATCGGCAGCGCCAGCATGCCCGCCAGCAGCCCTGTTGCCGCCAGGCGCGCGACAGGGGTGAAGACAGTTTTACGGTTCTTCATGGTGCAGCACCCTCCGGTAGAGGAAGTTGGGGGAAAACGCGGGAAAAAAGGGGTGCGATCAGTCGCCGAGAAACCGGGGACGTTTGCGCAGGCGCGGGGGACGCGAGGGCGGAGAAGGGCGGCGCCGTTGCGGCGCGGCCAGGGGAGGCGGGCTTGCGGATGTGGCGCAGGATGACATTCCGATCTCTCCAATCGGGGAAATGCTTCACACGCACTTGCCAAGGGCGCCGGTCCGGCGGCGCGTTCCGGATGGAAACGCCGCCGGGCGATCTTCCTGCGCCTCGGCGCGGCACAGCGGCCCGTGACGGGCTACACTCTGTCTGCGGCGGGCTCCGGCCCGGATTTTGTAGAATACCCGTATGTGGTGCATATGTGGTGTTTTCGCGTATAAATCACGCCGCGTCTCCCGATATTCAGCACGGGCATTTGCCAGCCGGCTTGTTTAAGTGCTAGAATTTCCCGTTTTTCACAACTAATTCAAGGGATTACCTATGGTGGTGATTCGCCTGGCCCGCGGTGGGTCCAAGAAGCGTCCGTTCTACAACCTGGTGGCCACCGATTCGCGTAACCGTCGCGACGGCCGTTTCATCGAGCGCGTGGGTTTCTACAACCCCGTCGGCAACGAAGGCGCGGAAAACCTGCGCATCGCGCTGGATCGCGTGCAACACTGGACCAGCAACGGCGCCCAGCTGTCGCCGGCCGTCGAGCGCCTGGTCAAGGACTACTCGGCCAAGGTTTCCGCCGCGGCTTAATGCCCGCGTCGCACGCCTGAACCCTGCTAGTTTCTAGCTACGCTGTACGAAACCGATAGCCCGATACATGTCTGATGCCGCACATTCCAACGCGGCGCCTGCGGACTTGATCGAGCTGGGTCGCATCAGTGCGGCCTACGGTGTGAAAGGCTGGGTCAAGGTGCAGCCGCATTCGGCCAATGCCGAAGTGCTGCTCTCAGCTTCTCAATGGTGGTTGACTCGCCCTGTGCCTGAATTGGCGCGGGGCGCTGTCGCGTCTGCGCCTGTCGCATACAAGGTCGTGCAAGTCCGTTCGCAGGGGGCCACCGTGGTGGCCCAGCTGGCCGGCATCGCCGACCGTGACCAGGCCGAAGCGCTGCGCGGTTTTTCCGTGCAGGCGCCGCGGGGTTCCTTCCCCGCGCCCGAAGAAGACGAATACTACTGGGTCGATCTCATTGGCTGTTCGCTGTACACCACGGCGAATGGCGACGCCGCGCTCATCGGCGTGGTGGACGAGGTCCTGGATAACGGCGCTCACGCCGTCTTGAAAGTCTTGTGCCAGAAGGTCGGAGCCGACGGCCCCGAACCTATCCTGAACGCCAAGGGAAAGCCCGCCGAAATGCTCGTTCCGTTCGTGCGCGCGCACATCCAAGCCGTCGATCTGGCCGCGCGCCGCATCGATAGCGACTGGCCCGCGGATCTCTGATGCGCATTGATGTCGTGACACTCTTTCCCGAGATGTTCGGGGTGGTGTGCGACCTGGGCGTCACCGGCCGGGCCCATGCCCAGGGGCGGTGGGCCCTGCATGCCTGGAATCCGCGTGATTTCACCAGTGATCCCCACCGTACCGTGGACGACCGCCCTTATGGCGGCGGCCCCGGCATGGTGATGATGGCGGCTCCGCTGGAAGCCGCCGTCAATGCCGCCCAGGCGGCGCGCGCGGCCCAAGGCCTGGGACCGGCCCCGGTGGCGCTGCTCGCGCCCGTGGGCAAGCGTTACGACCAGGCCGGCGCCGAGGCGCTGGCCGCTAGCGACGGCCTGATTCTCATCTGCGGTCGCTACGAAGGCGTCGACCAGCGCTTCATCGAGCGCTGCGTCACGCACGAAATCTCGCTGGGCGACTTCGTGTTGTCCGGCGGTGAGATCGCGGCGCTCGCCGTGATCGACGCCGCGGTGCGCCTGTTGCCGGGCGTGCTGAACGACGGCGACTCCGCGCTGCAGGACTCCTTCAACGACACGCTGTCCGGCCTGCTGGACAGCCCGCATTACACGCGCCCCGAAGTCTACGAGGGCGCGCCCGTGCCGGCGCCGCTGCTCAGCGGCCACCACGCCAACATCTCGCGCTGGCGCCGGGAACGCTCGCTGGCATTGACCGTTGCGCGGCGTCCCGAGCTGATCGCATCGGCCCGCGCCCAGGGCTGGCTGTCGCTGGCCGACGAGCGCTTTCTGGCCGAGCTGGCCGGCGAGCCGTTGCCGCCGCTGCCCGCCAAGCGCCGCCGCGGATCCAAACCCAAGGCTTCCTGAGCCGGCCGGCGCATCTGCCGGCTTCGCGCCAGGCCGCAAATCCCGCGCTTCGATCCGGCGCGCGATAGTCCGCGACCGCCCCTATCTGTCCAGGTTCCAAGAGCGCCTCCCGCCGTCTTGCCATCCGTCGTGCGGACCTTGTCCGCAAGTCTTTTCCCTTTTTCCAGGACCCAGGCGGCCTAGGGATGCTCCTAGGTTGTAGCGGCTCGCCTCGCTCCTTAGTATTGAAAATTACATAAAAATGAAATTTTCATATGAGCCGATCCTCTCCCGTGCCGCGTGATGCCGACGCGCTGTCCAGGCCAGCGCTGGCGGCGGGCCGTCCCGAATCCGCCGTCGACATGTGGCTGGGCCAGCAACTGCGCCAATTGCGCAAGCAGCACGGCCGCTCACTGGCGGACGTGGCGCAGGCCTGCGCCATGTCGGTGGGCCTGCTAAGCCAGATCGAGCGCGGCCTGAGCTCGGCGTCGGTCAAGACGCTGCACCAGCTGGCGCGCGAGTTCGGGGTGTCGGTCAACGCCTTGCTGCGCAACGCCGAACACACCGAAGGCGAGGACGGCGGCCGCGTCGCCCGCGCCGGCACGCACCGCTACATCGACCTGCGCGAGAAGGGCATCGTCAAGGAGATGTACACGCCGCCCGCGTGCCGCAGCATGGACCTGTGCCGCGCCACCATCGAGCCTGGCGGCTCGACCGGCAACGAGCTGTTCGTGACCGGGCAGGGCGAGCAGATCGGCGTGGTGCTCAAGGGCACGCTCGAACTCTGGGTGGGCGACCGCGTCGTGCTGCTCAAGGAAGGCGACAGCTTCTGCTATGCCAGCAGCACGCCGCGGCGCTGGCGCAATCCCGGCTTGCAGGCGACCGAGGTCATCTGGGCCATCTCGAATATCAATCAAGCCGCGGGGGATGTGACGCAACCGCCGCCTTGAGCGCGCGGGCAGTGAATGGGCGCGATGACACTGGGGATCATCCGCCTTCCGGGCACGTTCCGGAACTCTTTGCCTAGATGAGGAAATGTCATGAAATTCAAGACTCTGGTTGTCTCTGTATTCGCAGCATTGTCCACGGCCACGGCCGCGCAGGCCCAGACGGTGTTGAAGGTGGGGTCCACGCCCACCGGCAGTCCGTTCACCTTTCTCGACACCAAGACCAATTCCATCGAGGGGGTGATGGTCGACATCGTCAAGGCGGTCGGCAAGGAGGCCGGTTTCGAGGTGCAGATCGAACCCATGGCGTTTTCAGCGCTGATCGGCTCGCTGACCTCCAAGCGCATCGACATCGTCTCGGCGGCCATGTTCATCACGCCGCAGCGCCAGCAGGTAGTGAGTTTCTCGGAGCCGGTCTATCGCTATGGCGAAGGCCTGATGGTGCTCAAGAGCGACAACAAGGAATACAAGTCCTTCGCCGACATGCAGGGCATGACGGTCGGCGTGCAGGTCGGCACCGCCTTCGTCGAGCCGATCCAGAAGAGCGGCGTGTTCAAGGAAGTGAAGCTCTACGACAACCCGCCGGACATGATGCGCGACGCCAATGCCGGCCGCATCCAGGGCGGCTTCATGGACTACCCGATCGCCGCGTACATCCTGACCCAGGGCAATTATCCCAACCTGAAGATGGCGCAGTCCTACCAGCCCACCGTCATGGGCAGCCTGGGCCTGGCCACGCGCAAGGACGATACCGCCTTGCTCGAACGCATCAACAAGGCGCTGGCCAAGCTGAAGGCCGATGGCGCCATCGACCAGATCCTGAAGAAGTGGGGGCTGGGCGGCTGACGCCCGTTTGATGGCGGGCGCGGCGCCGCGACAGGCGTCCGCCCGGACTGCGCGCCCTGGCGCGCGGACCGGCCGCGACCCGGGTTTCCGGAGGCGGCCCAGTTGGGGTGAATCGAGTCATGACGGAATTCTTCAAAGACGCGGCGGAATACCTGCCGATCCTGTTGCAGGGGGCCAAGCTCACCATCCTGGTGACGCTCGGGTCGCTGGTCCTGTCCACGGTGTTGGGACTGGTGTGGGCGCTGATGCGGGTCTCCGGCAACAAATACCTGTCCAAGTTCAGCGCGGGCGTGATCAACCTGCTGCGCGGCATCCCGATCATCGTGCTGCTGTTCTACATCTACTTCGTGATGCCGGACATGGGCATCGCGCTGACGGCGGTGCAGGCCGCGATCATCGGCCTGGGCATTGCCTACTCGGCCTACCAGGCCGAGAACTTCCGCGCCGGCATCGAGGCCATCGACCGCGGCCAGATCGAGGCGGCCATGGCGATGGGCATGAGCTGGAGCATGACCATGCGCCGCGTGGTGCTGCCGCAGGCCGTCAAGATCGTGCTGCCGCCCTACGGCAACATCATGATCATGATGCTCAAGGACTCGTCGCAGGCCTCCACCATCACGGTGGCCGAGCTCGCCCTGCAGGGCAAGCTGATCGCCGTGTCGACGTTCAAGAACGCCACCGTGTTCTCGCTGGTGGCGCTGATGTATCTGGTGATGTGCGTGCCGCTGATCCTGCTGGTGCGGCATCTGGAAAAGAGGAGTGCCGCCAAATGATCGAACTCAAGGGCGTGCGCAAGAGCTTCGGGTCGCTGGAGGTGCTCAAGGGCATCGATGCCGAGGTCAGCAAGGGCGAGGTCGTGTGCGTGATCGGGCCGTCCGGCTCGGGCAAGTCCACCATCCTGCGCTGCATCAACGGGCTGGAACGCTACAACGCCGGCCGCATCACCGTGGATGGCGAGCTGGTGGACTGCGATGCGGCCTCCATCGTTTCCATCCGCACGCAGGTGGCGATGGTGTTCCAGCGCTTCAACCTGTTCCCGCACCGCACCGCGCTGGAAAACGTGGTGGAAGGGCCGATCTACGTGAAGGGCGAGCCGCGCGCGCAAGCGTTCGAACGCGGCCGTGAATTGCTCGCCAGCGTCGGCCTGGCCGACAAGGCCGACGCCCATCCGCCGCAGTTGTCCGGCGGCCAGCAGCAGCGCGTGGCGATCGCTCGGGCGCTGGCGATGCAGCCGAAGGCGATCCTGTTCGACGAACCGACCTCGGCGCTCGACCCCGAACTGGTGGGCGACGTGCTGGGCGTGATGCGCAAGCTGGCCGAGGCCGGCATGACCATGGTCGTCGTGACGCACGAGATGAGCTTCGCGCGCGAGGTCGCCGATCGCGTCATGTTCTTTGACGGTGGCGTGATGGTGGAGCAGGGCGCCGCCCGTGAAGTGCTGAATCACCCGCAGCACCCGCGCACGCAGGATTTCCTGCGCCGCGTGCTGCATCCCATGTGAGGAACCATCATGTCGCAGACGCCGTTTCCACTTTCCCCGTCGCTCTGGGCCGCCACCGCGGCGCCGCCGCCGGACGCGCAGCCGCTGACGCAGTCCGCGCAGGCCGACGTGCTGGTGGTGGGCGGCGGCTATGCCGGCCTGAGCACCGCGCTGCACCTGGCCGAGCAGGGCGTGCGGGTGGTGCTGCTGGAGGCGCGCGAGATCGGCTTCGGCGGCTCGGGTCGCAACGGCGGCCAGGTCATTCCCGGCCTCAAATACGATCCCGATGCGCTGGTGTCGATGTTCGGCGGCGAGCGCGGTGAGCGCCTGGTGCGCTTCGCCGGCGCCACCGCCGATTCGGTGTTCAACCTGATCGAGCGGCACGCAATGGACGTGCCGCACGTGCGCAGCGGCTGGATCCAGGGCGCACACACCCCCGCGGCGCTGGAACTGGCGCACGCCCGCGCCGCGCAATGGGCGCGCCATGGCGCCGACGCGCAACCGCTGGACAAGGCGGAGGTGGCGCGCCTGATCGGCACCGATCGCTATCTGGGCGGCTGGATCGACCGGCGCGCGGGCGCGGTGCAGCCGCTGAGCTATGCGCGCGGCCTGGCGCGGGCCGCCTTGAACGCGGGGGCGGTGATCCACACCGACACGCCCGTCACCGGGCTCAAGCGCGACGGCGGCAAGTGGACCGCCACCACCGCCGGCGGCGCCAGCGTGACCGCCGACCGCGTGGTGATGTGCACCAATGCCTACGGCGCCGACCTGCTGCCAGGCCTGAAGACCTCGATCATCGACGCCAACACCTTCCAGGTCGCCACCACGCCGCTGCCGGAGCGCCTGCGCGCGGGCATCTTTCCGGAAGGACAGGTCACCTCCGACACCCGCAACCTGCTGCTCTATTTCCGGCTGGACCACCAGGGCCGCCTGCTGATGGGCGGGCGCGGGCCGTTCCGCGAGCCCAAGGGGCCGCAGGACTGGGCTCACCTGGAGCGCGTCATGGTGAAGATGTTCCCGCAGGTGGCCGGCACGCCGTTCGAGTATCGCTGGTGCGGCCGCGTGGCCATCACCCGCGACTACCTGCCGCACCTGCACGAGCCGCAGCCCGGCCTGCTGGTGGACATCGGCTGCCAGGGGCGCGGCGTGGGCCTGCAGACCAGCATGGGCCGCGCCATGGCGCAATACCTCGTCAGCGGCGACGCCAAGGCGCTGCCGGTGCCGCTGTCGCCGGTGAGGTCGTTCCCGCTGCATGGGTTGCGGCGCCTGTACGTCAATGCGGTGGTCACGTGGTACCGCATGACGGACGGCGGCGTGTAGGCCGGCGCGATACCCGCCGACGCGATGCGCATCGGCAAGATGCCCGCGAAAAAAAGCCCCGGACCTGTCCGGGGCTTTTTGCGTGCGGCGGGTCAGGCGATCAATTGCCCAGCTTGCCGCGCTGTTCGCGCACCTTCTGCAGCGTCTCGCCGAACTGCGCCACGCGGGCCTTTTCCTGCTCGACCACGGCGGCCGGGGCGCGTTCGACGAAGCTGGCGTTGGACAGCTTGCCGTTGGCCTTGGCGATCTCGCCTTCCAGGCGCGCGATTTCCTTGTCCAGGCGCACGCGTTCGGCGGCGACGTCGATCTCGACGTGCAGCATCAGGCGGCTGGCGCCGACCACCTGCACCGGCGCGCCGGCGTCGGGCAGGACGTCCAGCACGTCGACCTGGCTGAGCTTGGCCAGCGCGGCCAGGTAGGGGGCGTTGCGCGTCAGCGTGGGCGCATCGCCCTGGGCGCACAGCGGCACCTTCTGGGCCGGCGACAGGTTCATCTCGCCGCGCAGGGCGCGCACGGCCTCGACCTGGGCCTTGAGCTCGGCCACGTCGGCTTCGGCGGCGGTGTCCACGGCGGCCGGGTTGGCCTGCGGGAACGGCTGCACGCTGACGCTGTCGGCCACGCCTTCCTGGCGCTTGCCGGCCACCACCGAGACCTTCTGCCACAGTTCTTCCGTGATGAACGGAATGATCGGGTGGGCCAGGCGCAGCACGCCTTCGAGCACGCGGATCAGCGTGCGGCGCGTGCCCAGTTGCTGGGCCGGCGTGCCGGTCTGGATCTGCACCTTGGCCAGTTCCAGGTACCAGTCGCAGTATTCATCCCAGACGTAGCGGTACAGCGCGTTGGCGATGTTGTCGAAGCGGTAGTCGGCAAAGCCGCGCGCCACGTCGGCTTCCAGCGCCTGCAGCTGGCTGACGATCCAGCGGTCGACGAACGAGGTTTCGCCCGCGTCCGGACCGGTCAGGTCGTGGCCTTCGGTGTTCATCAGCACGAAACGGGTGGCGTTCCAGAGCTTGTTGCAGAAGTTGCGGTAGCCCTCGCAACGCTTCAGGTCGAAGTTGATGTTGCGGCCCAGGGTCGCGTAGGCGGCCATGGTGAAGCGCAGCGCGTCGGCGCCGAAGGCGGGGATGCCGTCCGGGTACTGGCGGCGCGTGGCCTTCTCGATGGCGCCGGCCTGCTTGGGGTTCATCAGGCCGTAGGTGCGCTTGGCCACCAGGCCTTCCAGGTCGATGCCGTCGATCAGGTCGATCGGATCGAGCGTGTTGCCCTTGGACTTGCTCATCTTCTGGCCGTCGGCGTCGCGGATCAGACCGTGCATGTAGACGTGCTTGAACGGGATCTGGCCGGTCAGGTGCGTGGTCAGCATGACCATGCGCGCGACCCAGAAGAAGATGATGTCGAAACCGGTGACCAGCACGCTGGACGGCAGGTAACGTTCCAGGTCGGGCGTCTTGTCGGGCCAGCCGAGCGTGGTGAAGGGCGCCAGGCCCGACGAGAACCAGGTGTCGAGCACGTCCGGATCGCGCTTGAGCTCGCCGGTGACGCCGGCGGCGCGGGCCTGCTGGATGGCTTCGGCTTCGTCGTGGGCGACGAACACCTGGCCGTCTTCCGCGTACCACGCGGGAATCTGGTGGCCCCACCACAGCTGGCGCGAAATGCACCAGTCCTGGATGTTGTTGAGCCACTGGTTGTAGATGGTGGTCCAGTTGTCCGGGTAGAACTGGATGCGGCCGTCGGCCACGACTTCCAGCGCCACTTCGGTGATGCTCTTGCCCGGGTTGAGCGTGCCCTCGGGGGCCGGCTTGCTCATGGCGACGAACCACTGGTCGGTCAGCATGGGCTCGAGCACGACGCCGGTGCGGTCGCCCTTGGGCTGCATCATCTTGTGCGGCTCGACCTTGACCAGGTAGCCCTCGGCTTCCAGCTGGGCGACCACGGCCTTGCGGGCCTCGTAGCGCTCCATGCCCTGGAACTGCTTGGGGCCGTTCTCGTTGATGTGCGCGTCGAGCGTGAAGATCACGATCAGCGGCAGGTCGTGGCGCATCGCGCAGGCGTAGTCGTTGAAGTCGTGCGCGCCGGTGATCTTGACGCAGCCGGTGCCGAATTCGGGGTCGACGAAGTCATCCGCGATGATGGGGATGTTGCGGTCGCACAGCGGCAGTTCGACTTCCTTGCCGACCAGGTGCTTGTAGCGCGGGTCTTCGGGGTGCACGCACAGCGCGCCGTCGGCCAGCATGGTCTCGGGGCGGGTGGTGGCGATGGTCATGCCGCGCAGGGTGACCGTCTGGCCGTCCTTGTCGACGATGGTCTGCGGACCGTCGACGAAGGGGTAGAGGATGTGCCACATGTGGCCGTCGGTCTCTTCCGACAGGACTTCCAGGTCGGACACCGCCGTCAGCAGCTTGGGGTCCCAGTTGACCAGGCGCTTGCCGCGGTAGATCAGGCCCTGTTTATGCAGGCGCACGAAGGTCTCAACCACGCCGCGCGACATGCGTTCGTCCATGGTGAAGTATTCGCGCGGCCAGTCGGCCGAGGCGCCCAGCCGGCGCACCTGGCCGGTGATGGCGCTGCCCGACTTTTCCTTCCATTCCCACACTTTCTCGAGGAATTTCTCGCGGCCGAGGTCGTGGCGCGAAACCTTCTGGGCGTCGAGCTGTCTTTCAACCACGATCTGCGTGGCGATGCCGGCGTGGTCCGTCCCCGGAATGAAGACGGTGTCGTCGCCCAGCATGCGGTGGTAGCGGATCAGGCCATCCATGATGGTCTGGTTGAACGCGTGGCCCATGTGCAGCGTGCCCGTCACGTTGGGCGGCGGGAACTGGATGACGTAGGGTTGCGATTCCGTCCCCGTTTTTACGTGCGACCCCGCGGCGAAGTAGCCGCGCTTGTCCCACTCGGCGTACCAGCGGGATTCGAGTTCGGCGGGTTCGAAGCTCTTGGAGAGTTCCGGGGAGTCGGTCGCGGCGGGCGCGGCGTTCGGGGGAGCGGCTTGAGTCATTACAGGGTTCCGGCAGACAGGGCGCCCGGTCGATGAAAACGGGCAAGCAAACCGCTCATTTTAAGATGTAATGCGGTCGTATCGGCGTGTTAGAATACCGGGTTACTGTAAACCTTTTAGAAGTCCCTGAATTCATTGAGGTTTCGCCAAAAGTTCATTGAAAAAACGCTGCGAATTTCAGCACAATGAACCGAGCGAAGCACTCGAGGCGGGACGGCCCCGGGGGCAACCCCGGGATCACTCCGAAGGGTAGGCAGTGTCGAATCCCCGCCTTGGCACAGGCGGCCGGGACGGCCCGGAACGCGCTGTCAACGCAGCTGTTCCGAGCCGCTTGCGCGCCCATGGCGCGATGCCGCTTGAAGGGTGACACCAACGAGCGCAGGCCACGCCAGGCAATCATAGAAACCAGTCAGCAATCCGTTTTCGGAGTTTTTCATGTCCATCCAACGTACCCTCTCGATCATCAAGCCCGACGCCGTCGCCAAGAACGTCATCGGCCAGATCGTCGGCCGTTTCGAACAAGCCGGCCTGAAGGTCATCGCCGCCCGCCTGGCCCAGCTGTCGCGCGCCGACGCCGAGCGTTTCTACGCCGTGCACAAGGAACGCCCCTTCTTCAAGGACCTGGTTGACTTCATGATCTCCGGTCCCGTGTTCGTGCAAGTGCTGGAAGGCGAGGACGCCATCCTGAAGAACCGCGACCTGATGGGCGCCACCGACCCCAAGAAGGCCGCCCCGGGCACGATCCGCGCCGACTTCGCCGACAGCATCGACGCCAACGCCGTGCACGGCTCGGACGCGCCGGAAACGGCCGCTGTCGAAGTGGCTTTCTTCTTCCCCGAAATCAACATCCACAGCCGTTGATTTTCCGGAAATCGTTTTAGCGTCATAGCAATACCAGGTCATGGAATCCGTCGAACGAATCAATCTGCTGGGGCTGGATGGCTCCGCCCTGTCCGAACTCGTCGGGCAGTGGGGCGGCAAGCCGTTTCGCGCCCGTCAGCTGCAGCGCTGGATGCACCAGCGCGGCGCCGATTCGTTCGACGCCATGACCGACCTGGCCCGCGATTTCCGCGGCCAGCTGGCGTCGCGTTGCGTCATCGAGGCGCTGGCCGTCAACACCGAGCAACGCTCGTCCGACGGCACCCGCAAGTGGCTGTTCGACGTGGGGCAGGGCAACGCCATCGAAACCGTCTTCATCCCCGAAGACGACCGCGGCACGTTGTGCATCTCCAGCCAGGCCGGCTGCGTGGTGAACTGCCGTTTCTGCTCGACCGGGCACCAGGGGTTCAACCGCAACCTCAAGACCAGCGAGATCATCGGCCAGCTGTGGTGGGCCAAGCGCGTGCTGGAGGCCGACATCGGCACCGCGCGCCTGGAAAGCGCCCGCGCCACCGAAGACACCCGCGTCATCAGCAACGTGGTCATGATGGGCATGGGCGAGCCCCTGCTCAACTACGACCAGGTTCTGCCGGCCCTGCGTCTGATGCTCGACGACAACGCCTACGGCCTGTCGCGGCGCCGCGTCACGGTGTCGACCTCGGGCGTGGTGCCCATGATGGACCGTCTGTCGCAGGACTGTCCGGTGGCACTGGCCGTGTCGCTGCACGCGCCCAATGACGCGCTGCGCGACGAGCTGGTGCCGCTGAACAAGAAGTACCCGTTGAGGGAGTTGCTGGCCGCGTGCGAACGCTACCTGGCTTTCGCGCCGCGCGACTTCATCACGTTTGAATACTGCATGCTGGACGGCATCAACGATACCGACCAGCACGCCAAGGAACTGATAAACATCGCACGCCAGATCCGCTGCAAGCTCAATCTGATCCCGTTCAATCCCTTCCCCGCGTCCGGTCTGAAGCGTTCGCCCACGGCCCGCGTCAAGGTGTTCGCCCAGCGTCTGATGGACGCCGGCATCATCACGACGGTCCGCAAGACCCGGGGGGACGATATCGATGCCGCTTGTGGTCAACTGGCCGGAGAAGTGCGCGACCGTACCCGGATTACCGAACGGAACGCCGCGCAGCGCCAGACCATACCAATTAGACAGGTGCATGCATGACGCAGGATATCGCTTCTGCAGTTTCAGAAACGCCCGCGGGCGCAGGGGGTTCGGGCAAGGTGGGCTCGGCGCTGCGCACGCTGCGCCAGTCCAAGGGCTGGTCGCTCGAGGAAGTGTCCAGCCGCATCAAGTTTTCGGCCAAGCAGATCGAGGCCCTCGAGAACGAACAGTGGGGCGAGCTGCCCACCGGCGTCTCGCTGCGTGGTCTGATCCGCAATTACGCCCGCATGCTGGGCGCCGATTCCCAGGCCATCGTCGATTCGCTCGATCCCAAGGCCCGCGTCACCGGCCCGGTCAAGCTGAGCCCGGGCGCGCTGCATTCCGCGCACTCCATTCCCCAGTCGAGCGCGGATGACGATCGCGCGTCCTCGACCTCCTGGGGCTGGCTGATCGCCATCGTTCTGGTGCTGGCCGCCGGTGTCGCCTACGCTTTCTGGCAGGGCTGGCTGCCGCAGCAATGGCTGGCGTTCGACTGGCTCCCCAAGCTGTCCAAGTAAATACCGGTTTAGCCGATGCAAGATTCCTCTCTGCCTTGCCAGGATGCGCCGCCGCCCTCAGTGGGCGCGGCTTCCCGCCGCGTCACGCGTTCGGTGGCGGTGAAGTGGGGCGACCGCACGGTCATGATCGGCGGCGACGCGCCGGTGGTGGTCCAGTCCATGACCAACACCGACACCGCCGACGCCATCGCCACGGCGATCCAGGTCAAGGAACTGGCGCTGGCCGGTTCCGAGATGGTGCGCATCACCGTCAATACGCCCGAGGCCGCCAAGGAAGTCATGGCGATCCGCGAGCAGCTCGACCGCATGGGCGTGGATGTGCCGCTGGTGGGCGACTTCCACTACAACGGCCACAAGCTGCTGACGCAATTTCCGGACTGCGCCCAGGCGCTGTCCAAGTACCGCATCAACCCCGGCAACATGGGCGGCGGCAAGCGTCGTGACGACAACTTCGCCCAGATGATCGAGGTGGCTTGTCGCTACGACAAGCCGGTGCGCATCGGCGTGAACTGGGGCAGCCTGGATCACGAGCTGATGGCGCGCAAGATGGACGAGAACAGCCGCCGCGCCCAGCCCTGGGAAGCGCAGGCGGTGATGCGCGACGCGCTGGTGGTGTCCGCCATCACCAACGCCCAGCGCGCCGAGGAACTCGGCCTGCGCCGCGACGCCATCATCCTGTCGTGCAAGGTCAGCCACGTGCAGGACCTGATCACGGTCTACCGCGACCTGTCGGCGCGTTGCGACTATCCGCTGCATCTGGGCCTGACCGAGGCCGGCATGGGCAGCAAGGGCATCGTCGCCTCGACCGCCGCGCTGGCCGTGCTGCTGCAGCAGGGCATCGGCGACACCATCCGCATTTCGCTGACGCCGGAACCTGGCGGCGACCGCGGCCGCGAAGCCGTGGTGGCGCAGGAAATCCTGCAGACCATGGGCCTGCGCGCGTTCACGCCCATGGTGGTGGCCTGCCCCGGTTGCGGCCGCACCAGCAGCACGTTCTTCCAGGAATTGGCCGATAGCATCCAGTCCTACCTGCGCCGGCAGATGCCGGTGTGGCGCGCCCAGTACCCCGGCGTCGAAAGCATGAACGTCGCGGTCATGGGCTGTGTGGTCAACGGGCCTGGCGAAAGCCGCCACGCGGATATCGGCATCAGCCTGCCGGGCACCGGCGAGGTGCCGGCCGCGCCGGTGTTCGTCGACGGCGAGCGCACGGTCACCCTGAAGGGCGACCATATCGCCGAAGAATTCCAGGCCATCGTTGAAGACTACGTGGCGCGCCGCTATGGCGCGCTCGCCTCTCATTAAAGAAAGGGTGTGGCCGCGAGGCGCGCTTGCCAGCGCGCGGGGCGGCATGATCAAGATGACTCAAGCTTTCCAGAAAGTCGCCGCCATCCGCGGCATGAATGACCTGCTGCCAGGGCCCAGCGCCCGCTGGGAGCAATTCGAGGAAATCGTGCGCGGCTGGCTGCGCGGCTATGGCTATCGCAATGTGCGTACGCCCGTGCTTGAGCATACGCGCCTGTTCACGCGCGGCATCGGCGAAGTGACCGACATCGTCGAAAAAGAGATGTACACGTTCACCGATGCGCTCAACGGCGAATCGCTGACCATGCGGCCCGAGATGACCGCCGGCATCGTGCGCGCCTCGATCGAGCACAATCTGCTGTACGACCGCCCGCAGCGCGTCTACTCGATCGGTCCGGTGTTCCGCCACGAGCGCCCGCAGCGCGGCCGCTACCGCCAGTTCCACCAGATCGACGTCGAGGCCCTGGGCTTCGCCGGTCCCGATGTGGACGCCGAGCTGATCGTCATGCTGGCCCGCCTGTGGAAGCTGCTGGGCCTGACCGACGTGCGCCTCGAACTGAACTCGCTGGGCCAGCCGGCCGAGCGCGCCGCGCACCGCGCCGCCCTGATCGCGCACCTGGAAAAGCACGTCGACATCCTCGACGAGGACGGCAAGCGCCGCCTGTACACCAACCCGCTGCGCGTGCTCGACACCAAGAACCCCGCCATGCAGGAAATGGCCGACAGCGCGCCGCGCCTGTTCGACTTCCTGGGCGAGGAGTCGCGCGCCCACTTCGACGGCGTGTGCCAGCGCCTGACCGACGCCGGCATCGAATACCGCCTCAACCCGCGCCTGGTGCGCGGGCTCGACTACTACAACCTGACCGTCTTCGAATGGGTCACCGACCGCCTGGGTTCCCAGGGCACGGTGTGCGGCGGCGGCCGCTACGACGGCCTGATCGAACTGCTGGGCGGCAAGGCCGCGCCGGCCGTCGGTTTCGCCATCGGCATGGAGCGCCTGCTGGACCTGTGGGAACAGAGCGTGCAGGTCGACGCCCCGGCCGAGTGCGACGTCTACGTCGTGCACCAGGGCGAGGACGCGCAGCGCCTGGCCGCCCGGGTTGGCGAAGACCTGCGCGATGCAGGCCTGTCGGTGGTGGTGCACGCCGGCGCCGCCAGCTTCAAGTCCCAATTCAAGCGCGCGGACGCCAGCGGCGCCCGCGTTGCGGTTATCCTTGGCGCCGATGAAGTGGCTTCGCAGACCGCCAGCATCAAATTCCTGCGCGCCGACGCCCAAGGCGATGCCGCGCGGCAGCAAGTCCCGTTGGCGGGCTTGGCCGACGTATTGAAGAATCTCAAGGGTTAGGGCATGGCATACGATCTGGAAGAACAGGAAAAACTCGACGCAATCAAGGCGTGGTGGGCCCGCTACGGCACGCTGGTGCTGTCGCTGGTGGCCGCCGTGGCGGTGGCCTGGGGCGGCTGGTGGGGCTCGAAGGCCTACCAGTCGCACAAGGCGAACCAGGCCATGGGTTATTTCGAGGCGCTCGAAGACGCGGCCCGCCTGGGCGGCGCCGATTCGTCGGTGCGCATCAAGGCCGCCGCGGCGACCCTGCGCGACCAGTACGGCTCGACCGGCTACGCCACCCGTGGCGCGCTGGTGGCGGCCCAGGCGCTGCAGGCCCAGAAGGACGTCGACGGCGCCCGCCAGCAGCTCGAATGGCTGGCCGGCCAGACCAAGAACCCGTCCATGCAGGCCGTCGCCCGGCTGCGCCTGGCGGGCCTCTTGCTCGACCAGAAGCAATACGATGCCGCGCTGGGGCAGCTGAACAACGCCCCGGCCGCGTTCGCCGCCTTGTTCGCCGACCGCCGAGGCGATATCCTCGCGGCGCAAGGCAAGCGCGAGGATGCGCGTGCGGCATGGCAAAGCGCCATTGATGGCCTGGGCACGGCGAATCCGCTGACCCAGGTTGTGCAACTGAAACTGGATGCCCTGAGCGGAGCGTGACTGTAATGCGTAAATTTGCCTTTGGCCGGACGTGGCGTGGCGCGGTTTGCCTGACGGGCGTGCTCGCCCTCGGCGGTTGCGGCCTGTTTTCCCATGACGACGGCCGTTACGACCCCGCTCCCCTGACCGAGTACAAGGCCGGCATGTCGGTGCGCCAGGTCTGGTCGACCTCGATCGGCAGCGGTTCCGGCCTGGGCTTTGCGCCCACGGTGCTGGAAAACGCCATCTACGCCGCCACGCCCGATGGCTCGGTCGGCAAGTTCGACCTGCAAAGCGGCCGTCCCATCTGGAAGTCGCAGGCCGGCGTCAAGCTGACCGCGGGCGCCGGCAGCGATGGCACCACCACGGCCGTGGCCTCGCCCGATGGCGACGTGGTCGCCTTTGATGACAGCGGCAAGGTCAAATGGAAGGTGCGCGCCACCAGCGACGTCAACATCCCGCCGGTGGTGGGCTATGGCATCGTCGTGGTCCGCAGCGGCGACTACCGCATCCAGGCCTTCGACGCCAACAACGGCGAGCGTCTCTGGAGCGTGCAGCGCCCCGGCCCGGCGCTGGCCCTGCGCAGCGCCGCGCAGATGGTGCTGGCCGAAGGCCTCGTCATCACCGGCCTGCCCGGCGGCAAGATGATGGCCATCGCCTCCGACAGCGGCAACGTGCAATGGGAAGGCACCGTCGCCACCCCGCGCGGCGCCAGCGACCTGGAACGCCTGACCGACGTGGTCGGCGCGCCCCGCATCGCCGGTAACCTGCTTTGCGCGGTGGCCTACCAAGGGCGTATCGTGTGCTTTGACGTCACGGCCGGCGGCCGTCCGATCTGGGCCAAGGACTTCTCCAGCGTCAGCGGCATGACCCTGGACCAGCGCTTTGCCTACTCGGCCGACCAGAACAGCGTGGTCAACGCCTTCGCGCTGGACAACGGCGGCAACGTCTGGAAGCAGGCTGCGCTGAAGAACCGCCAGCTCACCGTGCCGGCCCTGCTGGGCGGCGCGCTCGCGGTCGGCGACCTGGACGGCTATGTGCATTTCCTGTCGCGCAGCGACGGCAGCCTGATGGCGCGCCTGTCGGTGGGCGGCGGTGCCATCGTTTCGCCGCCGCAGACGACTTCCCAAGGTGTGCTGGTCCAGACGGGCAATGGCAATCTCGTCCTGATCGGCACCAACTAAACCCTCAAGAACAAAGCCTTACACCGTGTCTTTCAAGCCTGTCGTTGCCCTGGTCGGCCGCCCCAACGTGGGGAAATCGACCCTATTCAATCGCCTGACGCGATCGCGCGCCGCGCTGGTGGCCGATTTTTCCGGCCTGACCCGCGATCGCCATTACGGCGAGGGCAGGGTGGGCGATATCCCCTTCATCGCCATCGACACGGGCGGTTTCGAGCCGGTCGCCAAGGATGGCATCCTGCTGGAAATGGCGCGCCAGACCCGCCAGGCCATCGCCGAGGCCGATGTCGTCGTGTTCCTGGTGGACGCGCGCGCCGGGCTCAACGCCCATGACCACGAAATCGCCACGCTGCTGCGCAAGTCGGGGCAGCAGCGCGTGCTGCTGGCGGTGAACAAGGCCGAAGGCATGGGGGCGGGCGCCGCCATCGCCGAATTCCACGAGCTGGGCCTGGGGCAACCCTATCCCATCTCGGCGGCGCACGGCGACGGCATCGTCGACCTGATCGAACTCGCGCTCCAGGACCTGGCCGAGCCGCCCGCCGAGGACGAAGAGCCGGCCGAAGAGGGCGAGCACGACCATCGCATCAAGCTGGCCATCGTGGGCCGTCCCAACGTCGGCAAGTCCACGCTGATCAACACGCTGATGGGCGAAGAGCGCGTGATCGCGTTCGACATGCCCGGCACCACCCGCGACGCCATCGAGATCGACTTCGAGCGCGATGGCCGCCGCTACACGCTGATCGACACCGCCGGCCTGCGCAAGCGCGGCAAGGTGTTCGAGGCGGTCGAGAAGTTCTCCGTCATCAAGACGCTGCAGGCCATCGAGGCCAGCAACGTCGTGCTGTTGATGCTGGACGCGCAGACCGAAATCTCCGAGCAGGACGCCCACATCGCCGGCTTCGTGCTGGAAACCGGGCGCGCCGTGGTCGTGGCCGTCAACAAGTGGGATGGCCTGGACGGCGAGGAAAAGGAACGCATCGAGCGCGAATTCATGCGCAAGCTGCGCTTCCTGTCGTTCGCCCGCGTGCACACCATTTCCGCCTTGCGCGGCCAGGGCATCAAGCCGCTGCTCAAGTCGGTCAATGCCGCTCACGCCGCCGCGTTCGCCAAGCTCTCCACGCCCAAGCTGACGCGCGAGCTGCAGGCCGCCGTCGAGCAGCAGCCGCCGCCCCGCAAGGGCATCTTCCGTCCCAAGATGCGCTATGCGCACCAGGGCGGGCAGAATCCCCCGCTGGTGGTCATCCACGGCAACGCGCTCGATTCGGTGCCCGATTCGTACCGCCGCTACCTGGAAACCCGTTTCCGCAACGCCTTCGATCTGGCCGGCACGCCGCTGCGGATCGAATTCAAGTCTTCGCACAACCCCTACGCGCAGGAAAGCTGATCCATGAGCCGTTTCTGGAGTCCCGTGGTCGGGACGCTCAGTCCGTATGTGCCGGGCGAGCAGCCCAAGCTTCAGAACCTGGTCAAGCTGAACACCAACGAGCATCCCTACGGGCCGTCGCCCAGGGTGCTCGAGGCGATCCGCGCGGCGTGCGATGACACGCTCAAGCTCTATCCCGATCCGTCGTCCGACCGCCTGCGCCAAGCGGTGGCGACGGCCGTCGGCGTGGCGCCGGCCAGCGTCTTCGTCGGCAACGGCTCGGATGAAGTGCTGGCGCACGCCTTCCTGGCGCTGCTCAAGCACGAGCGCCCGCTGCGCTTTCCGGACATCACCTACAGCTTCTATCCCGTCTATTGCGGCCTGTACGGCATCGATTACGAGACCCTGCCGCTGACCGATGATTTCCGCATCGACGTCGACGACTACCTGCCGGGCCGCCATGGCCAGGCCGGCGCCATCATCTTCCCCAACCCCAACGCGCCCACTGGCCGCGCGCTGACGCTGGCCGAGATCGAGCGCGTGCTGGCGGACAATCCGGATTGCGTGGTGGTGGTGGACGAGGCCTATGTCGATTTCGGCGCTGAGTCGGCCATCCCGCTGACCACGCGCTACGACAACCTGCTGGTCATCCAGACGCTGTCCAAGTCGCGTTCGCTGGCGGGCCTGCGGGTCGGCTTCGCGGTCGGCAGCCCGGCGCTGATCGACGGCCTGGAACGCGTCAAGAACAGCTTCAATTCCTACCCGGTGGATCGCCTCGCCTCGGCCGGCGCGGTCGCGGCGCTCGAGGACGTGGAGTATTTCGAGCAGACCCGCCAGGCGGTGATCCAGACCCGCGGTCGGATGACGGCCGGCCTGGAGGCCCTGGGCTTCGATGTGCTGCCGTCCAGCGCCAATTTCGTGTTCGCCCGCCACCCGTCGCGCGATGCCGCCGCGCTGGCCGCCGGCCTGCGCGAACGCAGCATCATCGTGCGCCATTTCCGCCTGCCGCGCATAGACCAGTTTCTGCGTATTACAGTAGGCACGGATGCGCAGTGCGAATTGCTTCTGAATGCGCTCGCCGAGCTCGTCTGAACCCCGGCTGAAGGGCCTTTCCGGCGGAAAACTCTGGTGTCAACTTTTGCATCCGACACAAGTAGCACGGGCCGGGAAAACCCTGTAGAGTACATGTTTCGGCGTGCCCCACCTGTAAAAAGCGCGTCATCACTCAATAACAAACAAATGGAGCCTGGCCAATGAGCAATAAAGGGCAAACTCTGCAAGATCCGTTCCTGAACACGCTGCGCAAGGATCATGTGCCGGTGTCGATCTACCTGGTGAACGGTATCAAGCTTCAAGGGCAAATCGAATCTTTCGACCAATACGTGGTGCTGCTGCGTAACACGGTCACGCAAATGGTCTACAAGCACGCCATTTCCACCGTGGTTCCCGCTCGCGCCGTGAATTTCCAGGTGGAAGTCCCTGCTGAGTAATCTCGCTCCCGCAGTACCTTTTATTGCCCGCCGGACGGTCGACGTCGGCGGGCATTTTCGCTTTGGCTCCAAAATGGTGCATGTATGCGCGCACTGATCATCAGCGTGGATCTGGGTGATCCCGACTTCACGGCCCATGCCGAGGAATTCGCCATGCTGGCCAAGGGCGCCGGCGCGGAAATCGTCGGCACGCTCACGGCCCGCCGCGACCGTCCCGACGCCAAGTTCTTCATCGGTTCCGGCAAGGCCGACGAAGGCGTGGGCATGGCCCAGGCGCTGCTGGCCGACATCGTCCTGTTCGACCAGCCGCTGTCGCCGGCCCAGCAGCGCAACCTGGAACGGGTCTTCAACCTGCGCGTGGTGGATCGCGTGGCGTTGATCCTGGACATCTTCGCGCTGCGCGCCAAGAGCCACGAGGGCAAGCTGCAGGTCGAGCTGGCGCAGCTGCAGCATCTGGCCACGCGGCTGACGCGCATGTGGAGCCACCTGGAGCGTCAACGGGGCGGTATCGGCATGCGCGGTCCCGGCGAATCGCAACTCGAAATGGACCGCCGCATGATCGGCGCCAAGGTCAAGACGCTGCGCGAGCGCCTGGACCGGGTCGAGCGCCAGCGCGTCACGCAGCGCCGCGCGCGTGCCCGGGGCGGCGCCCTGTCGGTGTCGCTGGTGGGGTACACCAACGCCGGCAAGTCGACGCTGTTCAATGCCTTGACCCGCGCCGATACCTACGCGGCGGACCAGTTGTTCGCCACGCTCGATACGACCACCCGCCGCATCTGGATCGAAGGGGCGGGCAATGTGGTGGTGTCGGATACCGTGGGCTTCATCCGCGACCTGCCTCACGACCTGATCGCGGCGTTCCGCGCCACGCTCGAGGAAACCGTGCACGCCGATCTGCTGCTGCACGTGGTCGATGCCGCCAGCCCGCAGCGCGACGAACAGATCTTCGAGGTCAACAAGGTGCTGGCGGAAATCGGGGCTGCCGCGATTCCCACCATTCTGGTATACAACAAGATCGACCGTGCTGGCCTGGAACCCCGGGCGGAGCGCGACGCCCATGGTACGATTGCGCGAGTATTTGTAAGCGCCACCGAGCGCGCCGGTTTGGACGCGTTGCGCGGGGCAATTGCGGAGACCGGACAGATTGTGGGAAACAATGCCTCGAATTATCAAACTCTTCAATCTGAATGACCCCGGCTGGGGTCGTGGAAACAATAATGGCTCCGAGCCGCCGCCCAAGCGGCCCCAAGGCAACGGAGACGGTCCGCCAGACCTCGACGAGGTCTGGCGCGATTTCAATAATCGCATCGGATCGTTATTCGGCCGCAAGGGCGGGGGCGGCAACAACCGCCCCGGTGGCAATCGCGGCGGCATGACGCCGCCGTCGCCGCGCGGTGCCCGCATCGGACTGGGAGTGATCGCCCTGGTCGCGGTCGGCATCTGGGCGGCCAGCGGCTTCTATATCGTCCAGGAAGGCCGGGTCGCGGTCGTCACGCAGTTCGGCAAATACAAGAGCACTTCACAAGCCGGCTTCCAGTGGCGCCTGCCGTATCCCATCCAGAGCCACGAAATGGTCAACGTGTCGCAACTGCGCACGTTCGAGGTCGGTTTCCGTGGCGGCGCCCGCAACAAGGTGCTGCCCGAGGCGCTGATGCTCACGACGGACGAGAACATCGTCGACATGCAGTTCGTCGTGCAATACCGCCTGCGCGCCGATGGCGCGCCCGATTACCTGTTCATGACCCGCGACCCGGACGACTCCGTGCGCCAGGCGTCTGAAACCGCCATGCGCGAAGTGGTCGGCAAGCAGTCCATGGACTTCGTGCTGTACGAGGGCCGTACCACGGTCGCCACGCAGGTCCAGGCGCTGATGCAGCAGATCCTCGATCGCTACCAGACCGGCGTCCAGGTCAGCACCGTCGCCATCCAGAACGTGCAGCCGCCCGAACAGGTCCAGGCCGCGTTCGACGATGCCGTCAAGGCCGGCCAGGATCGCGAACGCCAGATCAACGAAGGCCAGGCCTACGCCAACCAGGTTGTGCCGCTGGCCAGCGGCCAGGCCTCGCGCATGCTGGAGCAGGCCGAAGGCTACCGCGCCAAGGTGACGGGCGATGCGCAGGGTAATACCGCGCGCTTCACCAGCATCCTGGGCGAATACGAGAAGTCGCCGCAGGTCATGCGCCAGCGCATGTACCTGGAGAGCATGCAGGACATCTTCACGCGTGCCAGCAAGGTCATGGTCGACACCAAGAGCAACAACAACATGTTGTACCTGCCCTTGGACAAGATCATGCATCTGGCCGCCCAGGATGCCAGCAAGTCCGCGGTAGGCAACCCCGGATCGCCCGCATTGGTCAGCCCGCCGCTGCAAGCGCCACTGCGTGGCGGCGCGGCGCCGGCCCCGCAACCCTCCGGCAGCAGCAATAGCAATGCGCTGCCCCGCGATCGTCAGTCGCGCTAACCCGGAGGATTCCTGATCATGCAACGTCTTATGCCTATCCTGGTCGGCCTGCTCATCGTGCTGGCCGCCCTTTCTTCCTGCGTGTTCGTGGTGCGCGAGCGCGACTACGCCCTGGTGTTCTCGCTGGGTGAAGTGCGCAAGGTCATCAACGAGCCCGGCCTGTACTTCAAGGCGCCGCCGCCGTTCCAGAACGTGGTGACGCTGGACAAGCGCATCCTGACCATCGAAACCAACGAAGCCGAGCGCATCCAGACTTCCGAAAAGAAGAACCTGCTGATCGACTCGTACGTCAAGTGGCGCATCGCGGATCCCCGCCTGTACTACGTGACCTTCGGCGGCAACGAACGCGCCGCGCAGGAACGCCTGCAGGCGCAGATCCGCGACGCGCTCAACGCCTCGGTCAACGTGCGCGCGGTGCGCGACGTGGTCTCGACCGAACGCGACAAGATCATGGCCGAAATCCTGACCAACGTCGCCAAGCGCGCCGAGCCGTTGGGCGTGCAGATCGTCGATGTGCGCCTGCGCCGCATCGAGTTCGCGCCCGAGATCTCGGAATCGGTGTACCGCCGCATGGAAGCCGAGCGTACCCGCGTCGCCAACGAGCTGCGCTCGATCGGCGCCGCCGAGGGCGAGAAGATCCGCGCCGAAGCCGATCGCCAGCGCGAAGTGATCGTGGCCCAGGCCTACGCCAAGGCCCAGACGATCATGGGCGAGGGCGATGCCGCGGCCGCCGCGATCTACTCGCAGGCCTACGGCAAGAACCCGCAGTTCTACACGTACTACAAGAGCCTGGAAGCCTACCGCGCTTCGTTCTCGAAGCCGGGCGACGTGCTGGTGGTCGACCCCAGCTCCAGTTTCTTCCAGTTCATGAAGGACCCCGCCGGCCAGGCCCTGGCCCCGGTGACCGTGCCCGCCAAGTAAAAGGCGGCGCCGCGGACGGCATGCGAAGCCCCCAGGTTTTTCCTGGGGGCTTTTTTCTGGCCGGGTTGCGCCGGCGGCCCGTGCGGCGGGGCAATGGGGGACGTGTTGCGCCACGGGCTGGCGCTGCTGGCTGAACCATGTACAATACCCCGTAAGCTAGAAAACATTCCGCAGCGGCTGAGCGGGCTTACGCCCCCTCAGCCGCTTTTTCGTTTGGGCGACGCCCACGCATCTCTAGGCGTTATTCAGGTAAACATTCATGGGTAACTGGTTGCTGCCCGAGAGCCTTGCCGACGTACTTCCGGCAGAGGCCCGGCGCATCGAGGAAGTGCGCCGCGAACTTCTCGATCTGTACCGTACTTACGGCTTCGAGCTGGTCGCGCCGCCCCTGGTCGAGTACATCGATTCATTGCTGTCCGGCACCGGTAGCGATCTGGATCTGCGCACCTGCAAGCTGGTCGACCAGCTGTCGGGCCGCACGCTGGGCGTTCGCGCCGACATGACTCCCCAGGTCACGCGCATCGACGCGCACTTGTTGAACCGCGCCGGCGTGACCCGCCTGTGCTACTGCGGCAACGTGCTGCATGCCCGCCCGGCGGACCTGCTGTCCAGCCGCGAGCTGCTGCAGATCGGCGCCGAAATCTACGGCCATGCCGGTTTCGAGGCCGACCTCGAGATCATCCAGCTGGTGCTGGAAACGGTGGCCATCGCCGGTGTGCGCAATCCGCGCCTGGTGCTGTGCCATCCCGGCGTGCTGCGCGGCATCGTCGAAGCCGATCCGGCCGCGGCCGCGGTTTCGCAGGACGTCATCCGCCTGATGCGCGAGAAAGACGTGCCGGGCCTGACGGAACTGGCCGAGCGCACGCCCGGCATGCGCGCTGAAACGCTCAAGGCGTTGCAGCTGCTGCCCAAGCTTTATGGCGGCCCCGAAGTGCTGAAGCGGGCCCGCCACGACCTGCCGCTGTTGCCCGGCGTCGTCGCCGCGCTGGATGCGCTGCAGGTGTTGCTGGACGGTCAGCCGAACGTCGACTTTGGCGTCGACCTGGCGGACGTGGACGGCTACGGCTACCACTCCGGCATCAAGTTCGCGCTGTACGCCGAGGGCTGGCGCGACGCGCTGGTGCGCGGCGGCCGCTACGACGACGTCAGCCTGGCATTCGGGCGCGCGCGTCCGGCCACCGGCTTCAGTCTGGATTTACGCAAGCTGGCGGCGGGTTTGCCGCCGGCGGAACGGGCGCGTGCGGTTCGCGCGCCCTGGGGGCAAGCCCCCGCCCTGGTCGAGGCGGTCCGCCGCCTGCGCCGGTCAGGGGAAATCGTCGTTCAGGTATTGCCCGGTCACGAGCAGGATCAGGACGAATTCGTTTGCGATCGCGAGCTGGCGCTGCAGGATGGCGCCTGGACGGTCAGAACGCTGTGACTAACTCCCTCTCGGCAACGAGAGGGCCGCGGGGAGATTTCCGGATTTCCCGAGAAACTCGATATTGATTCGTAACATGAGCAAGAACGTAGTCGTAATCGGCACCCAGTGGGGTGACGAGGGCAAGGGCAAGATCGTCGATTGGCTGGCGGAATCCGTCCAGGGCGTGGTCCGCTTCCAGGGCGGCCACAACGCCGGCCACACGCTGTGGATCAATGGCAAGAAGACGATTCTTCGCCTGATCCCGTCGGGCATCATGCATCCCGGCGTCACCTGCTTCATCGGCAACGGCGTGGTGCTGTCGCCCGAGGCCCTGCTCAAGGAAATCGAAGAGCTCGAGGCTGCCGGCCTGGACGTGCGTTCGCGTCTGCGCATCTCCGAGATCTGCCCGCTGATCCTGCCGTACCACGTGGCCGTCGACAAGGCCCGTGAAGCGCGCAAGGGCGATGGCAAGATCGGCACGACCGGTCGCGGCATCGGCCCGGCCTACGAAGACAAGGTCGCCCGCCGCGCGCTGCGCGTGCAGGACCTGTTCAACCCCGCGCTGTTCGACGAAAAGCTCGCCGAAGTGCTGGATTATCACAACTTCGTGCTGACCAAGTACCTCGGCGCCGAAGCCGTGTCGGCCAACGAAGTGCGCGACCAGGCCATGGCGCTGGCGCCGGCGATCGCCCCGATGGTCGCGGACGTCTCCAGCATGCTGTACACCATGCAGCAGGAAGGCAAGCGCCTGCTGTTCGAAGGCGCGCAGGGCGCGCTGCTGGACGTCGATCACGGCACCTATCCGTTCGTCACCAGCAGCAACTGCGTCGCCGGCGCCGCTTCGGCGGGCGCGGGCGTCGGTCCCCAGTCGCTGGACTACGTCCTGGGCATCACCAAGGCCTACACGACGCGCGTCGGCTCGGGCCCGTTCCCCACGGAACTGGTCGACGAGATCGGCACCCGCCTGGCCACCATCGGCAAGGAATTCGGCTCGGTCACCGGCCGTCCGCGCCGCTGCGGCTGGTTCGATGGCGCCGCGCTCAAGCGCTCGGTCCGCCTGAACGGCATCACCGGCCTGTGCATCACCAAGCTGGATGTGCTCGACGGCCTGGAAACCATCCAGCTGGGCGTTGGCTACCGCGTCAATGGTGAATTCCGCGACGTGCTGCCCTACGGCGCCCACGCCGTGGCGCAAGCCCAGCCGGTGCTGGAAGAGCTGCCGGGCTGGAGCGAATCCACCGTCGGCATCACCGAGTACGACAAGCTGCCCGAGGCCGCCCGTCGCTACCTGGAGCGCGTGGCCGAAGTCTGCGGCGTGCCGATCGACCTGGTGTCCACCGGTCCCGACCGCAACGAAACCATTGTGCTGCGTCATCCCCTGAAGGGCTGACATCGGGTTATTATTCGCAAGGCCGCCGCCGGTCTCATACCGGCGGCGGCCTTTTCGTATTTTCACGCAGGAGATCCTTGCCTATGAGCGCGCCAACCAGTGACGATAGCCATCTGTGGGTGACGTGGGACGATTACAACCGCTTGATCGAGCGCCTGGCCTTGCAGGTGCACCAGTCCGGTTGGGAGTTCGACAAGATTTTGTGCCTGGCGCGCGGCGGCATGCGCGTCGGCGACGTCATGTCCCGTATTTTTGATGTGCCGTTGGGCATTCTGGCGACCAGCAGCTACCGCGAAGCCGCGGGCACCAAGCAGGGCGATATGGATATCGCGCAGTTCATCACCATCACGCGCGGCACGCTGTCCGGGCGGGTGTTGCTGGTGGACGACATGGTGGATACCGGCAAGACCTTCATGAAGGTGTACGACCACCTCAAGAGCCAGTTCGCCGACATCACCGAATTGCGCAGCGCCGTGCTGTGGTGGAAAGGGCATTCCCTGGCGCAGCCCGACTATTACGTCGACAAGCTGCCGACCAACCCCTGGATCCACCAGCCCTTCGAAGACTACGACAGCCTGCGTCCGCACCAGCTGGAAGCCTGGATCCGCAAGGGCTCGAAGGCCTGACGCCTTTCGGGGACGGATAGTCCGGCGATCCCTGCCGCCCGCGCGCGACAGGGGCGGCAAGCGCCGGGGCATTGCGCCGGACTGTTCTCCCGGTAGTCAAAATAGCCATGACCATGCTAGAATCGCTGGTTATCGCTAAACCGAACTTGGCTTGTTACTCTCTGGGTAGTCTTTGGGTAACGGAAACAGCCAGCGAATTTAGCGCTGCAAGGCTCTTGGCGCTCGCGCCTGGAAGCGGAAAATGAGAGGTCGGTGGCCTGGGTCGTCCAGGTGCGCGGATCTCTTGGCCCGGATGGGCATGCCCGATTACTATATTCGCGTATGCATGGTCTGCGGCCTGGGCTGACAGGCGGTTTGCCGCCGGGAACCCCGTGGCGTTGCTGGTAAGCAAGCCAGGTTTGTCATCAACTTTTGTTACCCTACAAGCAGGCCAATCACTTTATGCCTATCGTTCGACTGAAGGAAAACGAACCGTTTGAAGCCGCTCTGCGCCGCTTCAAGCGCACCATCGAAAAGACCGGTTTGCTCACCGAACTGCGCTCGCGCGAGTTCTATGAGAAGCCCACGGCCGAGCGCAAGCGCAAGCACGCCGCCGCCGTGAAGCGCCACTACAAGCGCATCCGTAGCCAGCAACTGCCCCCGCGCCTGTATTGATTTCTGATTCCAGAATCTATTGATTCCAGAATCATTCATCCAGGAACTACTCGCCCGGGTCGACGTTGTCGATGTCGTCGGGCGGTACGTGCAGTTGCGAAAGGGTGGGGCCAACTTGCTTGGCCTGTGCCCCTTTCATAACGAAAAAAGTCCGTCGTTCACTGTCAGCCCCACCAAGCAGTTCTATCACTGCTTCGGTTGCGGAGCGCATGGCAGTGCCATCACCTTCCTGATGGAACACACGGGCGCCAGTTTCCCCGAAGCCGTGCGCACGCTCGCGGCTTCGGCGGGAATGACGGTCCCCGAAGAAAACCGCAGTCCCCGCCAGCAGCAGGAAACCGCGCGCCGCAAGGCCGAGGAGTCTCGCCACACGCAAGTGCTGGACGCCGCCCAGGCCCATTACCTGAAGCAGTTGCGCGCATCGCCCGCGGCGATCCGCTATCTGAAGCAGCGTGGCCTGACCGGCGAGATTGCCGCGCATTTCGGTCTGGGCTGGTCCGGCACGGACCGGCACGGGCTGTCGCAGGTTTTTCCCAATTACGAAGATCCCACGCTGGTGGAATCAGGTCTCGTCATCGAGTCCGAGGACGGCCGCCGCTACGACCGCTTCCGCGAACGGGTCATGTTCCCGATCCGCAATGCGCGCGGCAGCCTGATCGGCTTTGGCGGCCGCATCATCGGCAAGGGCGAGCCCAAGTACCTGAATTCGCCGGAAACCCCGCTGTTCTCCAAGGGCCAGGAGCTGTACGGCCTGTGGGAAGCGCGCCAGGCGATCCGCCAGGAAGGCCAGGTCATCGTGGTCGAAGGCTATATGGACGTGGTCGGGCTGGCGCAGCAGGGCATCGCCAATGCCGTCGCCACGCTTGGCACCGCGACCACGCCGGATCACGTCAAGAAGCTGCTGCGCACCAGCGACAAGGTCATCTTCAGTTTCGACGGCGACGGCGCCGGCCGCCGCGCCGCGTGGCGCGCGCTGCAGGCGTGCCTGCCGGTGCTGCGCGACGACATCGCCATCCGCTTCCTGTTCCTGCCGACCGAGCACGATCCGGATTCGTATGTGCGCGAACTGGGCGCGGAGGCCTTCCGCGCCTGCCTGGGCGAGGCGGTGGCGCTGTCGCGCTTTCTGCTGGACGAGCTGGCCTCGCGCCACAACATGGAAGAGGCCGAGGGCCGCGCCAGTTGCCTGCACGAGGCCAAGCCGCTGCTGGCGTCGATTCCGGAATGCGCGCTGCGCGTGCAGATCGAACGCGAGATGGCCAAGCTGGTGCAGCTGACGCCCGAGGAAATGGCGCAGGTGCTGGCGCAGCAGCCCGCCAAGCCGTTCGGCGCGCCCGCCAAGCCGAACGCCGGTGAGGCGGGCATCGTGGCCGCCTCCGGTACGGCGGCGCCGCACGACGGCGCCCCGCACGATGGCGGCTACGACTTCGCCGGCCACGATTTCCACGACATTCCCGCCGACGATGGCGAGTATGCCGACTATGGCCAGTTTTCGTCGCAGGGCGGCGAATCGGGCGGTGGCTGGAATGGCGGCGCCGGCAAGCAGGACTGGAAAGGCAAGGGCGATTGGAAGGGCAAGAGCGACTGGAAGGGCAAGGGCGACTGGAAAGGCGGCAAGGGCAACTGGAAGGGCAAGCGCGATGACGTTGGCGGCTTCGAAGGACGCCGCACCATGCCGTCGCTGGCCAAACGCCTGCTGAGCCTGTTGCTGGCCCATCCGGAACTGGTCGACTCCATGGGCGACCAGCAGCTTGAAGTCATCGACCACGGCCCCCATCTAGGATTGGTGAGGGACCTGATCATGCTGGCGCAGGCCAGCGGCGCGCGCCATGTGGGCGCCTTGCTGGAGGCAGCCGAGCCGGACTCGGACCTCGCCACGGTGCTCAAGGGATTGCGGGTCGACATCCTGTCGCAAGAGGATCTGCCCGATCCGCAGACCGAGTGGGATGACGCGCTGCGCCGCATCGAATTCGATTCGGCGAAGGCGGAAATGTCCAAGCTGGCGGCGGCGGGCCTGGCCACCGAGGAGGCGCGCAAGCGCTACTTGGAGCTGTCCAGCCGGATGTTGGTGCTCAAAGGTGCCGGCATACGCTAAATGCGGTAAAATCAAGGGTTTTCCCGCCGCGACATTGCCACGAACGCCGTATGGCGACGAGGTGGTGACGAGAGAGGGGGCAGGACTCTCAGTGCCGCGGGAAAACGATTACAGAAGCCGATTACAGAAGCTGCAGGAAAAAGAACGGCGGGCGGAATCTATTTTCGCCGCCGGAATCTAATTGTTTTAGGGTTTGATGGGCAGGTCGGCTGAAGATGCGCCGGGCTGGCGGACAGGACCGATACCGGTTGAGCGGGTCGGTCCGGGGCGGGTAAGCCCCAGGCGCCAGCACGAAAAAAAAGCGGACGTGTGCGTCAAACTTGTTACATAGTTAATTACTATAGCTGAGCGGTGAATCACGCAGTCCGGCGACGGTTATCTTCGCGCCGCGTCTGAGGTTTGGGTGCTGTGTCTATCCAGCTGCCAAGGGCAAGGCCCGACAGGCAAGCAACGCCTATTTATAGGCAGACAGCCCCCCCCTCGACGCCCGAAGTCCATCGCGGGATGAAGCCATGCACGCCAGGCGCCCAGCCGGTCACGGACCGCAACGACGCCAGGCGGGCTCGCAAGAGCCGGTGCTGCGAACAACGCAGCCGCGGGGCTTCCGCCGATTCACCTGATTTACCCGTAGGGATGCCGCGAAAGGCCTTTGCCTGGCAGCGGCGTCATGCGGTGCAACATGCCCGAACGGGTTGCGACGACCACGGAAGCGACTATGACCAAATCCACCGGCAAATCCTCCTCTGCAATTGATGCGACCGACGCCCTGGCCACGAAGGCCAAGCGCGTGGTCAGCATGGCAGCGGAAAAAGCGCCCGCCAAGACGGCGGTGAAGGTCGCCAAGCCTGCCGCGAAGACGGCCGCCAAGAAGGCGGCTGCCAAGACGGCGGCGGCAGACAAGCCCGAGAAGGTGACCAAGGCTCGTGCCAAGAAGGCCGAGGACAAGCTCGCCGACCTGGTCGGCAGCGCGCGTCCGGTCCCCAGCGGCCGCCGCCCCGGTCGCCCGGCCAAGAACGCCAACAATGATTCCGACGGTTTCGACGACACCATGGACGGCGAAGGCGAAGTCCTGCCGGACCTGAAGCCACCCAAGCGCGGCGGCAAGCGCGGCAAGGCTGATCCCAAGGATCTGATCGCCCGCGGTCCCGTCTCGGCCGAAGAATACGAAGCCCGCCGCAACCGCCTCAAGCAGCTGATCAAGCTGGGCAAGGACCGCGGCTATCTGACCTACGGCGAAATCAACGACCATCTGCCTGATGACCTGGTCGACGCCGAAGCCATCGACGGCATCATCAGCACCTTCAGCGACATGGGCATCGCGGTCTACGACCAGGCCCCCGACGCCGAAACGCTGCTGATGAGCGAAAACGCGCCGGTCGCGTCCAACGACGACGACGTCGAAGACGAAGCCGAAGCCGCGCTGACCACCGTGGACTCCGACTTCGGCCGCACCACCGACCCCGTGCGTATGTACATGCGCGAAATGGGTTCGGTGGAGCTGCTGACGCGCGAAGGCGAAATCGAGATCGCCAAGCGCATCGAAGATGGCCTGAAGCACATGGTCATGGCCATCTCGGCCTGCCCGACCACCATCAACGAAATCCTCGCCCACGTCCTGCGCGTGCGTGAAGGCCAGGCGCAGATCGACGAAGTGGTCGACGGCCTGGTCGATCCGGAAGACGGCGAGGAATACGCCGGCGCCGGCGTCACCGCCGACGAAGACGAAAGCGACGACGGCCCCGCCGGCGGCATGTCCAGCAAGCAGCTGGAAGACCTGCGCATCAAGGCGCTGGCAAAGTTCGACGAGGTCGGCAAGCAGTTCGACAAGATGCGCCTGTCGTACGAGAAGGACGGCTACAAGTCGGACGTCTACGTGCGCGCGCAGGAGTCGATCCAGAACGAACTGATGGGCATCCGCTTCACCGCCAAGATGGTCGAGAAGCTGGCCGACACGCTGCGCAACCAGGTGGAAGAAGTGCGCCAGCTCGAGCGCGCCGTCCTGCACACGTGTGTGGACCGTGCCGGCATGCCGCGCACGCATTTCATCAAGGTGTTCCCGGGCAACGAAACCAACCTGCAGTGGGTCGTCGACGAAGTGGCCGCCGGCCATCCGTACGCCGAAGCGCTGGAGCGCCAGATCCCCGCTGTGCAGGAACTGCAGCAGAAGCTGATCGACCTGCAGACCCGCGTGGTGCTGCCGCTCAAGGACCTGAAGGACGTCAACAAGCGCATGGCCACCGGCGAAGCCAAGGCTCGCAAGGCCAAGCGCGAAATGACCGAGGCCAACCTGCGCCTGGTGATCTCGATCGCCAAGAAGTACACGAACCGCGGCCTGCAGTTCCTGGACCTGATCCAGGAAGGCAACATCGGCCTGATGAAGGCCGTGGACAAGTTCGAGTACCGTCGCGGCTACAAGTTCTCGACCTACGCGACGTGGTGGATCCGTCAGGCCATCACCCGCTCCATCGCCGACCAGGCGCGCACCATCCGTATCCCGGTTCACATGATCGAAACGATCAACAAGATGAACCGGATCAGCCGCCAAATCCTGCAGGAAACCGGCGCCGAGCCGGATCCCGCGACCCTGGCGCAGAAGATGGACATGCCCGAGGACAAGATCCGCAAGATCCTGAAGATCGCCAAGGAGCCGATCTCCATGGAAACGCCGATCGGTGACGACGACGACTCGCACCTGGGCGATTTCATCGAGGACACCTCGACCCTGGCGCCTTCGGACGCCGCGCTGCATGGTTCCATGCGCGACGTGGTCAAGGAAGTGCTAGACTCCCTGACCCCGCGGGAAGCCAAGGTTCTGCGCATGCGTTTCGGTATCGAAATGAGCACCGACCAGACGCTGGAAGAAGTGGGCAAGCAATTCGACGTCACGCGTGAGCGCATCCGCCAAATAGAGGCTAAAGCGCTGCGCAAGCTGCGTCACCCGAGCCGGGCCGACAAGCTGAAGAGCTTCCTGGAAGGGCAGTAAGTTTCCTGGGCCTCTAGCTCATGCCTGGTTAGAGCAGCGGACTCATAATCCGTTGGTGCCGAGTTCGACTCTCGGGGGGCCTACCAAAGAAACTCAAGCGGGTCTCGGAGCAATCCGAGGCCCGCTTTGTTTTGCGCGTCGTTTGCGTGGCGCGTGTCGTTCATTCCGCTCCCAGCAGCAATGATGCAGAATGCTTCTCAAGCGACGATCGCAATCGTGTAGCGCGGCGCGTCGTTTGAGACGGATCGGCGCGTCATTTGATACTGCTGGAGCGCGCGAGAACGGCCAGGATGCGGAATCGGGCAATAGGGCGGCCTACCTGCCCGTCGCCTCGGGGCGGGTCTGCGGCAAGGCCGTAAATAGGGGATACTGCCCGGTCTTAACGCTCCTCCCTCCGAGCCATGAAACGCGGGACCCGCCGCCAGCCCCGCCGTAAACCTGCACCGATCCTTGCCGAGGCACTGGACCGCTACCTGGTCGAGGTGTCTGCGACAAAAAAGGGGCGGGCGGCCGAACAGTCGATTGCGCGCATCTAGCGTGCGACCAGGCTGGCCATTCGCCCCGTCGACTGGATACGCAGCTCGGACCTGAAGGAGCTGCGTGACGAATGGCTCAAAGACCGAGCGCCGGCCACGGTTGCACGCCGTATTGCGTTCCTCTCCCATGTTTTCACGGTCATTCGGAAAGATAGGGGTTTGAGCAGTTGGCCAACCCGGTCCAGCTCGTCCGCCGGCCGGCGGTCGATGACGCACGCGACCGCAGATTGTTCGACCGATTACCCTGCGGGGCATATCCGGCGACGAATGCCCACGGGGTGAGCTTGAATGGATCATCCGGGCGACCAGGTCGGCCGAGCTTCCCACCGTCCTCACCGTCGCCAAGGAAACCGGCAGGCGCCGATCCGAGGTCGTAGGCATTCAGCGGGAGAACCTGGACCTAATGCATGGCGTGGTGCATTTGCCACATACCAAGAACGGCCGCGCGCGGGATGTCCCGTTGACGCCGCTTGCCCGTGAAGCGCTACGCCGTTGGGTCACGGGAAAGCCTATGCGTGGCCGGATATTCACGATGCAGCCAGGCTCTGTTACGCGGGCCTTCATTCGCGCTCGTCGTCGTGCTCGCCAGCGCTACGAAGGTATGTGCTGGCACTACGGTCGCCGCCCCAGTGCCGCGTACTTCCGTGATCTGCGCTTCCATGATCTACGCCACGAGGGCACGTCACAGATTGCCACGGTGTTTGAAATTCATGAGCAGGCCAAGGTAAACGGCAATGTCGATACCCGCATGCTCCTGCGCTACTTCCATCCACATGGCCGCGAGCTGGCCCAAAAGCTGGCGCGCAGCCCGCTGGGCAGGCGGCAGCAAGACCAACTGCGCCGCGCACGGGAAGAAGCGGCCCCTACCCCGGGTAGCTGACCGGACCATCCGCCCCTGGATGCTCGCTGCCAACCGAA
>NZ_CYTY01000049.1:37787-39866 GCF_001298995.1 Achromobacter sp. 2789STDY5608615
CATATCGTGTAGACAATTTTTTAAAGCATCCTTATCATATAAATCGGCATTATTAAGTGTTTCCGCTGGAGGTGGCTGCCATGCTAACTGTACGTAACGCAACAATTGGAGATGCAACGATGCTTTATGAGTGGCGAAACGACCCTGCCACTCGTTTTAGTAGCCGCAATTCTGATCAAATATTGCTCGAGTCCCACATCGCATGGCTTACTGCCACCTTGGCCAATCCTGTTCGCCAGTTGCTAATTGCTGAAATTAACGGTGTGCCGGTCGGGACTGTGAGAGTTGATGAAGAGTTAAGCGGAAACGCAGAACTGTCTTGGACTGTGGCGCCTTCCGCTCGCGGACGTGGAATTGCAAAAAAAATGGTGCGACTTGTAGCAGATCAAGTATCCGAGACCTTATCCCTAAGAGCAGAAGTAAAAGCCGGTAATGAGTCATCTATCAAAGTGGCTTTGGCCGCAAACATGCAGCTAATGCGGGAAGTTGATGGTGTCCTGCACTTTTTTCGCCCATCATCACGCCTCCCGAAAATTTTATAAACACCGCATCCCAGCCGAGACGTTACCGCAACCGATGAATGCCCTGGATTGGATAGTTAAGGGGGCATCGCCGCACCCTAAAGGTAATCGTCCAATCGTCCGGCCCTGACCGTGTAGACGCTGGAGGTCCGAAGGGCGAAGATCGCGATTGTGTTGGGCATCTTAAATTTGAGCCCACAAATAGAATTTTTTGGGCACAGCCGATCAAAAGCCCGGCGCATTGCGGCGCAGTCGCCTGCATTCTGGCGTATTCAAGCTCGGTCTGGTCGATTGGGCGGGGCAATCCGGGATATCGGAGCGCAGGTGGCCCGCTAAGCGGGCGTGAACGCCAATCAGGTGTTCGCCTGGATCAAGCAGCACCGTGAAGGAACACTGCGGGTGCTGGGTGAGGTCGGCACCGACGCTATTGGCGGTGCGCGTGGTGGAGTCGGAAGTGGCCTCTGTTACCGCCTCGCCACTTGCTCCGATCCGGCCGGCCGTGGAGGTGTCGAAAGTCCCCGCGGCTGGGGTGGCCATCATGACGAGGCCTTCAGGCACGCTGGCTCTCCAGCAGAAACACGGGGAGCTGAAGATCGAAGGTTCCCCCGATCGGCAGGCGCTGGAGGCGGCGCTGCGATGGCTGACGCGTTGATGGGGCCGTCGATTAACACGCGCGTGTGGGCCGCAGCAGGGGTGACCGACATGTGGTGTGGCTTCGATACCCTGGCGGCTTAGGTGCAGATGGCGTTGGCTGGGGATCCGTTCTCGGGCCGGATTTTCTTATTCCGCGGGGGCGAGTCCACGCCATTGACAGAGACGCATCCAAAGAGGGCCAACACAGTTGGAATTGACGAAATTAACGAATAAATGGGAGTGCCAGAAATGAGATCTATACAGAAATCGGTATTTACAGACGGCCAAGAGGGGGGGGGGGGATTCCATCCGTAACGAAGACGCATATGCTCCCATGGAAGAGGGGGGCAGAGTTAAGTGTGCCGAATGCTCTGTACGCAAAATATATTACAGCTGGAACTTCAGTTCTTGAAATTGGAAGTTCCAACGGTAGAAAATTAGAAGCTCTACGCATGGCCACTGCGTGTGTCTGAATTGGTATCGACCCGTCAGTAGAAGCGATCTCTCGGGGTTCCAAGCTATATCCAGATCTGACACTCCGCGTAGGGACCGCTGGCAATCTGGAATTCGATGACAACTCCCGTGGCTTCATACTCTTTGGATTCTGCCTCTATCTTGTGGATAGAGACTTGCTAAGTCGTGTGGTAACAGAGGCAGATCGATGCCTAAAAAATGGCGGGTTCATAGGAATCACAGACTTCGTTCCCGACTTGCCCACAAAGCAGCAATATATACACCGAAAAGATGTCTTCACTTATAAATTTCAGTATGAGCAGATGTTCGTTGCTTTCCCCCATTTTTTAATGATTGAAAGGCAGCCCTTTAGCCATTCTGCATCTGGCTTCCATTTAGACCCTCAGGAGCGATTGGCCGCCACTGTTATCTACAAGAATCTCGAAATGCCGAGCTCGACTCTCGGGGGGGG
>NZ_CYTY01000050.1:0-12355 GCF_001298995.1 Achromobacter sp. 2789STDY5608615
CGATCTTTCGATCGGCCCGCTTTTTTTCATGCCGCGATGACGTTCAGCCCGGCTGGCCGGCGCCCGCCGGCGCCGCGCCCGGCGCCGGTTGCGCGGCCGTGACGGTGCGCTCGGTCCAGCCGCCGCCCAGCACCTTGTACAAGGTCACCAGGTTGGACAGGCGCGACAGGCGCGTGTTGACCAGCGTCTGCTGGGCGTTGTAGAGCGAACGCTGCGAATCCAGCACCGTCAGGTAGTCGTCGATGCCCTGGCGGAAGCGCTGCTCGGACAGGTCATAGGCGCGCTGGTTGGCGGCCACCAGCAGTTGCTGGGCCTGGATCTGCTCGTCCAGCGTGCCGCGCCCGGCAAGGGCGTCGGCCACTTCGCGAAAACCGGTCTGGATGGTCTTCTCGTACTGCGCGACCTGAATGTTCTTCTGCACCTTGGCCAGGTCCAGGCCCGCCAGCAGCGAGCCGCCGGCGAAGATCGGCACCGTGATCTGCGGCACGAAGC
Organism: Achromobacter sp. 2789STDY5608615; assembly: GCF_001298995.1. Classification (NCBI taxonomy): domain Bacteria; kingdom Pseudomonadati; phylum Pseudomonadota; class Betaproteobacteria; order Burkholderiales; family Alcaligenaceae; genus Achromobacter; species Achromobacter sp. 2789STDY5608615. The sequence goes on from NZ_CYTY01000050.1 coordinate 493, forward strand.
TCCAGGCGCCGGAGCCGGCGTTGAACAGTCCGCCCAGGCTGGCGCTGGCGGTGCCGGCGTTGCCCGTCAGGCTGATGGTCGGGAAGAACGCCGCGCGCGCCGCGCCGATATTGGCGTTGGCGCCCTTGAGCTGGTGCTCGGCCGCGCGGATGTCCGGGCGGCGCGCCAGCAGTTCGGACGGCAGGCCGGCCGGCAGCGCGGTCGGCAGCATGCCGTCGTCGAGCTTGACGGCGCTGTCCAGCGACGCCGAGAGTTCCGGCGACAGCGGCTGACCCACCAGCAGCACCAGCGCATTGCGATCCTGGGCCGCCTGGCGCGTGTATTGCGACAGGTTGGCCTGCGCGGTGCGCAGCGACACTTCGGCCTGGCTCAGGTCCAGCGCGGTGGACAGGCCCTGGTCATAGCTCTGCTGGGTGAGCTTGTAGGAATCTTCCTGGCTCTTGAAGGTGCCGCGGGTCAGGTTCAGCAGTTCCTGGTCGGCGCGCAGCGTCAGGTAGGCGTTGGCCACCTCGGCGATCAGCGTCAGCTGCGTCGCCGTGCGGGTCTCGTCCAGCGCCAGGTACGATTCGAGCGCCTTGTCGCTGAGGCTGCGGATGCGGCCGAACAGATCCAGCTCCCACGAGGACAGCGCGGCGCCGACCTGGTAGTTGTGGCTGGTGGTGGCCTGGCCGCTGGGCGAAAGGTCGGCCGGCGTGCGCTGGGCCGTTTCCTTGCCGGCGATGCCGACGCTGGGCATCAGATCGGCGCGCTGGATGCGGTACTGCGCCCGCGCCGCCTCGACGTTCAAGGCCGCCACGCGCAGGTCGCGGTTGTTGGCCAGCGACTGCTCGATCAGCTGCTGGAGCAGCGGATCGGCGAAGAAGTCGCGCCAGCCGATGTCGGCCGTGGCCACGGCGCCGGCGGCGTCGGCCTTGTAGGCCGGGCCGGTCGGATAGGCCGACGAGACCGGCGCGTCGGGCCGTTCGTAGGTCGGGGCCAGCGAGCAGCCCGCCAGGGCCGCCGCCAGGGAAAGGGAAACCAGGGTTCTCATCTGCAGCTTCATTGCGGTTTTCCTTCGACGGACACGTCCTGCGCGTCGTTGGCGCTGGGGTCGTGCGGGTCGCGTCGCGCGCTCATGCGTTCCACCTTGAACAGGCGCAGCATGATCACGAAGAACGCGGGGACGAAGAAGATGGCCAGGAAGGTCGCGGTCAGCATGCCGCCGATCACGCCCGTGCCGATGGCGTTCTGGCTGCCCGAACCGGCGCCCGAGGAGATCGCGAGCGGCACCACGCCCAGGATGAACGCCAGCGACGTCATCAGGATCGGGCGCAGGCGCTGGCGGGCGGCGTGGATCGCCGATTCCGTCAGGCTCGCCCCGGCCTCGTAGTGCTCCTTGGCGAACTCCACGATCAGGATGGCGTTCTTGGCCGCCAACCCGATGGTGGTGAGCAGGCCCACCTGGAAGTACACGTCGTTGGACAGGCCGCGCAGCAGCGTCGCCCCCAGCGCCCCGATGATGCCCAGGGGCACCACCAGCATGACCGCGGACGGAATCGTCCAGCTTTCATACAGCGCCGCCAGGCACAGGAACACCACGATCAGCGAGATCGCGTACAGCGCCGGCGCCTGGGCGCCCGACAGGCGTTCTTCGTACGACATGCCGGTCCATTCGAAACCCACGCCCACCGGCAGCTTGCTGGCGATGCGTTCCATTTCGTTCATGGCCGCGCCCGAGCTGTAGCCCGGCGCCGCCTGGCCCTGGATGTTGTAGGACGGCACGCCGTTGTAGCGGTTCAGCTTCTGCGGGCCGAAGCTCCAGGTGGCCTTGGCGAACGCCGAGAACGGCACCATGTCGCCATTGCTGTTGCGCACGTACCATTTGTCCAGGTCGTCGGGCAGCATGCGCGCCGAGGCCTCGCCCTGCGCGAACACCTTCTTGACGCGGCCGCGGTCGATGAAGTCGTTGACGTACGACGAACCCCAGGCGGTGGACAGCGTGCTGTTGATGTCCGAGACGGACACGCCCAGCGCCCGCGCCTTTTCGCGGTCGATGTCGAGCTGGTACTGCGGCGCGTCCTCGATGCCGTTGGGGCGCACGCCCTGCAGGATCTTGCTCTGCGCCGCCTCGCCCAGCAGCTGGTTGCGCGCGGCCAGCAGTTTTTCATGGCCCACGCCGGCGCGGTCCATCAGCTGGAAGTCGAAACCGTCGACGTTGCCCAGTTCCATCACCGAGGGCGGCGGCACCACGAACAGCTGGGCGTCGCGCTCGGTCTTCCTGAAATGGGCGTTGGCGCGCGCCGCCACGGCGGCCGCCTTGAGATTGGCGGCGCCGCGGTCTTCCCAGTCGCGCAGCTTGATGAACAGGATCGAGGCGTTCTGGCCGCGGCCGCCGAAGTTGAAGCCGTTGACCGCGAACACCGAGGTGACCGCGTCCTTCTCTTCGGTCAGCAGGTAGTTGGTGGCCTCGTCGATGACGGCCTTGGTGCGTTCGGCGGTGGCGCCGGCGGGCGTCTGGATCTGGGCGAACAGGATGCCCTGGTCTTCGCCCGGCAGGAACGCGGTCGGGATGCGGGTGAACATCCAGCCCATGGCGATGACGATGGCCAGGTACACCACCATCAGGCGCTTGGTGCGGCCCAGGCCGCGCGCCACGGTATTGGCGTAGCCGTGGCTGCTGCGGTCGAAGGCGCGGTTGAACCAGCCGAAGAAGCCGCGCTTGGTGCCATGGTGGCCCTTGGGAATCGGCTTGAGCAGCGTGGCGCACAGCGCCGGCGTGAAGACGATGGCGACGATCACCGACAGCACCATCGAGGACACGATGGTGATGGAGAACTGGCGATAGATCACGCCGGTCGAGCCGCCGAAGAAGGCCATCGGGATGAACACCGCCGCCAGCACCATGGCGATGCCGATCAGCGCGCCGGTGATCTGGGTCATGGACTTGCGCGTGGCCTGCTTGGGCGTCAGGCCCTCCTCGGCCATCACCCGCTCGACGTTTTCCACCACCACGATGGCGTCGTCCACCAGCAGGCCGATGGCCAGCACCATGCCGAACATGGTCAGGGTGTTGATGGAATAGCCGAACGCCGCCAGCACGCCGAAGGTGCCCAGCAGCACCACCGGCACCGCCAGCGTCGGGATCAGCGTGGCGCGGAAGTTCTGCAGGAACAGGTACATCACCAGGAACACCAGGATGATGGCTTCCACCAGCGTCTTGAACACTTCCTCGATCGACAGGCTGACGAACGGCGTGGTGTCGTACGGATAGACGACGTCCATGCCGGGCGGGAAATACGGCTTCAGGTTGTTGATGGTGTCACGCACCGCCTGCGCCGTGTCGAGCGCGTTGGCGCCCGGGGCCAGCTTGATCGCCAGGCCCGATGCGGGCTTGCCGTTGTAGTAGCTGTCGATGGCGTAGGTCTGGCCGCCCAGCTCGATGCGGGCGACGTTGGCCAGGCGCACTTGCGAGCCGTCGGTGTTGACCTTGAGCAGGATGCGGCCGAAGTCTTCCGGACGCTCCAGGCGCGAGGGGCCGATGATGGTGGCGTTCAGCTGCTGGCCACGCACCGCGGGCAGGCCGCCCAACTGGCCGGACGAGACCTGGACGTTCTGTTCCTTGATGGCGTTGACCACGTCAACCGTGGTCAGGCCGTAGTTCACCAGCTTGGCCGGATCCAGCCAGATGCGCATGGCGTACTGCGAGCCGAACAGCTGGAAGTCGCCCACGCCCTGGGTGCGGCTGATGGGATCCTGGACGTACGAGGCGACGTAGTCGGCCAGGTCGTCCTTGGTCATCGTGCCGTCGGTGGACACGAAGCCCGCCACGATCAGGAAGTTCTTGGTGGCCTTGGTGACGCGGATGCCCTGCTGCTGCACTTCCTGCGGCAAGAGCGGCTGCGCCAGCGACAGCTTGTTCTGCACCTGCACCTGGGCGGTGTCGGGGTTGGTGCCCTGGCGGAACGTCAGCGTGATGGACATGCTGCCGTCGGAGTTGCTTTCCGAGGAAATGTACTCCAGGCCATCAAGGCCGTTCATCTGCTGTTCGATCACCTGCACCACGGTGTCCTGCACCGTCTGCGCCGAGGCGCCCGGGTAGGTCACCGCGATGCCGATGGCCGGCGGCGCGATATTCGGATACTGCGAAACCGGCAGCTTCAGGATGGACAACGCGCCGGCCATCATCAGCACGATCGCGATCACCCATGCGAAGACCGGTCTATCGATAAAAAACTTTGCCATGCAAGGCTCCCTGACTACTGCTTGGCCGCCGCGGCGCCCGCCTGCGGTTGCTGCGCCGGCTTGGCGCCGGCTTCCGTGGCCACCACCTCGACGCCCGGGCGCACCATCTGCACGCCTTCCACGATGACCTTTTCACCAGCCTTCAGGCCGTCGGTGACCAGCCACTGGTCGCCAATGGCGCGGTCGGTCTTGAGTTCACGCAATTCGACTTTGTTCTCGGCATTGACCACCAGCGCCGTCGGCAGGCCGCGCTGGTTGCGCGTCACGCCGCGTTGCGGCACCAGCAGGCCGTCGGCGGCGACGCCGTCGACCAGGCGAGCGCGCACGAACATGCCCGGCAGCAGGCGGCGGTCCGGGTTGGGGAACACCGCGCGCAGCGTCACCGAGCCGGTGCCCTGATCGACCGTGACTTCGGAGAACTGCAGCTTGCCCTGCTGGGTGTATTGCGAGCCGTCTTCCAGCGTCAGCGTGACCAGCGCGGCCTGCTCGCCCTCGGCCTTCTTGAGCTGGCCGCTGGCGAGCGCGTTCTGCAGGCGCAGCAGTTGCACGCTGGACTGCGTCACGTCGACGTAGATCGGATCGATCTGTTGCACGGCGGCCAGGGCCGTGGCCTGGTTGGCGGTGACCAGCGCGCCTTCGGTGACCGAGGAGCGGCCGATGATGCCGTCGATCGGCGACAGCACCTTGGTGTAGACCAGGTTGATGCGCGCGGTGTCGAGCGCGGCCTTGGCCGACAGCACGTCGGCGACGGCCTGGTCGCGCGAGGCCACGGCGTTGTCGTAGGTCTGCTGGCTGACGGCGCGGGTGGCCACCAGCGGCTTGTAGCGCTCCGCCAGCAGCGCGGCGGTCTTCTGCTGCGCCTGGGCGCGCGCCAGGGCGGCCTTCTGGCTGTCGAAGCTGGCCTGGTAGAGCGCGGGGTCGATCTGGTAAAGCTGTTCGCCGGCCTTGACCTCGCCGCCCTCGGTGAACAGGCGCTTTTGCACGATGCCGTTGACCTGCGGCCGCACTTCGGCGACGCGGAACGGCGAGGTGCGGCCCGGCAATTCAGTGGTGAGGGAAACCGGTTTGGTGGTCAGGGTGACGACCGTCACCTGCGGCTTGCCCGCCTGGGGCGCGTCCTGCTTCTTGCCGCAAGCGGCCAACGTCAGGGCCGATGCCGTCAGCGTAAGCACCGCCGCACCGCGCCACATCGCGCTTTTCTTGTTCATAGATTGCATTCCCGATTTCCAACTAAAAAGGTAGCCTCACGCCCGCCCGCCGGGGCCTGCGCCCACAGGGAGACCGCAGCGGCCGCCGGACATCTGGCGGCAACAACGGCGCGACCCGAACCGTGCATCGGTTCGGCTCGTGAGGATTGACTGGGGTGTGGTTTCGCCTCAGACATTCAGGCAGGGCATCGACGCTTTGCTGCATTGCAGAATTCGCATTTTGCGTTATCCCGCCCGAGAAACAAAGAGGCATATTGAGAAAACATCATTCCAGATATGGGACAATAAATCACCCCATCGTGTGACAGAATCCCTTCCATGAAACGTCTACAAGGCATGGAGCTCTTCGTGGAGGTCGCCAAGACGCACAGTTTTAGCCGTGCGGCCGCCGCCCTGGGAGTGCCCAAATCGACATTGTCTCGCCAGGCGGCCGAATTGGAACGGTCCGTGGGCCTGCGCCTGCTCAGCCGCACCACCCGCAAGGTGGAGCTGACCGACGCCGGCCGGCTGTACTTCGAACGCTGCCAGCGCATCGTCGCCGAGGCCCAGATCGCCCACGAGGAACTGCAGAAGCTGGTCGACACGCCGTCGGGGCCGCTGCGGGTGAACATGCCAGCGGATTTCGGTACGGACTTCCTGGCCGAATCGTTCATGGAATTCTCGCGCCGCTATCCCGACGTCACCTTTTTCCTGGACCTCGCCAACCCGGACCACGCCCAGCGCGTGTTCCAGACCTGCGATATTTCCATCGAGATCGGCGACCTGCCCGACTCGACGCAGATCGCGAGGCTGCTGGGCATGCTGCCCGCCCATCTGTACGCCTCGCGCGAATACCTGGAGAAGCACGGGGAACCCAGGCACCCCAGCGACCTGACCCGCCACGAGTGCATCGAGTTCCGCGCCGAAGGCGCCGGCCGCGTCACCCGCTGGCCGCTGAACAGCGGCGACCAGCACATCCAGTTCACGCCCGGCAACCGCTTTTCCGTCAACGGCGTGGCCATGGCCCGCCGCCTGGCGATGCTGGGCGCCGGCATCACCGTGCTGGTTGGCGGCCAGACCGCCGAACAGAAATCGGGCCAGCTGCGGCGCGTGCTGCCGGACTGGCAGCTGGGACCGTTCCCGGTGTATGCCGTCACGGAAACCCGGCTCTTGCCCGCCAAGACCCGGATCTTCATCGAATTCCTGATGGAGCGCCTGGGCGGGGACGGGCAGGCGAAGGATACCGCGCCATTCATGAAATGACGGCGGCCCGGAAACAGACTGAAAAATTTGCTCGCGGCCGGTAGACCCCGGCGCGGCATGCGCGCGGCGGCTCCGGGCCGCCGCCCCGATCAGAAGCGTTCGTCCTCGCGCAGGTAGCGCCATTGGCCCAGCGGCAGGTCGCCCAGGGCCACGCGGCCGATGCGCACGCGCTTCAGACCCACCACTTTCAGGCCCACCAGTTCGCACATGCGGCGGATCTGGCGCTTCTTGCCTTCGCGCAGCACGAAGCGCAACTGGTCGTGGTTCTGCCAGCGCACCTGGGCCGGCTTGAGCGCCTTGCCGTCCAGCGACAGGCCGTGGTTGAGCAGCGCCAGGCCATTCTCGGACAGTTCGCCCTGCACCCGCACCAGGTATTCCTTGTCGACGCTGGAGTCTTCGCCGATCAGCAGCTTGGCCACGCGGCCGTCCTGCGTCAGCACCAAAAGGCCCTGCGAATCGATGTCCAGCCGCCCGGCCACCGCCAGGCCGTCCAGGTGGCCGCGCTCGAAGCGGTGCGGACTGCGGTCGCCGGCAAAGCGCGACCGCGCGTCGATCAGCGCGACCGCGGGCGTGTAGCCCTTTTCGGCCTGGCCCGAGACGTAGCCGACCGGCTTGTTGATGAGGATAGTGACGCGCGACGTCTGGCGCGCCTGCGCGGCGCGTTCCAGCGTGATGACCTGGTCGGGGAAGGCGCGCGCGCCCAGTTCGGACACCACTTCGCCGTCGACCCGCACCCAGCCGCGCTCGATATAGCTGTCGGCCTCGCGGCGCGAACAGAGTCCACGCTCGGACATGAGCTTGGAGATTCGTACTTTTTCCATGGCCGGTATTGTATGCGGAGCGCACCCCGCGTCCCCAGGCGGCGGCGCGCGCCGCTGCGGGGGCCTGCGGCAATCGGCCACAGGGGCCGGCATCGAACCGGCGCCCCGGCCTTGGCATAATACGCAGCCATGATGACCTCAGCAGCAACACATCGTCCTCCCCTCGCGGCAGGCTGGCTGGCCAGCGCGCCGCCGCGCCTGTCGCTCACCCAGCGCCACTGGCTGTTCCGTCCCGGCGCCCTGACCGCCGGCCTGCGCCAGGTCGGCCAGGTGCGCCTGCGGGTGCTGGCCGAATACGCCGACGGCGCGCCGGCCGACGAGGCCCGCGCCATGCGCATCGCCCCCGGCGCGCCGGTGTGGGTGCGCGAGGTGCTGATGTCGGTCGACGGCATCGACAGCGTGCCGGCGCGCAGCCTGACGCCGCTGCGCGCCTCGCACGGCGCCTGGCAAGGCATGCGGCGCCTGCTGACGCGACCGCTGGCCGACATGCTTTACCACGACAGCACCGTGGTGCGATCGCCGTTCGCCTGCCGTCTGCTGGCCTCGCCGGTGCCGTTCCACGCCACCGCCGCCGGCGTGCTGGTGCGCAATGGCCGCGAGCGCGACGCGCAGCGCGTCTGGGCGCGGCGCTCGGTGTTCTGGCGCCAGGGCCAGCCGCTGCTGGTGGCCGAGTGCTTCCTGCCCGACTTCTGGACCCTGCAGGCGGGCCGTCAGGCCCCGCCCCTGGTGCCGCACCAGCGCACCCCGCGCTGACCGGCCCGCCGCGCCGCGCTCAGGCATGCGCGGGACGCGGCCGGGTATCCACCGCCAGGCACAGCAGGGCCGTCAACAGCGCCAGGCCGACGTGGCCCAGGTACAGCGGATCGAAATCGGCATGGCTGAGCGCGCCCTTGCCCAGCAGCAGCACGGTCAGCGCCACGCCCAGCACCGCGCCGATCTGGCGCGTGGCCTGGTTGACGGCGCTGCCGACCGCGTAGTGCTGCGGCGGCAGGCGGTTGACCGCAGCGCCGGCCAGCGACGGCAGCACCAGGCCCACGCCCAGCCCGCTCAGGATCAACCCGGGCAGCCAATGCGCCAGATAGGCGGGCTCGGCGCCCGGCACCAGCAGGAACCACAGCCCGCTGGCGGCGTACACCAGTGACCCGCCCACCAGGAACGGGCGATGGCCCAGGCGCGCGGCCAGCTTGCCGGTGATGATCGCGGTCGGCATCACCAGCAGCGGCCCCGGCGTGACCGCCAGGCCGGCCTTTGGCAGGCTGTAGTGCCAGACCCCGGTCATGTAGAAGAAAAAGGCGAAGAACATCATCGCGAAGGCGATGCCGAAGCTGAGCGTGGCCAGGTTCACGTAGCGATAGGTGCGGTGCTTGAACAAGGCCAGGTCGACCAGCGGATGCGGCGTGGTGCGGGCCCAGCCGACGAAGGCCGCCAGCGACACCAGCCCCATCGCCGCCACCATCCACAGCTCACCGCGGCTCCAGTGCGGCGATTCCGACTGCACGATGGCCAGCGCCACCGCGCCCACCGCCACCATCAGCAGGGCCATGCCCACGCCGTCGACCCGGCGGCGCGCCTCGGGCCGCACCGATTCCTTGAGACGGCCGGCGCCGAACCACAGCGACAACGCCCCCAGCGGCAGGTTGATGTAGAACGCCCACGGCCAGCCCGCGGCATCGACCACGAACGCGCCCAGGCTGGGGCCGACCGCCGCCGCCAGCGCGGCCACGGCGCCCCACAGGCTCACCGCCACCGAGCGCTGCGAGGCCGGGAACGCCGCCAGCACGATCGACAGCGAGGCCGGCGTCAGCAGCGCCGCCCCCACCGCCTGCGCCACGCGCGCCGCGATCAGCCAGCCGACCGTGCCGGCCAGGCCGCAGGCGGCGGACGAGGCCAGGAACAGCAGCACCCCGATCATGAACATGCGCTTGCGCCCGTGCGTGTCGGCCAGGCCGCCGGACGGGATCAGCATGGCCGCGTAGACCACGGTGTAGGCATTCAGCACCCACGACATGTCGGCGGCCGAGGCCTCGGGAAAGCCGGCGCGCATGGCGCTGAACGCGGCGTAGAGCATGGTCGCGTCGAGCGAGACCAGGAACACGGCGACGCTGGCGATCCAGAAGATCGGCCAGGGCGACGCGGCCGCGGACGGCGAGGCGGCGGAAGCCGCGGGGGTGGCGTGGGAGTGCATGGCGGTCGGGCTTGGAGGAAACGAGGGATCGGAAGGAAAAGGAGCGGCTTACGCCAGCAGATAGGAGGCCGGGCTGGCCGACAGGCCCTGCTTGACCTGGCGCGTCGCGTCATCGGCCAGCACTTCCTCGGCGCCGGCCTCGAGTGCGTCGAAGGCCTGGACCACGACGTCCTCGGGCGCGAGCTTGGGCGCGTCCAGGTCGCGCGTCAGGTCGGTATCCACAAAGCCCATGTGCAGGCCCAGCACCTGCGTGCCCTGCTCGCGCAGTTCGTGGCGCAGGCCGTTGGTCAGGGCCCAGGCGGCGGACTTGCTCATGCCGTACACGCCCAGGCGCGGCCGGTTGATCCAGCTGGCGATCGACAGCACGTTCAGCAGCGCGCCGCCGCCGTTGGCCGCGAGCGCCGGCGCGAACGCCTGGGCCACGCGCAGCGAGCCCAGCAGGTTGGTTTCCAGGTGGCGGCGCGCCGATTCGATGCTGTCCTCGGCCAGGAAGCCGCCGATGGCGGCGATGCCGGCGTTGTTGATGACCAGCGTCACATCCTGGGCCAGCGCGGCCGCGGCGGCCACGTCCTGGTCGCTGGTGACGTCGAGCTTGATGGCCTGCACGCCCGGCAGCGTGACGCTGGCCGGATCGCGCGCGCCGGCGTAGACCTTGCGGGCGCCGCGGGCCAGCGCCTCGCGGGCGAAGGCCAGGCCGATGCCGCGGTTGGCGCCGGTGATGAGGACGGTGGCGTTCTTCAATTCCATGATGGATCTCCTGGGTGCTGCATTCGGGTTGTGGCCGGTGGCGCCGGCCGGTTATATAAATATGATGATCATCATATTTACGATGGAAAGAACGGCCGCGCAATGCGGCCTGGGACAAACCGGGTCAGTGCGACGCTTGCCGCCCCTCGCTGTCGTATTGCGCCAGGATAGACTCGCGCGCCGCCGCCAGCATGGCGCGGCCCTGCGCGTTGTCGCCCAGCGCGCGCGCCAGCTGGATGGCGCCCACCAGATTGCTGGTGACCGCCATGGCGACGTGCGGCGCGGCGTCGGCCGGCAAGGCCCGTCCGACCACCTCCACCAGGCCCTGCACGCGGCTGGCGGACATCTCACGCACCTCGGGCGACTGGCGCGGCATCTCGGACGCCAGCGCCGAAATCGGGCAGCCGCCCTCGCAGCTGGTCAGGTGGGTCTCGGACAGGTAACTCTCGACCAGGGCGCGCAGCGGGCTGGCGCCTTCGGCGCGGCGGCGCGCCATGCCCTGCGTCATGCGGGCGGCGCCATCGCGGCCGGCGCGTTCCATCGCCGCCACCAACATGGCGTCGCGCGACGGGAAATGGGCGTAGAAGCCGCCGTGCGTCAGCCCGGCTTCCTTCATGACGTCGGCCACGCCCACGCCGGCATACCCCTCGCGGCGGATCGCGCGCGCGGCCGCGTCCACGATGCGCTCGTGCGACAGCTCTTTACGGGAAGCGGGGCCGGCCATGGTCGGGACTCCTTTAATATGATGACCATAATATAAATCCGCCCCGCGCACTTTGCACGCTTTTTTTGTTGCGGCGCACTAATTGCCGTGGCCGCCCAGGACGGCAAACGGCCGGCCGCGGAAAGCCGGGCCGGCCGTTGGAAAAACGGGGACAAAAAGCCTGGCGCCGTCAGCGCCAGATTTCGGGCTCGATGCTGACTTCGCCCTTGTCGGCCGAGAAATACACCACCCCGTCCGAGATATTGGCGTTCAGCTGCATGGTGCGTTCGGCCAGGCTGGCCAGGGCGCGGGTCTGCTCGGACGGCAGGTTGATGACCTTCAGGTTGCGGGTGCGCTCGAGCTTGTTGCGCACGCCGTCCCACCAGATCTTGCTGGCGGAGCCGCCGTAGCAGTAGATGATGACCTGTTCGGCGCGGCCGCAGGCGCGCAGGATGCGGCGCTCTTCGGGCTGGCCGACTTCGATCCACAATGTGATGGCGCCGGTCAGGTCCTTGACCCACAGGTCCGGCTCGTCGGTGTCGCTCAGGCCCTTGGTGAAGGCCAGCTCTTCCTGCGCGTGCAGCGCGTAGGCCACCATGCGCACCATCATGCGCTCGTCGGTTTCGGAAGGATGGCGGGCGACCGTCAGCGAGTGGCTGCCGTAGTAGTGCCGATCGGTGTCGGCCACGTTGAGGTCGGCCTTGTAGATAGTGGCGCGCAGGGCCATGGCGAAAAA
>NZ_CYTY01000050.1:12610-25307 GCF_001298995.1 Achromobacter sp. 2789STDY5608615
GCCATCAGCTTCCTGGTGTATGGATGCTGCGGGTTCTCGAAGATGGCGCGGCGCGGGCCGATCTCGACGATCTGGCCCAGGTACATCACCGCCACGCGATGGCTGACCCGCTCGACAACCGCCATGTCGTGCGAGATGAACAGGAACGACACGCCCAGCTCGCGTTGCAGGTCCAGCAGCAGGTTGACGATCTGCGCCTGGATCGACACGTCCAGCGCCGACACGGATTCGTCGGCGATCACCACCTTGGGATTGAGCGCCAGGGCCCGCGCGATGCAGATGCGCTGGCGCTGGCCGCCGGAGAACTCGTGCGGATAGCGGTCGATCATCTCGGGCACGAGGCCGCACTTGTCCATCAGCCAGCGCACCCGTTCCTGCGCCTTGGCGCCGCTGGCGACGCGGTGGATCAGCAGCGGCTCCATGATGGAGTAGCCGACCGTCATGCGCGGGTCGAGCGAGGCGAACGGATCCTGGAAGATGAACTGGATGTGCCGGCGCAGCGTCTGCATGGCGCTGCCGCGCAGCGCGCCGATGTTCTGGCCGTCGAATTCGATCGAGCCGCCGCGGCTCTTGACCAGCTGCAGCAGCGAGCGGCCGGTGGTGGTCTTGCCGCAGCCGGACTCGCCCACCAGCGACAGCGTCTCGCCTGGATACAGGTCGAAGCTGACCTTCTCCACGGCGTGCACGCGCTTCTGCACGCGGCCGAGGATGCCGCCGGTGATGTCGAAGGTGGTGGTCAGGTCGCGCACCTTCAGCACCGGGCCGTTCTCGCGGCGCACGGTGGACGGCGCCGCCATGGCGGGCTCGGCGGGCGCGCCAGGGCGCGCCGCGTCCTCGACCTTGAGCAGCGGGAACGGGGCCGGCTCGTCGGTGCCGTGCATGGCGCCCAGGCGCGGCACGGCCGACAGCAAGGCGCGGGTGTAGGCATGCTGCGGCCGCGCGAAGACTTCGTCGGAACCGCCCTCCTCGACCTTGTCGCCGCGGTACATGACCAGCACCCGGTCGGCCACTTCGGCCACCACGCCCATGTCGTGGGTGATGAAGATCACGCCCATGTCCATTTCTTCCTGCAACTGACGGATCAGCTGCAGGATCTGGGCCTGGATGGTGACGTCCAGCGCCGTGGTGGGCTCGTCGGCGATCAGCAGCTGCGGCTTGCAGGACAGCGCCATGGCGATCATGACGCGCTGGCGCATGCCGCCGGACAATTGGTGCGGATAGCGGTCGAGGATGGCGCGGGCCTCGGGGATGCGCACCCGTTCGAGCATGCGCAGCGTCTCGGCGCGCGCCGCGGCCGCGTCCAGCCCCTGGTGCAGTTGCAGCGCTTCGGCGATCTGGTTGCCGGCCGTGAAGCTCGGGTTGAGCGAGGTCATCGGCTCCTGGAAGATCATGGCCACGTCGGCGCCGCGCACGCGTTGCAGCGTGCTGTCGGGCGCGTTGACCAGGTCCAGCACCTCGCCGTTGCGCCGGCGCAGCTGCATGCCGCCGTTGACGATGCGGCCGCCGCCGTACTCCACCAGGCGCATCAGCGCCAGCGAGGTGACCGACTTGCCCGAGCCGGATTCGCCGACGATCGCCAGCGTCTCGCCCCGATCGACGTGGAACGACACGTTGCGCACCGCTTCGACGACGCGGTCCGGAGTCTTGAAGCGCACGGTCAGGTCGTTGACCTGGACGACGCGTTTGGGATCCATAGTTGCCATGATGATTACTTGTCCTGACGGGGATCCAGCGCGTCGCGCAGCCCGTCGCCCAGCAGATTGAAGCCCAGCACCACCAGGAAAATGGCCGATCCGGGGAAGATCGACATCCAGGGCGCCTGGGTCATGAAGTTCTTGGCCGTGTTCAGCATCGAGCCCCACGACGGGTTGGGCGGCTGCAGGCCCAGGCCCAGGAACGACAGGCTGGCCTCGGCGATGATGGCCGTGGCGATGGTGATGGTGGCCTGCACGATCAGCGGCGGCATCACGTTGGGGAACACGTGGCGGCAGATGATGCGCAGGTCCGAGGCGCCGAGCGCGCGGGCGCTCTGCACGTAGTCCTCGCTCTTGACGGCCAGCACCTGGCCGCGCGTGAGCCGCACGAACTTGGGCGCGGCCGACACGCCGATGGCGATCATGGCGTTGGTCAGGCTGGGCCCGAGGAAGGCGGCCAGCGCGATGGCCAGGATCAGGAACGGGATCGCCAGCAGCGCCTCGGTGGCGCGCGAGATGCAGCTGTCGGTCCAGCCGCCGAAGTAGCCGGCGGCCAGGCCGAAGGGCACGCCCACCACCAGCGCGATCAGCACCGACACCAGGCCGGCCATGAGCGAGGCGCGCGCGCCATAGACCATGCGGCTGAAGATGTCGCGGCCGAGCTCGTCGGTGCCCAGCCAGTAGGACGCCGACGGCGCCTTGCGGATGGTGGTGAAGCTGGTCTGGAACGGATCGTGGTTGGCGATCAGCGGCGCCAGCAGCGCCAGCAGCACGAAGAACAGCACGATCCCCAGGCCCAGCATGGCGACGTGATTGCGTTTGAACTTGCCCCAGGCGCGGTTGCGGCTGCGGGGCGGCGTGACGGCAGCGGCCGTTGCGGGAATGGCGCTCATGCGTGCCTCAGGCGGGGGTTGACCAGGATGTAGAGGATGTCGGCCAGCAGGTTCATCAGGATGAAGCCCACCGCGACGCAGAGCACCACGCCCTGCACCACCGCGTAGTCGCGCGTGAAGACTGCGTCGACCACCAGCTTGCCGAAGCCCGGAATGGTGAAGACCTGCTCGGTCAGCACCGCGCCCGCCAGCAATTCGCCGAACAGCAGCGTCACCAGGGTGACGATCGGCATCAGTGCATTGCGCAGCGCGTGCCGCAGCACCACGCGGCGCGGCGACACGCCCTTGGCGCGGGCGGTGCGCACGTAGTCGGCCGACAGCGCCTCGAGCATGGCCGACCGGGTGTGGCGCATGAGGTAGGCGGCGATCGCGGTGGACAGCACCAGCGACGGCATCAGCATGGTCTTGATCGACAGCCAGAAGTCCTCGGCCGGCGAGACGTAGCCCGAGGCCGGCAGCAGCTTCCATTGCACCGACACCACCATGATGAGGATGATGCCGAGCCAGAAATTGGGGATCGACATGCCCGACAGCGCGGCGATGTTGGCCCCCATCTCGACCGGCTTGCCCTTGCGCACGGCGGCGACGATGCCCATGGGAATGCCCACCAGCAGCGCGAAGAACATGGCCATCGCCGCCAGCTGCAGGGTCACCGGCAGCTTCTGGGCGATCAGCGTGGTCACCGGCACGTCGGTGCGCAGCGACTTGCCCAGGTCGCCCTGCAGCACCTGGCCGGCCCAGGCCGCGTACTGCATCGGCAGCGGGTCGTTGAGGCGGTATTTGTCGCGCAGGTAGTCGAGCACGGCGGGATCGCGCTCTTCGCCGGCCAGGGTCAGCACCGGATCGCCGGGCAGGATTTTCTGCAGCATGAAGACGATCATCGACACCAGTATCAGGGTCGGTATCGCGACGATCATGCGGCGCAAGATGAGTTTAAGCATGTGGAAAAACCGTAGAAAACAAAAGGCCACGCGCGCGTGGCCGGCGGGCGCGGCGGCGAACCGCCGCGCACCGATTTACTTCTGCGCGAACGTCACGCCCTTCAGGCGGATCATGCCGTCCGGGTACGGCACGAAGCCCTTGACCTTCTTGGCCAGCGCGAACGGCCACGGCTGGTAGTAGTTGTAGATGCCGGGCAGTTCGTCCTGGATGATGGTCTGCGCCTGGTCGTAGATGGCGCGGCGCTTGGTTTCATCCGGCACCGTGCGGGCCTCGTTGAGCAGCTTGTCAACTTCCGGGTTGCAGTAGTGGCCGTCGTTGAGCGCGCCCTTGCAGGTCACGAAGGTATGGATGTTGCCGTCCGGATCGACCCGGCCCGACCAGCCCAGCATCACCACCTGGAAGTTGCCGCCGGCCGATTCCTTCTGCAGGGCGGCGTATTCGGTGGGCCGCAGCGACAGGTCGAAGCCGGCCTCGGAGGCCATGGCCTGGACCATCTCGGCCACCGACGAGGTGGTGGTGTTGTTGCCGAACATGACCTCGGCCTTGACGCGGTCGAAGCCGGCCTGCTTGAGCAGCGCGCGCGCCTTGGCCACGTCGCGCTTGGTCACGGGGAACTTGTCGCTGTGGTAGGGGCTGGCGGGCGGGAACGGCTGCTGCGCCGGTTCGAAGATGCCGCCGCCGGCCACTTCGTTGATGGCGTTGCGGTCGATGGCGAGCTGGAACGCCTGGCGCACCAGCTTGTTCTTGAACGGGTTGTCCTCGGCGCGCTTGCCGTTGCCGACGTTGAACATGAACTGCTGGAAGCCCAGGCCGGCCACCGGCGCGAAGGTCAGGCTGGCGTCGTTCTTGACCTGCGGCGCGTCGGACGGGTTCAGGCGCTCGAGCAGGTCCAGGTCGCCGGCGCGCAGATTCGACAGGCGCACGGTGGTGTCCGGGATCGGCAGGAAGGTGATGCGCTTGAAGGCGTAGTCCTTGGCGTCGTAGTACTGGTCGAATTTCTCCAGCACGACGCGGTCGTTCTGGATGCGCTCGACGAACTTGTACGGACCCGAGCAGATCGGCTTGCGGCCGACCGCGGCGACGTCGGGGTCGGCGAACGACTTGGGCGACAGCATCATGCCGGCGCGGTCGGACAGCTGCGCCAGCAGCGTGGCGTCGGGCTGCTTGAGCGTCAGCACCAGCGTGGTGGCGTCGGGCGCGTCGACCTTGTCGACCGAGCCCAGCTCGCCCTTGCGCAGGCTGTCGGGCAGCGTCATGGCGCGTTCCAGGTTGGCCTTGGCGGCCGCGGCGTCGAACTTGGTGCCGTCATGGAACAGCGCGTCGTCGCGCAGCTTGAAGGTCAGCACCTTGTTGTCCGGGCTGAACGACCACGAAGTGGCCAGTTGCGGCACGAAGTGCAGCTTGGGATCGATGTCCACCAGCTTGTCGCACAGCGAGGTAAAGACGATGCGGCCGACGTAGGTGCGCGCGCGGTGCGGGTCCAGCACGTCCGGATCTTCCTGCAGGCCGATGCGGATGTTCTGGGCGCAAGCGGCGCCGGCGGCCAGCGCCAGCAAGCCGGCGCCGAAGGTCATGGTCAAGCGTTTCATTGTGTTTATTCCCCTTGTGGCTGCAATGCGCAGGTCAGAAGCCCACGGCCTGGCCGTCGCGCCGGCTGTCGCTGGCGGCGACGTAGCCGAGCTCGTTGTCGCTTTCGGACATGCGCCAGATGAATTGTCCGGCGCCGAAGTCCATGTACGGGTCGTCCACGGATTTCAAAGCATGCCCGAGGTCTTTCAGGCCCGCAATAGTGGAAGCCTTCATATTGGTCTCGATATCCAGCGAGAAATCGCGGTTGACCTTCCAGCGCGGGGCGCAGCAGGCGGCCTGCGGATTCTGGTGGTAGTCGACCATGCGGATCACGGTCTGCAGGTGGCCCTGCGGCTGCATGTCGCCGCCCATCACGCCAAAGCTCATGACCGGCTTGCCGCCGCGCGTCAGGAAGCCCGGGATGATGGTGTGGAACGGCCGCTTGCCGCCCTCGACCACGTTGGCCGACTTGGGATCCATCGAGAAGCCGACGCCGCGGTTCTGCAGGCTGATGCCGGTGCCCGGCACCACCACGCCCGAGCCGAAGCCCATGTAGTTGGACTGGATGAACGAAATCATCATGCCGTTCTCGTCGGCGGCGGTCAGGTAGACGGTGCCGCCGGCGGCCGGACGGCCGGCGCCGAAATGGGTGGCGCCGTCCAGGCGGATCAGCTTGGCGCGGCTGTCCAGGTAGTCGTCCGACAGCATCTGCTCGGGCGTGACTTCCATCGAGCGCGGGTCGGCCACGTACTTGTACAGGTCGGCGAAGGCCAGCTTCATGGCCTCGATCTGCACGTGTTGCGATTGCACCGAATCGACCGGCATGTCGGCGATGTTGAAGCGCTCGACGATGCCCAGCGCGATCAGCGCGGCGATGCCCTGCCCGTTCGGCGGGATCTCGTGCAGCTCGTAGCCGCGGTAGGACCGCGAGATCGGCTTGACCCACTCCGGGCGGTAGGCGCGCAGGTCTTCCAGCGTCATGGCGGCGCCGCATTCCTGGCTGAAGGCGGCGATGCGCTCGGCCAGCTCGCCTTCGTAGAAATCACGGCCCTTGGAGGCGGCGATGCGGCGCAGCGTGTTGGCCGCGTCCGGGAAGCGGAAGTGCTCGCCGACCTTGGGCGCGCGGCCCTCGGGCATGAAGGCCTGGGCATAGCCCGGCTGGTTGCTCAGTTCATTGGCGGCGGCGGCCCACTTGTGCGCCACCACCGGCGGCACGGCATAGCCGCGCTCGGCGATCTCGATGGCCGGCTCGAACAACTGCTCGAACGGCAGCTTGCCGAGCTTGTCGTGCAGCGCGGCCCAGCCGGCGACCACGCCGGGCACCGTCACCGCGTCCCAGCCGCGCTTGGGCTGGATCGCCAGGCCGTCGGCGCCGACGCCGTACTTGCGCTTGAAGTATTCGACATTCCAGGCGGCCGGGGCCACGCCGGAGGAATTCAGGCCATGCAGTTCCTGGCCGTCCCAGACGATGGCGAAACAGTCGCCGCCCAGGCCGCAGGAGACCGGCTCGACCAGCACGATGGCGGCGGCCGCGGCGATGGCGGCGTCGACCGCGTTGCCGCCCTTGAGCAGCATGCGCAGGCCGGCCTGGGCCGCCAGCGGGTGCGAGGTGGACACCACGTTGCGCGCGAACAGCGGGATGCGGATGGAGGGATACGGGTTGACCCAGTCGAAGGATTTCATGGCGCCTGTCTCATATAGGTAAGCAGGCGAAGGTACTCCCGTGATCTAATTAAATCAATTTGATTTTTTGTTCAGTCATAAAAGAAATTTTTGTGAATTGACCCCATGAGCACCATCCGATTCCTGCGCACTTTCCTGGCCGTCGCCCACCATGGTTCGTTCTCCGAGGCGGCCGAGCAGGTGGCCCTGACGCAGGCCGCCGTCAGCTTCCAGATGCGCTCGCTGGAGGCCGAGCTGGGGCGCGAGCTGTTCGACCGCAGCGGACGGCTGGCCATTCTCAACGCCGCCGGCCGGGAATTACTTCCGGAAATCAAGCACTTGCTGGATTTATATGACCGTATGCGGCTGCCGCGCACGGTGCCGGGCGAGCTGGCCGGATCGGTCTCGGTGGGCAGCATCGTGTCCTGCATGGGGACGCTGTCCAAGGTGGTGTCGGGCATGAAGAAATCGCACCCCAAGCTGGACGTGCGCATCCTGTCCGGCAAGGCCAGCGAGCTGGCCGGCAAGGTCGAGGACGGCGAACTGGACGCGGCCTTCCTGGTGGAGGCGGGCCGCAAGATGGCCAGCACCCGCTGGACCCCGCTGTATGAGGAGCCGCTGGTGGTGATCGCCCCGCCCTCGGCCGCCGGCCGCGACGCCCGCCAGGTGCTGGCGGGCAATCCATTCCTGCGCTTTGACCGCACCCAGCGCACCGGTCTGCAGATCGACCGGCTGCTGCGGCGCCTGGCGGTGCCGCTGGACGAATTCCTGGAACTGAACGCGATCGAGACCCTGGTCGAACTGGTGCGCCAGGAAGTCGGGGTGACCCTGCTGCCGCTCATCAACGGCTCGAACTGGAGCGACAGCCCGCAGTTGCGCATCTTGCCGCTGCCCGGCGACCTGGGGCCGGCGGCGCGCGCCATCGGCATGCTGGAACGGCGCGAACACGCCCGCCAGGGCATCACGACCGCCATCTGCGACGCCTGCGCCGCCGCGTTCCGGGCGCGCGAGCCGCAGGCCATCCCGTAACCGGCGCGCCACACGCAACAACGCCCCGCCTCGCCTCCCGGGCGGGAACGAGGCGGGGCGTTGCGCCCGGCGCGGCCGCTGCCGGCCGCGCCGCGGGTGGCGCGCTTACAGGCCCATCGCCGGATCGGTGACCGACGGCTTGCCCGTCTCCACCCGGCCGGCGAAGCGGCGGATGTAGGCCGGATCCTCGTTCAGGCGCGCGGTGAAGTCGAACCAGGCGCCGCTGGCCTTGAGCGACCACGACTGCTCGACCTGGCTGCCCGCCGGCACCGTCAACGTCCACTTCTCATTGTTGGTGTAGTAGGCGTTGGGCGTGATGACGAAGGTGCAGGCCTTCTTGCCGCTGTTGATGAAGCTGGTGTAGACGTCGCCGTTGGCGATGTCGTAGCAGACGCGGATTTCCGCGCCCAGCTCCTCGGTGCGGGCCAGCGCCAGGTCGCCGGCGAAGTGGCGCAGATAGCCGTTCGGCCCCATCACCCACAGGTCGTACTTGCCGCCGTCGGCGGCCGCGTCCCAGCTGCCTTCGAGCTGCTTGCCGGGCTCGACCGCGTAGCGGCGCGGCAGGCGGTCCAGGTGCAGGCGGTCATAGACGTGGAACACCGCGGCGGCGCTGCCGGTGTTGGCGAACACCAGCCACATGGCGCTGGTGCCCGGCTGGGCGCGGCCGCTGGTGTGCAGTTCGTAGGGCAGCGCGCGCGAGTAGCGCACGCCGGTTTCCTGCTTCGGCTTGACCTGGGTGGCGGTGTCCGGCAGCGGCACCTGCGCCAGGGCCTGCTGGTCGGCGCGGGTCTGGTCGGCCTGGGCCTTGGTCAGCAGCGTCAGGTCGGGCAGTTGCTCGTTGTTGGGCGTGGCGAAGTTGAAGGCCGAGGTCAGGTCGCCCAGCACCGCGCGGCGATAGGCGCTGATGTTCTTTTCAGCCACGCCGAAACGCGCTTCCAGGAAACGCAGCACCGAGGTGTGGTCGAAGGCCTGCGAATTGACCCAGCCGCCGCGGCTCCAGGGCGAGACGATGTACATCGGCACGCGCGGGCCGGGGCCGTAGACGCGGTTGTCGGCCGCGTCCTGCAGCGACGGCTTGATGTGGCGCTCCAGGTCGGTGTTGATGGTGGAGGCGCCCGCCATCGAACCGTCCGGGTTGAGCGACGGCGCGGCCGGCGACGGCACGTGGTCGAAGAAGCCGTCGTTCTCGTCGAAGTTGACCAGCAGCACGGTCTTGCTCCAGACGTCCGGATTGGCCGTCAGGGCGTTGAGCGTTTCCTGGATGTACCAGGCGCCCTGCACCGGGCTCGACGGGCCGGGGTGCTCCGAATAGGCCGCGGGCGCCACGATCCACGACACCTGCGGCAGCGAGCCGTTCAGCACGTCGTCGCGGAAGCCTTGCAGCAGGCCGTTATCGCTGGCCATGGTGTTGGCCACGCCCTTGTACAGCGGATTGGTGGCGTCGGCCGCGGGCGTCCAGGCCGGCGGGCTGGGGTTGCCGGCGGTGGGGTCGTTGCCGGACAGCTCATAGGCCTTGCGGAACTGGCGGAAACCGGCCAGCGGGTTGTCGGTGAAGTTGTCGGGCAGGTTCTGGTAGACCTTCCAGCTCACGCCGGCTTCCTGCAGGCGCTCGGGGTAGGTCTTCCAGGTCCAGCCGATGGTGGACGCGCCCAGGCCGTCCCACTGGTTGCGGGTCGAGGGGCCGTTGCCCTGCGCCAGCGGATCGTTGGTGCCGGTCCAGTGGAACAGGCGGTTGGTGTTGGTGCCGCCGTGCGAGGCACAGTGGTAGGCGTCGCACAGCGTGAAGGCTTCGGCCAGCGCGTACTGGAAGCCGAGTTCCTGGCGCGTGTAGTAGCCCATCGACTGGTTCTGCTTGTAGCGCGGCCATTGGTACAGGCGGCCGCCGTCCCAGGCGTTCTGGGCGTCGAGATAGTCGTGCGGGGTGCCGGACACGCGCTGGGCGTTGCCCTTGGTGCTGTCCAGGTGATACGGCAGCACCACGCGGGTGCCGTTGGTCTGTTCCCAGACCGAGCGGTTCTGGGGCAGCGGCACCGTGATGCGGTCGCCGAAGCCGCGCACGCCCTTGAACGAGCCGAAGTACATGTCGAACGAGCGGTTCTCCTGCATCAGGATGACCACGTGCTCGACGTCATTGATCGTGCCGGTGCGGTTGTTGGCGGGGATGGCCAGCGCGCGGCGGATGGCCGGCGGGAACATCGACAAGGCGGTCAGGCCGGCGCCGGAGGCGGCGGCGTTGCGCAGGAAGCGGCGCTTGCCGGCGTGGATCGGGTCTTTATGGGACGTCACGGATGCGATTCCTTGAATGCTGAAAAATGGCGCGGGCTCAGGGCGCGCAACGCAGGAGAGGCTTGGCCGGCTGGGTCGGCGTGTCGGGCTGGTTGCCAGCGTTGCTGTCGTCGTCGTCCTTGTCGCCGCCGCAGGCGGTCAAGGTGGCGGCCACCATCAGCACGGCGCCCAGGCGCAGGAAGGCGCGCAGGATCGGGGAAGCGGTATTCATGTCGTATCTATCCTCGGGACATCAGGGAAACAATTCGGAAACGGACTTGCCGGACAGGGCCAGCGACTTGACCTCGGTTTCGGTCAGGGCGCGCGACCAGAAGGCCAGGTCGTCGAAGTACATGGTGTAGGGGCCCTTGGTGCCGGCGCAGCACACGCCGTAGGTCCCCTTGCCGTCCTCGTTCAGGCCCAGGTGCGGGCCGAACACGCCGGCGATCTGGGCGAAGTTGACGGTGCCGGTGGAAATCGAGCGGCTGAACCAGCCCATTTCCGTGTCGTAGACATAGGCGGCCATGGTCTTGGCGGTCTTGTCGATGACCATCGCCACGTAGACCGGCTTGTTGGGCGTGAACTTGACGCCGTTGATGTCGACGCGGGTGCCGCCGGCCAGGTTGAAGCGCAGCTCGGGGCCGGCCCACTGGGCGATGGTGATGCCGGGGTTGCCGCCGGAGTTGTAGTCCTTGTTGCCCAGGATGGAACGGTCGTTGGCGGTGCCGTCGGACTGGTACCAGAAGCCGATGGTGAACGCCGTGACGCTGTCGAGCAGGCCGGCCGGGTAATCCAGCTTGAAGGCGCCGGTCGGATCGCCCGAACGCTCGTTCTGGAACATCTTGCCGAACACGCCGCGGTCGGTGAACACCGGCGCCTGGACGCCGTCGTACGGCGTGATGGCGCCGCCGCCCGCGGCCTTGTCGGTCAGGTTGCCCTCGAACGGGAACAGCATCGTCAGACCGGTGCGCAGCGCCGGCAGCAGCGGCACCGGCGCGGTGTAGACCACGGTGGCGCGCACCGAGGTCACGGCATTGCCGACCGAGATGGCGTAGTTCAGTTCATGCAGCCCTTCGGTGGTGAACGTGAAGCCCGTATCGACGTAGTCGGTGGCGGTGCCCGGCAGGCGCGCGATCTCCTTGCCGTCGCGGGTGATCACGATCTCGCCGGTGGGCGTGCCGACGCGGGTCCAGTTCAGCGACACGCTCTTGTTGTCCATCGAGGTGCGGCTGGACGCGCGGCGCAACGCCACCGCCTCGAACAGGGAGGCGCCCGCCAGGTCATATTGGCCGGCGGCCGGCAGCGCGCCCAGATGCGCCAGGATGGTGGGCGCGGCGTCGGCGCCGCTGGGCAGGCCGTACCAGGCGGCGTTCCAGGCGCCGTCGAACGAGGCGTCGTCGGCGCTGCCGCCCAGCATCTGCGGGCGATTCATGGCCAGCAGCGTGGTCTTGTTGGGCGACAGCGGCAGGCCGTCGCTGGCGCCGGTGCGGTCCAGGCCATGGCTGGACGCCACGACCACCAGCCAGTTCTCGTCCGGATGGGCGGCGCGGCGATCGGCCACTTGCGCCAGCAACGCGCCGAGCGCGGCGTCGGTCTGGCGCAGGGTCGCCTGGTAGCCGGCGCCGAAGCCGCCGCTCGCGGCGGCGCGTTCGGCGGCGCCGAACTGCGCCACCACCACGTCGTATCCTTCGGTGATGCGGTCGCGCGCCTGGCTGGCGACGCAATCGTCGACGCCGGCACAGTCCGTCAGGCTCTGCAGGAAGCCCGCGTCGCGGTCGTTGCCGTTCAGGCTGGCCAGCAGCGACGAGTTGAAGGCCGCCGCGGTGCGCGCGGCGGGCTTGGCCGTCTTGACGCGCTGGAACAGCGTCGGCGTCTTGGGCGCCTGGCCCTGCGCGTTGCTGCGCACGCCGTGCTGGTCGGCCCATTGGCCGGTCAGCAGCGTGGCCCAGCCGGGCGCCGACAGCGTCGGCTGCTGCGTGACCGCGCCGGTGACGCCGCCGGTCCACGAGCGGGTCACCGTCAGTTGCGCCAGGTTGGGCAGGGACTTGTCCGCCACGCCCTGGCGATAGGCGTCATAGGTCAGGCCGTCGACGCCGATGAACAACACCTTGGTGGCCGAGCCGCCGCCCGGCTGTACCGCGGGCGGCGTCGCCGGCGTGTCGTCATCGCTCTTGTCGCCGCCGCAGCCGGCCAACGCGCCCAGGGTCGCCAACGCAACGCCCCAGCGCTTCCACTTCAATACCTGCATGTTCTTTCCCTTTCGAAACCCGCTTTGTAGGTGGCCCACATAGTGGCGTCGCAAGGTGAACGACCGATGAAGCAAAGAAAGGAATCGTTGATCGACGGATCAGCTTTTTTTTCGAGTGCGATACAGACGGCAACAAAGGCGGGGGCCGGCAAGCCGGCCTCCGCGGACCGCCGATGCGCTTTCGCGGACTTGTCACGATCGGCTGTTAGAGTCGGGCGCATCCGTGGCGCTTGCGCGTCCATTCTCTTTCCGCCGTTTCATTCATGCCTTTGTCCCTGCGCCTGTCCCCGCCCGCCGCCCCCGCGATGTTCCGCGCCCTTGCCATATTGGCGCTGGCGGCCGGCGTGGGCGTCTGGGGCGCCGTGCTGCTCGCCCCCAAGCCCCCCCCCCCGCCC
>NZ_CYTY01000050.1:25432-28204 GCF_001298995.1 Achromobacter sp. 2789STDY5608615
GCTGGCGGCCGGCGTGGGCGTCTGGGGCGCCGTGCTGCTCGCCCCCAAGCCCCCCCCCCCGCCCTGCCCGCCGCCGTGTCGGCGCCCGCCCCGCGCGCGGCCGACAACATGCCGGTGGCGCTGTGGTTCGGCCGCGATGAAGTGCTGCGCACGCAGATCAGCGTGCTCGGCGTGATCGCCGCCGGCACGGACGGCGCCGCGGTGTTCAGCATCGACGGCGGCCCGCCCGTGGCCTGGCGCGTCGGCGACGAAGTCGCGCCCGGCATCGTGCTCAAGGAAGTCGGCGCCGATGCCGTCACGGTCGAGCAAGGCGGCCGCGCCAGCCGGCTGGCCACGCCCGCCTCGCCGGCGCCGGAGGGCGGCATCGCCAGCGCCGCCAAGTGATCCGGCGCGCCTCATATTGCTGTCATATTTCATGTCCACAATCGCACGCTTCTCACTGAAATACCGGAGTCGTGAAGTGCGCCAGTCATCGCGTGGGCTCGCCCGCCAGCAAGGTTTCACCCTGATCGAGATCATGGTGGTCATCGTGATCATGGGGATTCTTGCGGCCCTGATCGTGCCCCGCGTGCTGGACCGTCCCGACCAGGCCCGCCAGGTCGCGGCGCGCCAGGACATCGCCGGCATCATGCAGGCGCTCAAGCTGTACCGACTGGACAACGGCCGCTATCCGACCACCGCCCAGGGCCTGCGCGCGCTGGTGGAAAAGCCGGAAGGCGCGTCCAACTGGCGCGGCTACCTGGACAAGCTGCCCAACGACCCCTGGGGCCATCCGTATCAATACCTGAGCCCCGGCGTCAAAGGCGACATCGATGTGTTCTCGTTCGGCGCCGACAACAAGCCCGGCGGAGAAGGCGGCGATGCCGACATCGGTTCGTGGGAACTCTGAGCGCGGTTTCACGCTAGTCGAAGTCCTGGTGGTGCTGGTGATCGTCGCCATCGCCGCCAGCATGGTGAGCCTGTCCATCGGCAAGCGCGCCGATCCGCTGCGCGAGGATGCGCGGCGCCTGGTCGACGCCTTCACCGTGGCCGAAGGCGAAGCCCGCAGCGACGGCCGGCCGATCCGCTGGCTGCCCGCCAGCGGCGGCTGGTCGTTCGAGCGCCAGGGCCGTTCCAGCGCGCCCAGCGCGCAGGACGACACGCCCCTGCCGGTCGACAAGCTCGAGCGCGACGAAGCCCTGCGCCCGCAGGCGTGGCTGGCGCGCCAGGTGCAACTGCGGCTGTCGCCCGAGCGCCCGCTGGTCTTCAACACCGAATGGGTGGCCGATCCGTTCAGCGTGCAGCTGCGCACGGGCGATTCGCTCGTGACGGTCACGCGCGACGCCGCCGGACGCTATGACATCCACTGAATTTGCTCTCGCGCGCCGCGCGCGGCGCCAAGCCCAGCGCGGCTTCACCCTGATCGAGGTGCTGGTGGCGCTGGCCATCATCGCCGTCGCGATGGGCGCGGCCCTGCGCGCCACCGGCGTCATGGCCGCCAACAACCGCGCGCTGCAGGACAAGACGCTGGCGCTGCTGGCCGCGCAGAACGCGCTGACCCAGCTGCGGCTGGAACAGACCCTGCCGCGCGCCGGCTCGCAGACCGTCGCCTGCCCGCAGGGCGGCCTGGCGCTGCAATGCGAACTGGTGTTCACCAACTCCCTGAACCGCAGCTTCCGCCAGGTGTCGGTCAAGGTCCGCGACGCGGGCAATGGCGCGGCCCTGCTGCAGCTGGACGGCCTGCTGTCGAGCCTGCGATGACCTGCCGCCACCCCCCATGCCCGCGACCAGGCGGGCTTCACCCTGATAGAAGTGCTGGTGGCGCTGGCGCTGATGGCGCTCGTCAGCCTGATGGCCTGGCGCGGCCTGGACAGCGTCTCCAGCGCGCGCGACTGGATCGCGCAGCAGTCCGACGACACCGACGCCATCGTGCGCACGCTGGGCCAGATGGGACGCGATGTCGAGCTGGCCTACAACGGTCCGTCGTTCGCCGCGCCCGGCATCGACACGCAGGTCTTCACGACCGGCGTGCGCCTGTTGCGCGGCGCGGCCGGCGCGCAGGTGCTGGAGATCCTGCGGCCCGATCCGGACGGCGACGGCCGCTGGCAGCGGGTGCAGTGGTCGGTGCGCAAGGACGGTCTGTGGCGCGCCAGCGGCGTGCCCGCCGAACAGGGACCGCTGCCGCCCGTCGGCGACGGCGCGCTGCTGCTGCCCGGCGTGCGCGCGCTGGCGCTGCGCGGCTGGGTGCCGGGCGCGGGCTGGATGGACACCCGCTCGCCCTTCTCCGCCACGCCCAGCGGCATCGAGATCACGCTCGACCGCGGCCCGGCCGGCGACACGCGGCGCTACAGCCGCATCCTGGAGCTGCCATGAGCGCGACCTTGCCGCGCGAGCGCGGCGCCGCCGTCGTCAGCGCGCTGATCATCGTCGCCATCGTCGCGGCGCTGACCACCAGCCTGTTCCAGCGCCAGACCGCCAGCACCCGCCGCATCGAGAACGAAATGGCGCGGGTGCAGGCGCGCATGCTGCTGGCCGGCGGCATCGACTGGGCCCGCCTGGTGGTGCGCGACCACGGCAAGCGCGAATCGACTACGCACGGCGACCAGATCTGGGCCACGCCGGTGCTGGACACCCGCATCGAGCGTCCCGGCGACGACCGCGTCGCGGTGTTCTCCGGCAAGGTGCAGGACGAACAGGGCAAGTACAACCTGGCCAACCTGGCCAGCAACGGCGTGCCGCAGCCGGAACAGGAACAGGTGTTGCGGCGCTTGCTGGGCGCCCTGCGCCTGCCGG
>NZ_CYTY01000050.1:28356-39699 GCF_001298995.1 Achromobacter sp. 2789STDY5608615
GCGGGCCTGTCGCTCAGCCAGGCCCGCGCCATCACCGGCGAACGCGATCGCGGCAACTGGTTCAACAACAGCGGCGACTTCGCCAACCGGCTGGCCGCCACCGGCGTCAAGACGCCCGCGCCCGCCGTCAGCACGACCAGCGGCTGGTTCCTGGCCAGCGGCGCGGTCGTTTACGAACGGGCTCGGGTCTCGATGCAGGCGCTGATCCGCAGCGCGCCGCCCGCCGCGCCCGACACCATCTGGACGAGAGAAACCCCTTGAAGAATTCCTTGCGCATCGCGCTGGCCCCGCTCGCCGAACTCGGCCCGGGCTCGCTGCTGCCCTTTGCCTGGTTCGACCGCCGCGGCCGCTGCGCGCGCCAGGGCGAGCTGACGCTGCACGCCCTGGGCCAGGCCTATCCGCAGGCCGCCTGCGAGGCCGTGCTGCACCCGGCCGACGTCATCGCCGCCACCGTCCAGGTGCCGGCCGTGGCCAAGGCGCGCTTTGCCGCCGCCGTGCGCGGCTCGCTCGAGCCGCTGGTGTTGAGCGACCTGGACGACCTGGCGATCGGCCATGGCCCGCGCGGCGCCGACGGCAACGTGGCGCTGGCCTGGGCGGCGCGCGAACCGGTGCGCCGCGCCTGGAGCCTGCTGAACGCGCAGGGCCTGCGTGCCCACGCCCTGATTGCCCCGCAGACGCTGGCGCCCGAAGACCTGACGCCGCTGCGCGATCCGGCCGACCCGCGCTGGCTGGCGCCATCGCCCTCGTGGTCGCTGGCGATGCCGCAGCTGGCGCCGGCGCGCGTATCGCGCTGGCGGCCGGTATGGCGCTGGAGCGCCGTCGCCGCCGTGGTCTGGATCGGCGGCCTGAACCTGCATGCGGCGCAACTGCGCGGCGAGGCGCAGTCGCTGCGCGACGGCATGCGTCGCCAGGTGCTGGCGGCGTTTCCCGAGCTGCCGGTGGTGCTGGACCCAGCCCGCCAGGCGCAGCAAGGCCTGGACGCGCTACAGAACCGCCGCGGCGCCGCCAACGCCGGCGACTTCCTGCCACTGGCGCGCGCCGCCGCGCAGACCCTGCCATTCGCCGCCGACAACGTCGCCCGCCTGTCCTATGCCGACCAGGCGTTGACCCTGCAGCTGGCCGACGCCGGCGCCCAGGCCCAGCGCGTGGCCGAAACGCCCGCGCTGGTCCAGCAGGCCGCCTCGCAGGGCCTGAAGCTGGAACGCGGCGATACCGACAACACCTGGCGCATCACGCGCAGCCAACCATGAAGCCCATTGAACGCCTGAGCGCCGCCTGGCGCGCCGCCCTCAAACCCCTGGCGCCGGCCGCCGACCGCGCGCGCCAGCGCTACCAGGCCCTGGCGCCGCGCGAGCGCCGGCTGGTCAACGGCGCCGGCGCCCTGCTGGGCGCGGCGCTGGTCTTCACGCTGCTGATCGAACCCGCGCTGGACTCGGCGCGCAAGCTGCGCGAGGAACTGCCGCGCCTGCGCGGCCAGGCCGCCGCCGTGGCGGACATCACCACCCAGGCGATGGCCCTGCGCGGCAAGGCCGCCGCGCCCGCCGCCGCCCTGCCGGCCGCCGCCGACATCGGCGCCAGCCTGGAACGCGCGGGCCTGCCGGCCGACCACTGGAAACTGGATCATCCCGGCCAGGGCGACAGCGTCACGCTGGCCGTGACCGAGGTGCCCTCGTCCGCGCTGCTGCGCTGGCTCGAGAACGCCGCCGGCGACTGGGGCCTGGCGGTCAGGCAGGTCGAGCTGACCCGCGCCGCCAACGTCAATGGCCGGCCGTTGCCCGGCCTGGTCAACGGCAGCATCAAGCTGGCCCTGCCGGCCCCGCGGGCCCGCTCCTGATGCGTCTGCCCCGCCTGCCCAAGCGCACCGGCCTGGCGCTGGCCTGCGCCGCCTGCGCCCTCACGGCCGCGGCCGCCGTGCTGCCGGCCCGCTGGCTGCTGGCCTTCCTGCCCGCCGACGCGCCGGTGACGCTGGCCGACGCCGCCGGCACGGTCTGGAACGGCAGCGCCTGGCTCGCGCTCGGCCCGCCCGGCGCGCGCCGCATGCTGCCGCAGGCCCTGCACTGGCAGTGGCGCTGGTCGTCGATGACGCTGGAGGTGTCGCATCCCTGGCTGCGCGGACCGGTGCGCGCCGGCCTGGGCTGGGACGGCCTGTCGCTGTCGGCGCAATCGCTGCGGGTGCCCGCCACGGTGCTGCCGGCGCTGGGCGCGCCCTGGAACACGCTGGCGCCCGAGGGCGCGCTGGAGATCAACTGGCAGGCGCTGCGCCTGGGCGGCGCCCTGCCCGACGCGCCGCTGGCCGAATTGCGCTGGCGCGACGCCGCCACCGCCTTGTCGCCGGTGGCGCCGGTCGGCACCTATGTGCTGCGGGTGCGCGGCAACGGCCGCGCCGGCGCCACGCTGGCGCTCAGCACCGAGAGCGGTCCGCTGGCCGTCACCGGCCAGGGCAGCGTCAACGCCCGCGGCGTGCGTTTCCAGGGCCAGGCGACCTTCGCCCCCGGCGCCAGCGAGGCCGACCGCGGCGCGCTCGACGGCCTCATGTCGACCCTGGGCCGGCGCAGCGACGACGTCGTGGTCTTCGGCACCGGCAAATAGTCCGCCTTTCACGGCCCTGGCGGCCGCCCTCGCCGGCGCACCGGTCACTATCAGACCGGCTGACGTTGACGCAAATTTTCATAAAACATAACGTTTTGAATAATTTCCGTCACGGCAGATCCGCGCCCTTCCATGAGCATTTCCCTGCGCCACACCGCTGCGTCCCGCCCTGCCTCGCGCAAGGCGCGGCCGCGTGTCGCGCCGCGCGGGCCCGGCACGGTTCCCTGTCTCAACTGAACGCGCCGCGGCGCGGGCGCCCCGCGCCTGCGCCGCGGCCGTCCGTTCCTGGAAACCGCACGCCCGATGCCTCTTGCCATGTCTTTCGCCTTCCCCTCCCGCACGCCCTCCCGCTTCCGGCTCGCCGCCCTGGCGGCGGCGCTGACCGCTGCCGGCGCCACGCAGGCCCAGACCACGGCGCCCGCCGACCACACCGCCACGCTACCGGCGATCACCGTCATCGACCGCTCCAACCAGGGATCGATGCGGCCCGGCGCCCTGCGCGACGAACTGGTCAAGACCGAATCCATCAGTGAACGCGCCATCGCCAAGGCCGGCGCCACCAACGTCAACGAAGCGCTCGACAAGAACCCCGGCATCGCCGTCCAGGTCGAATGCTCGATCTGCAACGTGCGCAACATCCTGCTGAACAACCTGCCCGGCCGCTACACCACGCTGATGATCGACGGCGTGCCGATCTTCTCCTCGGTCTCGTCGGCCTACGGCCTGGACAGCGTCAGCGTCTATGGCGTCGAACGCATCGACGTGGCGCGCGGCGCCGGCGCCAGCCTGATCGCGCCGGAAGCCCTGGCCGGCTCGGTCAACATCGTCACCAAGCGTCCGACCGAGGCCGAGAACCGCGCCCGCGCGCAGATCGGCAGCTTCGGCTCGCGCCAGGGCGACGCCTACCTGGCCCGCCCGTTCGAGGGCGGCGCCATCACGGCCTCGCTCAACTACAACACGCACGATTCGGTCGACGCCGACCACAACGGCATCTCCGAGTACACCGGCTACGACCGCCGCCTGGGCGGCCTCGGCTTCTTCCTGGACGACGCCGGCGGCTTCAAGGTGCGCGGGCGGCTCGATGTGGTCAACGAGAAGCGCGGCGGCGGCGCGCTGGGCACCGACTATTCGGCCATCAAGGACAGCACCTCGGGCAACCCCTTCGACTGGCGCGGCGGCGTGCACGGCTCGCCCGACCGCGACGGCTGGGTCAAGCCGGAAGACGGCAGCATCGTTGCCTACGATCAAGGCCCGGACGGCGATCGCGGTGGCCGCGGCGGCATGTCCGAGATCATCTTCACGGATCGCGTGCAGTTCATCTCCACCGGCGAAAAGCACTTCGGCGACAGCCTGTTGCGCCTGGCCGTCGGCGCGGCAGAGCACAAGCAGAACAGCTTCTATGAACTGGCCACCTACATCGCCCGCCAGAAGCAGTATTACGCCGAAGCCAGCTGGCAGACGCCCATCGCCGGCTGGTTGACCACCACCGGCGCCAACTTCCGCTACGAAGACCTGAAGAGCCACGGCAGCATGGAAGACGGCACGGCCGTGCGCGGCGTCGACGACTACACCTATCGCACGCCCGCGCTGTTCTTGCAGGCCTACCGCGCCTTCCTGGACGACGCGCTGGAAATCAACGGCTCGGTGCGCTACGACCGCCACAACGTATTCGGCGGCATCACCTCGCCGCGCCTGAATGCGCTCTATCACCACACGGCCCAACTCTCCAGCCGCTTCAGCATCGGCAAGGGCTTCCGCGCGCCCACCAGCTTCTTCGAGCAGGAACACGGCATCCTCAACACCATCCGCATCGACCGGCAGATCACCAAGCCCGAGGAATCCCTGAACGCCAGCTATGCCCTCAACTACGCCGACGACCGGCTGGCGGTGACCGGCTCCTACAACTACAACCACATCAAGAACTTCGCCATGCTCGATCCGGGCCAGACCGATGCCAACGGCGACCCGATCACGGTGTTCAGCAGCGCGCGGCAACCCGTCATCGTGCAGGGCGTGGACCTGACGCTGTCCTATCTGGTCACGCCCGCCCTGTCGGTCATGGCCGCCGCCGAGGGCTTCAACTACCGCTTCCCGGCGGGCACGCTGATCTTCGCGCGGCCGTACGCCAAGGCCTATCTCGGCCTGGACTACGATCGCGGCGACCTCGACCTCAATGCCAAGCTGGTCTGGACCGGCCCCATGAACCTGCGCAAGTTCCACGGCGACGGCTCGGACGGCCCGAACCGCTACAACCTCGACGGCACGCCCAAGCGGGACAAGAGTCCGGGCTTCTTCACGCTCGACCTGCGCGGTGAATACGCCATCAACAAGAACTTCACCTTCTACGCCGGTGTCGACAACGTGTTCGACTACAAGCAGTCGGACAAGGAAAGCCCGCTGTTCGTCGACAGCGCGGGCGAGATCGACGTGACGCAGCTGTGGGGGCCCAGCCGCGGACGCTACCTGTACGCCGGCACCAAGATCAGCTTCTGATGCGCCGCATGCTGCTGCGCGCCTGCCTGGCGCTGTGCGCCGCGCCGCTCATGGCGGGCGCACAGCCCCGGCCAGCCTCGCGTCCGCCGGTCGGCGTGGCCTGGGACTTCTCGCTGCCGACGCTGGCCGGCGACCGCTTCGTGCGGCTGGCGGCGCTGGACGGTCCGGTGCTGGTCAATTTCTGGAGCCGCGACTGCCCGCCGTGCGTCACCGAGCTGCCGCGGCTGCAGGCCTTCGCCGCCGATCATCCGGCGTGGACCGTCCTGCTGGTCAGCACCGATACGCCGGCCGCCGCGACCGAATTCACGCGGCGCCACGGCATCGCCCTGCCCGTATTGCGTCCGGGCGGCAACGTCGTCGCCCTGATGCGCGCCGCCGGCAATCGGGGCGGCGCCCTGCCCTTCACGGTGGCGACCCGCGCCGCCCGCATCTGCGACGGACAACTTGGCGCGCTGTCCGCGGCGGATCTGCAACGCGTCGCGGCCACCTGCGCGGCAGCGCCGGGCACGGCCACCACCGCGCCATGAACGCCTCTCGCCGGCCCCGACACGCGCGCCGCAACCGCCTGCGCTCACGCAGCGTTGCGCCGCCAGCGCGCCGTCCGCACCGCGTCCCTTGCTGGCAAGGCTGACCCGCCTGTCGCCGCGCGGGGTGGGCGACCAGGGCCTGTTTGGCGCCTCGCACAGACCCTAGGCGTCGCGCGTCACCCGCAGGATCTCTTCCGGCGAGGTCTCGCCGCTTTCGACCCAGCGCGCGCCGTCCTCGCGCATGCTGAGCATGCCGGCGGCGCTGGCGGCGCGGCGCAGTTCGCGCTCGTCGCTGCCTTCATGGATCAGGCGGCGCGCCTCGTCGTCCACGGTGAACAGTTCATGGATGCCGGAACGGCCGGCGTAGCCGGTGTGGTTGCAGGCCTCGCAGCCGACCGGCTGGAACACCCGCGCGCCATCCTGCATCGACGGCTTCTTGCAGGCCGGACACAGCTTGCGCACCAGCCGCTGCGCCAGCACGCCCAGCAGCGACGAGGACAGCAGGAACGGCTCCACCCCCATGTCGGTCAGGCGCGTCACCGCCGACACCGCGTCGTTGGTGTGCAGCGTGGCCAGCACCAGGTGGCCCGTCAGCGACGCCTGCACCGCGATCTGCGCGGTCTCCAGGTCGCGGATTTCACCGATCATGATGACGTCCGGATCCTGGCGCAGGATGGCGCGCAGCGCCAGCGCGAAGCTCATGTCGATCTTGGCGTTGACCTGGGTCTGGCTGATGCCCGCCAGGTCGTATTCGATCGGATCCTCCACCGTCAGGATATTGCTGGTGGAGGCGTCCAGCCGGCTCAAGGCCGCGTACAGCGTGGTGGTCTTGCCGCTGCCGGTCGGCCCGGTCACCAGCACGATGCCGTGCGGCTGGCGGATCAGGCGGTCGAGCTGGCGCAGCACGCCGGGCGCCATGCCCAGCTTTTCCAGCTGCAGGCGGCCGGCTTCCTTGTCCAGCAGGCGCAGCACCGCGCGCTCGCCATGGCCGGTGGGCAGCGTCGAGACGCGCACGTCGATCGGCCGGCCGCCCACCCGCAGCGCGATGCGGCCGTCCTGCGGCAGGCGTTTTTCGGCGATGTCCAGGTGCGCCATGATCTTGATGCGCGAGATCAGCGCCGCGTGCAGCGCCTTGCGCGGCGAGACCACGTCGCGCAGCGTGCCGTCGACCCGGTAGCGCACCACCGAATGGGTCTCGAACGGCTCGATGTGGATATCGCTGGCGCCGTCGCGCGCCGCCTGCGCGAACAGCGCGTTGATCATGCGGATCACCGGCGCGTCGTCCTGCGCGTCCAGCAGGTCGGCCACCTCGGGCATGTCCTGCAGCAGCCGGTCCAGGTCGATCTCGTTCTCGGCCACGCCCATCACCGAGGCGGCGTCCTCGGCGTGGCTGTAGGCGGCGGTCAGCAGCGTTTCCAGCGCCTCGTCGTCGACCCGCGCCACGGCGATGTCGCCGTGGCAGCGCTGGATCTCGCGCACGGCCCACTCGGGCGTGCGCGGGCTCACCGTCAGCTGCGCATGGCCGGCGCGCAGCGACAGCACCGCCCGCTGCGCGCGCGCCCAGGCATAGGGCAAGGGATGCGCGCTCATAGATGCGAGACCAGTTCGCCCTTGAAGCCCAGTTCCTTGAGCAGCGCCGTCGCGGTGGAGATGGTGCCGGGGTCCTTGGACACCTGGCTGCGCACCACGTAGCCCATGCCGCCCGGCCCCGTCTGCACGTAGGCCTGCAGCCCGCTGGCCTGCACCCGCTGGGCGATGCGGTCGGCCTCGGCGCGCGTCTTGACCGAGGCGAACTGCAGCGTCGCGCTGGCGCTCTCGGTTTCGCCGTAGAGCGAAGACGGATCGCGCGCCACGCTCACGCCCAGCGGCAGGCTGGCGCGGATCGGCTGCGCCGGGTCGCTGGTCTGGCGCGCCGCCGGATACTGGCGCACCGCGAACGACTCGACCGTCGTGGGCGGCGGACGCCGCATGGTCTCGGCCAGCTGGTCGGGCCGCATGTCATAGGCGTTGTTGGACACCGACGGCGCCGATCCCGACGGCGGCAGCATCGGCGCCTGCATGTTCGGCAGCAGCCAGTGGTCGCCCGGCTGCGCGTTGCCCTGGGCGCGGCGCATGTAGTCGTAGCGGTCCATCGTCACGCTGGCGCTCTGGCGCGCGTCGCGCACCACGTAGGGCCGCAGGAACACCATCAGGTTGGTCTTGGTGCGCTTGCGGCTGTCGTACTTGAACAGCGAGCCCAGCACCGGGATCGAGCTCAGGCCCGGCACGTTGTTGGAAGTCAGCGTCACGTTCTCTTCCAGCAGGCCGCCGAGCACGATGATCTGGCCGTCGTCGATCAGCACGCTGGTGTCGATGGCGCGCTTGTTGGTGACGATGCCGGTGGTGGCGGACGAACTGCTTTCGTCGATGCTGCTGACTTCCTGGTAGATGTCGAGCTTGACCGCGCCGCCTTCGGAAATCTGCGGCCGGATGTTCAGCTTCAGGCCGACGTCCTCGCGCTGGATGGTCTGGAACGGGTTGTTGTTGTTGCCGCCGTTGGTGACGTATTGCCCCGTCACGAACGGCACCGTCTTGCCCACCAGGATGCTGGCCGACTGGTTGTCCAGCGTCAGCAGGTTCGGCGTGGACAGGATGTTGGCTTCGCCGCTGTTCTGCATCGCGCGGGCCAGCACGCCCAGGTTGATGACCTTGTTGCCGAGCACGTCGACCGTGCCCTTGACCACGCCCAGGCTCAGCCCGCCGCCCAGCGCGTCGATCGAGGTCGGGCCTTTGCCCGAGAGGCCGCTGCCGCCCAGGTTGGTGCCGCCGATGAAGCTGGTGCCGCCGCCGTTGATGTTGCCGGCGCCGGTCATCCACTGGATGCCGAATTCGGCCGCCGCCTGTTCGCTGACCTCGACGATCAGGCTTTCGACCAGCACCTGCGCGCGGCGCTGGTCGAGCTGGTCGATGACTTCGCGCAGGCTGCGGTACAGCGGTTCGGGCGCCGCGATGATGAGCGAGTTGGTGGCCGGATCGGCCTGGATCGTCGCGCCGCCGGCGGAATACGACACCGCCTGGTTGCCGGAATCGTCGCGCGCGATGCGGTCCTGGTCGCCCGACAGGCCGCCCTTGGCGTTGCCGGACGAATTCGCCGCGTTGGAGGACATGCCCAGGCCGGTATTGCCGTTGCTGGCCGACGCCTGCGGCGGCCGGCTGCCGCCGCCCTGCCCGAGCGGACTGCCCGTGCCTGCCGTGGGGCCCGCTCCCGGCGCCGAGTTGGCCTGGCCGGTCAGCAGCCCGCCCAGCACTTCGGCGATGCGGGTGGCCTGCGCATTGCGCATGTAGACCACGTGCAGGTTGCCGGCGCGGTTCTGCTGCGCGTCCAGCTTGGTGATGAGGTCGCGCGCCAGGCGCGTGCGCGCCGGGCTGCCGGCGCGGATCAGCACGCTGTTGCTGCGCGGGTCGGCCACCACCGCGATGCGCTGCGTCGGGTCGCTGCTCTGCGTGTCCAGCAGTTGCGACGCCAGGATGGCGATGTCCGAGGCGATGCCCGAACGCACCGGCACCACATCGGTGTCGATCGAACTGGGCACGTCGATGCGCGCGATCACGGCCGCGATGCGGTCGAGGTTGTCGGCGTAGTCCGTCACCACCAGCGTGTTGTTGCCGGGATATGCGTTGATCGGGTTGTTGGGCG
Source organism: Achromobacter sp. 2789STDY5608615 (assembly GCF_001298995.1). Lineage (NCBI taxonomy): Bacteria > Pseudomonadati > Pseudomonadota > Betaproteobacteria > Burkholderiales > Alcaligenaceae > Achromobacter > Achromobacter sp. 2789STDY5608615. Next base: position 37,642 of record NZ_CYTY01000050.1, read on the forward strand.
GCACCATCGGGCGCAGCACCGGCACCAGGTTGGCCGCGTTCTCGTACTTCAACGGGAACACCCGCGTCAGCATCTCGCCGCTGTTGCCCGAGCGGCCGCGCGCGAAGTCCGCCACCGGCACCGGCGCCTTGCCCGCGCCGCCGGCGGCGGGCGCCGGGCGCGGATCGCCCACCACCGCGCTGCCCTGCAGCTTGGCGTCGGCCTCCGGCACCACGCGCGTCACGCCGTCCACATCGACGATCGCGAAGCCTTGCAGCCGCAGCGCGCCGGTCAGCATCGACAGCGCCTGCGCGCTATCGACCGGCCGGTCCGACACCAGCGTGAGCTTGCCCTTCACGCGGGGATCCACCAGGAAATTGCGCTTGGTGAACAGCGACAGCGCACGCAGCACGGCGGGGATGTCCGTGTCGACGAAGTTCAGGCTGACGCGATTGTCCGCCTGTTGAGCTTGGGCCTTGCCGGCCATGGGTCCGAGTTGGCTTGCCGCGAGCAAGACCGCAAGGCTGAGTTGCGCGATATGACGCATGACGAGATGTGCCTGAGACGTGAAGTCGTGTGAAAAAACGTGAAAGCGCGTCGGAGTATACGGGGTGACACTGCAACACTACGGTCATAATCCAAAGGCAAGGTGACGGGCTGCAAAGCCTTGATTTACGGGCCTTTCGCGCCAACCGGCGCAAGCCCGCAGCGACCTCCACCATGCCATCCTTTCGTTACGAAGCGACTGACGCGCTCGGCAAAATCGTGCAGGGCACGATCGACGCCGACAGCGAGCGCGGCGCCCGCAACCAGTTGCGCGGCCGCGGCCTGTTGCCCCTGTCCACCTCTCCCGCCGCGCGCGCCGAAGGCCTGGGCGCCGCCCTGCGCACGCGCCTGTCCGATGCCGACCTGGCCTGGCTCACGCGCCAGCTCGCCAGCCTGCTGGCCGCGCGCCTGCCGCTGGACGCCGCGCTCAGCGCCACGCTCGAACAGGCCGAGAAAAAACACATCGCCGCCACGCTCGAAGGCGTGCGCGACGACGTGCGCGCCGGCCACCGCCTGTCCGCCGCGCTGGCCTCGCGCCCGCGCGACTTCCCCGAGATCTACCGCGCCCTGATCGGCGCCGGCGAGGAATCCGGCGACCTGGCGCAGGTCATGGAGAAACTGGCGGACTACATCGAAGAGCGCAACACCCTGCGCAGCAAGGTCATGACGGCGTTCATCTACCCCGCCGTGGTCGCCTGCGTCTCCGTCATCATCGTGATCTTCCTGCTGGGCTACGTCGTGCCGCAGGTGGTGTCGGCCTTCAACCACGCCAAGCAGCAGCTGCCGCTGCTGACCCGCATCATGCTTGGGCTGTCCGACTATGTGCGTGAATGGGGCCTGGCCACCGGCGCCGCCATCGCGCTCGCCATCATGCTGTGGCGCTATTCGCTGCGCGTGCCCGCCGCGCGCCGCGCCTGGCACGCCCGCGTCCTGCGCCTGCCCCTGGCCGGCCGCTTCGTCCTCGGCGTCAACGCCGCCCGCTTCGCCTCGACCCTGGCCATCCTCTGCGGCAGCGGCGTCGCCCTGCTCACCGCCCTCGACGCCGCCCGCCGCACCCTCGGCAACGACGTCCTGCGCGGCGCCGTCGACGAAGCCGCCGCCCGCGTGCGCGAAGGCGCCTCCCTGTCCGCTTCGCTAGCCGCGCAGAAAGCCTTCCCCTCACTGCTCATCCACCTCATCGCCAGCGGCGAAAAAACCGGCCAGCTCCCCGAACTGCTCGACCGCGGCGCCCAGAACCTGTCCCGCGACCTCGAACGCCGCGCCATGGCCATGACCGCCCTGCTGGAACCCGCCCTCATCCTGCTGATGGGCGGCTTCGTCCTCCTGATCGTGCTGGCCGTGATGATGCCGATCCTGGAAATGAACCAGCTGATCCGCTAAGCGCACAAAAAAGAAAAGGCCCGCATCCAAGCCGCGGGCCTCGCAGGATCAATAACAAGGAAATCGAACAACCGCCAACCCGCGCATTGGCACACCGCGGAACAGCTGGAATAACAGCGCGCGGAAAAACAGAAAAGTGAACGCCAAAGAAAA
>NZ_CYTY01000051.1:0-23499 GCF_001298995.1 Achromobacter sp. 2789STDY5608615
CCCCTGGTAGGCGATGAGGCAGGCCGTCAGCGCTTTTTGCATGTGGCGCTTGACCGTGGCCAGCGACACGCGCTGCGCGCGGGCGATATCGGCATACGCCATGCCGTCGAATTGCGAGGCCAGGAAGATGGCGCGGGTCTTGGCGGGCAGCGTGCGCAAGGTGGCGTCGATGGCGTACAGCGTTTCCAGGATCAGCGCCCGCACTTCCGGCGACGGCACCTCGCGCGGCGGCAACTGCGCGGCCGCGCATTGGTAGGCGTCTTCCAGCGCGCGGCGGCGCCAGTGGTCCACCACCAGGCCCTTGGCGATATGGGTGAGCAGCGCGCGCGGCTCGTCGCCGCCGCCGGCGCGCACCCGCGCCGCCATCAGGCGCACGAAGGTGTCGTGGGCCAGGTCGGCGGCATCGAACGAGTTGCCGAGCTTCTTGCGCAGCCAGACGGACAGCCAGCCGTGATGCTCGCGATAGATCCGCGTAACGGTGTCGGTGGGCAGGGAATCGGTCGAGGACACGGCGCGTCTCGCGGTGGAATCTAAATGGGAATTGTTACTATTTTATCCCATTCCGGATTCCCGATTCCCGCCGCCCTCCCTACAGCTTGGGGGTGTAACGCACGGTCAGCATGACATTGCGCGGCTCGCCGTAGTAGTTGTTGCTGCTGAGCGTGTTGTAGGACGGCACATAGTATTTCTTGTCGAAGACATTGTTCAGGTTCAACCCGACGCTCACTTCCGGCGTGGCCTGGTAGCCCAGGCGCGCGTTCCAGACGGTGAAGCCGGCCAGCGCGAACTTGCGATCGGAGCTCAGCGTATGGGTCTGCGTGTTGACGCCCGCGCCCACGCTCAGGCGGTTCCATGCGCCCGGCAGCTTGTAGTTGGCCCACAGGCGCAGCATGTGCTTGGGGGTCCAGGTGTTGAAGATCTTGCCCTCGTTGTCGGGATCGGCCAGGTACTTGGTGGTGTTGTAGGTGTAGCCGGCGAACAATTGCAGGCCCTGGATCACCTCGCCCGACACTTCCGCCTCGAAGCCCTGGCTGCGCACTTCGCCGGCCGCGCGCGAGCAATACCAGCCATCGCACGCGAAGCCGCTTTCGTAGTCGGTCACCGCGCGGTTCTTGTGGTCGTAGCGGAACACGGCCAGCGCCACGTTGACGCGGCCGTCAGCCAGCTCGCCCTTCACACCGGCTTCGTAATTGGCGCCTTCCACCGGCTTGAGCAGCCCGCCCGAGACAGTGCGCTCGGTTTGCGGTTCGAACACCGACGAATAGCTGGTGTAGACCGACCAGTTGCTGTTCAACGCGTAGACGATGCCCGCATAGGGAATCATGCGACCGGACTCCGTCGTGGCCGAGGTTTCGCCGGCGGAGCGGTAGGCAAAGTCGTACCAGCCGACGCGGCCGCCGCCGATCAGCGCCAGCGACTCGGTGGGCTTGACGCGCCACGTGCCGTAGATGCCCTTCTGGCGGATGTCGTAGCTGCTGCGGCTGTCATAGCCGCTTGCCGCGGCGATGGAGTCGATGTCCTGCCAGGGCCGGTTGTGGTCGATATCGAAGATGTTGCCGTCGCTATTGCTCCATGCCCGCGTGAAGCGGTCTTGGGTGGTGAGCTTGGAATAGTTGGCGCCCAGCACCACTTCCTGCTTCATCCCCAACGCAGTGAAATCGCCGCTGACCGACATGTCCAGGCCGCGCTGCCGGCTGCTGAAATCCACGCCGAAATTGCCGTAGGACAAGCCGCTACCATCACGCTGCACCGAATCGGCCACGCGTTGATGCACGCTGGTGTTCTTCTCGTTCATGGCGACGCCGCCCAGCTTGAAACGCCAGGCCTCGTTGAAGCGGTGCTCCAGGTCCGCGTAGAACACGGTCTGGTCGTTCTTGGCGCGGTTCCAGGTCGAGCCGGTGAAGGTCGAGCGCGGCAGGTCGATATCGCCACCGTCGGCGAAGCGCGGATAACCCACCAGCATCGGGCGCGAACGGCTGAATCGGTTGCTGACCGCGATACCCGCCGTGGTATCCGGACTGATGTCGTAGTCCAGCGCGGCATACACATTGCGCGTCTTGTCCCACACGTAGTCCATGTAGGAATGGCTGCGCTCATCGTCCAGCACCACGCGGCCGCGCAGCGAACCCGAGGCATTCAAGGGACTGCCGGCATCCAGCTGCAGGCCATAGCGGTCCCAGGAACCGACCTTGCCGGTCACGACCACTGACGGCTCCGCGCCAGCCCGCTTGCGCACCAGATTGACCGCGCCGCCGGGGCTGCCGGCGCCTTGCAGCAGCCCGGCCGCGCCGCGCAGGATTTCGACGCGGTCATAGAACACCAGCGAATCCTGCTCCCAGTTGCCCAGGCTGTAGTTGTTGCGCAGCAGGGGCACGCCGTCGTATTGCAGCATGTCCACCGGGAAGCCGCGCGCGTTGATCGCAATGCCCGGCCCCACGCCCTGCACGCCCACCATGCCGGTGGTGTTGTTGATCGCGTCCGGCAGGCTGGTCATGTCCTGGTCGTCCATCCGCTGGCGCGTCACGATGGTGATGGACTGGGGAATGTCCTTGAGCGCCTGGGTGGTCTTGCCGATGGTGGCCGCGGACGAGGTGTAGGAGCCGGTGCCGTCGGTGGTGGCCTGATAGCTGCCGGTGACCGTCACGGGCGCCAGCAGCGCCGCCTGCGGATCGACCGCGCGGCGCAGGCGATAGCCGCCTTCGGCGCGCACCACGGCCTGCAGACCAGTGCCCGCCAGCAGCCGTTCGAGCGCGGCGTCGACCGGATAGGCCCCCGTCACGCCCTCGGTGCGCACATCGCGGGTGAGCGCCGGATCGGACGCCACCATCACGCCCGCCTGCATGCCGAATGTGCCCAATGCCCCGCCCAGCGCGCCGGCCGGCACCGAGAAGGAGACGGTGCGCGGCGCGGCCTGCGCATGGACCTCGGCGACGGACCCGCTGGCGGCCGCCAGCGGCAATGCCAGGGACAAGGCGGCGCGCAGCCGCGCAGTCGCCGGAACGCGGCGGGAGGCTTTCACGGTGGGGGCCGCGAGCGGAAGGTGGCGAGGCATGGAGAGAAGTCCTGTGTCATGAGGGATCGGCGCCGCCCGTCGTCGGGGCTGCTTTCCCTACATGAAGCGCGAGATCCGCCATTCCGCCGTTTCAGTTACACATTGGCCGCGTCAGGCCAGCCCGACGTTGACCCAGTAGCGCGTGTAGCGCCGCACCCGCACCGGCAGTACCTCTTGCAGCATCGCCAGGACCTGGTCGGTATCCGCCACGGGAAACGCCCCCACCACGCGCAACGACGCCGCATCCGGGGAGCAGCGCAACACGCCGGGGCGATAGCGTCCCAGTTCGGCCAGGAAATCGGCCAGCGGCATGGCGTCGGCCAGCAACATGCCATCGAGCCAGGCCGCCACCTCGGGGCGCAGCGCGACCGCGTCGAAGGCGCCGGCGCGCGAGAATTCGGCCTGGCTGCCGGCCATCACCCGGCGCGGCGCGCCGCCCGCCGGCCCACAGTCCACGTCCACCGCCCCTTCCAGTACCGCCACGCGCGCGCGGCCATGGCCCAGGTCGCGCACCAGGAAGCGCGTGCCCACCGGCGTCAGCACGCCGGCGCCGGTGCGCAGCGAGAACGGCCGGCCCAGGGGATCGCTGGCGGTGGTCACCAGGATCTCGCCTTCCAGCAGTACCAGTTCGCGCCGGGTATCGGTATAGCGCAGGTCGAGCGCGCTGCCGGCATTGAGTTCGACGCGAGTGCCGTCCGCCAGCGTGACGCTGCGGCGTTCGCCGGTGCCGGTGCGCAGGTCGGCCACCAGGCCGCGCAGGACCTCGCGATCGCTCGCCCCCCAGGCGCCCAGCCCGACGCCGGCCGCCGCCACCATCCAGCGGATCGCGTTGCGCCGCGAACGAATCAACGGCGCCTGCTGCAGCGCGCGCGAGGCCACGCCCGCCCCCGCCTGCTGCACGCCCTGCGATACCCCTTGCGTGAGCGCGACCAGGCGTTGCCAGGCCAGGTCATGGGCGGGCAGCGCCTGGCGCCAGCGCTCGAAGTGGTCGCGGTCCGCCGGCGTCCCGCCGTCACGCAAGCGCGCCCACCAGTCGGCCGCCTGGCGGATCACCTTGGGATCGATCTTGCCGGCCTCCGGCGCGTGCGGCCTCAGCAGGCGGGCCCCCTCGGCGCGGCCGCTCAACCGTACACCGCCGTGTAGCAGCGCACCAGGGCGCGGGCCAGCGATTTCTGCACGGCGTTGGGCGTCAGGCCCAGGCGCTCGGCGATCTCGCCGTTGGACATGCCGTCGAGCTGCGCCATCAGGAAGATGCGGCGGCTGGTCATCGGCAAGGTGTCGAGCAACTCGCAGACCTGTTCGAGCGCCTCCAGGATCAAGGCGCGGGCCTCGACCGAAGGTTCCACCGGCACCGGCTGCAGGGCCAGCGATTCGGCATAGGCGGTCTCGAGCGCGGCGCGGCGCGCGCGGCCGATCAGCAGGCGGTTGGCGATGGTGCGCAGATAGGCGCGCGGTTCGCTCAGGGGTTCGGCGGGATGGGCACGAATCAGCCGTTCGAAGGTGTCGTGCGCCACGTCGGCGGCGTCCGACGCGTTGCCCAGCTTGCGCTGCAGCACGGCGCGCAGCCAATGGTGGTGGGCCAGGTAAACGGACTGCGCCTCGGCATGGGGCGCGCAGGAAGAGGGAGGCATCGCGATCCGGCCTCGGCCGGTCCACCGGGGTAGTTGAGATAATGGAAATTATTCTCAATTATAAATGGACCGGCCTTTTCCGCCAGGTCACCCCCGCCCCTGCGGTCACTGGCGCAACTGTTCCGCCAGCAAGGCCAGCGCCGGCTTGTCCAGCGCCTGCGCCGCATAGCACAGGCCGACGCGGCGCGACAGCGCCAGGCCATCGAGGTCCTGGGCCGCGACGCCCGGCTGCTGCGCGATCAGCGAGCGCGGGGCGATGCAGGCGCCGACGCCGGCCGCCGCCAGCTCCAGCGCCAGGCGCAACGAACCGGCCTGGGCGGCGGGCGCGCCGGCGGCCGCGCCGTAGTACGGCAGCAGGCGTTGATGGCTCGGATGATCGGGACAGACGATCCAGTGCGGCGCGGCGGTCTCGGCGGCTTCGACCGGCAGCGCGATGGCATAGGGGTCGTCCCACAGCGGCACGAACAGTTCGTCCTCGCAGCGCTCGTCCTCGGTCGCCAGGCGGGCGTCGCCGACGCAGCCTTCCAGCAAATGCAGCAACAGATTGGGCACCGCCTGCCGCGCCCGCGCCACGAACGCGCGCATGTGCGCACCCGCGATCTCGCCCTCGACGCCGATGCGCAGCTCGGCCAGGCGGGCATCCTGGCGGAACTGGCGCGCCATCGACTCGGTCTGCGCCACCAGGCGGCGCGCCTGCGGATACAGGATACGGGCCTCGTCCGTGACCGACACGCCGCGCGCCTGGCGCTCGAACAGCTGCGCGCCCAGCAGGCTCTCCAGGCTCTTGATGGTGCCCGACAGGGCCGGCTGGCTCAGGTGCAGCCGCTGCGCGGCGGCGGTGATGTTGCGTTCCTCGAAGACCGCGATGAAGGCGTTGAGCTGGCGGCTATCCATAAGTTTTCCCGATTGATGCGAGAAGAATAAACCATTTTTCAAGCGTGAAAGCCGGGCCTAGAATCGTTTTCAGCCCCTCCGGCATATGAATAACCGATACCTGGAGTCTTCACCATGACTACCCCCCCAACGCCCCCTCGTCGTCGTCACCGGCGCCAGTTCCGGCATCGGCCTGGCCACCGCCCGCCTGTTCTCGTCGCACGGCCATCCGCTGCTGCTGCTGGCGCGCCGGCTGGCGCCGATGCAGGCCCTGAACCTGCCCAATGCGCTGGCCCGCCAGGTCGACGTGACCGACCGCGCCGCGCTGGCCGCCGCCCTGCGCGAGGCCGAGGCCCAGTACGGCCCCGCCGACGCCATCGTCAACAACGCCGGCGTCATGCTGCTGGGCGATATCACGCGCCAGGATCCGGCGCAGTGGGACCGCATGCTGGACGTGAACGTCAAGGGCCTGCTCAACGGCGTGCACGCCGTCGCCGCCGGCATGGTCGAGCGCGGCCACGGCACCATCATCAACATCAGCTCGGTGGCGGGCCGCAAGACCTTCCCCAACCACGTCGCCTACGTCGGCACCAAGTTCGCCGTGCATGGCCTGTCGGAAAACCTGCGCGAGGAACTGTCGCCGCACAATGTGCGCGTGGTCACCATCGCCCCCGGCGCGGTCGAGACCGAGCTGCTCAGCCACACCACCGACGAAGGCATCAAGAGCGGCTACCAGGACTGGAAGGCCGACATGGGCGGCAAGGTGCTGGCCGCCGAGGACGTGGCCAACGCGGTGTACTACGCCTACTCGCAACCGCCTGGCGTGTGCATCCGCGAGATCGTGCTGGCGGCGACCCGCCAGCAGGCCTGAGGCCGGCGGACGCGCCGCGTCCGGCGTGGCCCGCGCGCGGGCGCGGGCCGCGGCTCGGGACGCTAGAACGTCGCCTTGAGGTTCAGGAACACGCTGCGCGGCTCGCCGTAGTAGACCTGGTTGGCCACGCCGCCCAGGTAGTACTTCTTGTCGAACAGGTTGTTCACGTTCAATTGCGCCGACAGGCGGGAATTGAAGTCGTAGCGCGCCATCAGGTTGAACAGCGCGTAGGCCTTCTGCTTGGCGGTGACGCTGCCTTCGTCCAGCTCCACGTTGGTGTAGGTGCTGATCTGCCAATTGACGCCGCCGCCCAGGGTCAGCTTGCTCCACGCGCCCGGCAGGCGATAGGTCGTGAACAGCATCGCCGTGGCGCGCGGGCGTTCGGTGTTGACCGATACGCCATGCACGTCGCGGCTGGTGTAGTACGTGCCGCCCAGCGTGGCGTTCCAGCCCGGCGCCATCTGGCCGGTCACTTCCATCTCGATGCCGCGCGTGGTCACGCCGTCGGCGGTCTTGTAGGCGCTGTCGGTCGATCCCGGCACGATGTAGCCGGCGTCCGGCACGCCCGTCTTGCTTTCCTTGACCTTGAACAGCGCCAGCGATGCGTTGAGCCTGCCGTCCAGGTACTCGCCCTTGACGCCCACTTCGTAGTTCTGCCCCTCGACCGGATCCAGGTAATTGCCGTTGCGGTCGCGATAGTCCTGCGGCTGGAAGATGTCGGTGTAGCTGACGTAGGCCGAGTAGGTGCTGTTGATGTCGTACACCAGGCCGGCGTAGGGAATCAGGCGCGAGTCCTTCTGGTCGCGCGTCGGGGAGCGCGATTGCCAGGTCGCGTAGCGGCCGCCGGTGATGAGGGTCAGGCTGTCGTTCAGCGACCAGCGCGCCGCGGCATAGGCGCCGCGCTGATGCGTCACGGTGTCGCGCAGCGTCGAGGTGGTCCATTCGGGCTGCGGATACTTGCCATCCCAATCGTAGAACGATCCCGTGTCCGGCATGGCGCCGGCGCGGCCGTAGCTGTAGAAATCCTCGCTGTAACGGCTGCGCATCGCGCCCAGCACCAGTTCATGGCGACGCCCCAGCAATTGGAACGGCCCCTTGACCTGCAGGTTCAGCGCGGTCTGCTGCGCGTAGGAATTCCAGTAGCCGGGCAACGCGCCCAGGCCGGCGCCGGTTTCCCGGTCGGGCTGGCCGTACAGGTACAGCAGCTTGGCGTCGTACTTGCTCTTGCGCAACGACCAGTCGGCCTTCGCCTCCCAGTCGTTGTCGAACCGGTGCGTGAGCGAGGCGAACGTGGTGCGCTGCGTGGTGTGCCAATAGGTCCAGTCCGCCGCGGTGGTCTTGGAGCGGCGCCAGTCGGTGGGCGTGCCGTCGCTGAACACCACCGGCAGGCTGCCCCAGGTGGTGCCGCGCGGCCGCTTGTCCTGCGAGTCCATGCCGACGCTGAGCGTGGTCGACGGCGTCAGGTCGGCATCGATCACGCCGTAGAACACCTTCTTGTCGGCGTGATACAGATCGATGTAGGAATCCTTGTTCTGGTATAGCGCCACCATGCGCGCGCGCACCGTGCCCGCCTGGTTCAGCGGCGTGCTCAGGTCGAGCGAACTGCGGAACTGGTTCCACGAGCCGGCGCCGACGTTGACGGAACCGGTGAATTCGCGGCTGTTGGCATGCTTGCGCACCAGGTTGATCGAGGCCGACGGATTGCCCGCGCCGGTCATCAGGCCGGTGGCGCCGCGCACCACCTCGATGCGGTCGTAGATGATGGAATCATTGTCCGACTCGCCATACATCGACAGGCCGATCGTGGTGGGAACGCCATCGTATTGCAGGCTGTCGATGTAGAAGCCGCGCGACCAGAAGTCGGTGCGGTCGCTGTCCTCGGCCACCACCTGCACGCCCACCACGTTGCCCATCACCTCGTCGAGCGAACGCAGGTTCTGGTCCTCGATGCGCTGGCGCGTCACCACCGTGACGGACTGCGGCGTTTCGCGCAGCGACAGCGCCAGCCCGGTGGCCGCCGAGGTGGCCGGCGTGGTGTAGGAGCCCGATCCCTCGGTCACCGCGGGATCGCCGGCGCCCAGCACCTTCACGGGCGACAGGCTGGCCACCTCCTCGCCCTCGCGCGTCAGCACGATGCTGTCGCCCTGCCAGCGATAAGCCACGCCGGTCCCCTGCAACAGGCGGGCCAGCGATTGCTCCGGACTGCCGCTCATGCGCAGGCCCGGCGAGCGCAGACCGGCCACCAGCTCGGGCGCGTAGAACACGCGCTGACGAGTCTGCGCGGCCCATTGCAACAGGGCGTCGCCCAGCGGCATCGGGGCGATGTCGACGGCGACCGCGGGCGTCTGCGGCTGGGCCTGGGCCGCGCCGCAGGCGCCGGCCGCCATGGCCAGCGACAGCATCAGGGAGGAAAGGGTAAAGCGGTGCGTGGCGCGCGGGCGGCGCCTGGAAGAAGCATTCACGGTCAGCAGCGGTTTCGGTTCGACGATGGACAGGAAAGTCCCTTCGGGGGGACGCGGCGCGACGCGCCTTCCTGGGTAGAACGATGCCGCTGCGAAAAAACCTGAATGCCGGGCCTGATTATTTTGTAACGGCGCACGCGCCTAGCGCGCCGAGATGTCGATGGCGCCGTCCGCCGCCGGCGCCAGCTTCACCGGCGCCACCGCCGGCAGCGCTTCCAGCAGGGCCTCGGGACGATCCAGGCTGAACGAGGCCGAGACGCGCAAGCGCCCGCTCTTGCTGTCGGCCAGGCGCAACGGCGTGGCCAGGTAGCGGTTCATTTCGCTGACCACCTCGGCCAGCGGCGCATTCTTGAACACCACCCGGCCCGTCTGCCAGGCCAATGCCGTATCGACATCGGTGGGCGCCGGCACGCCGATGGCGCCGCTGCCGGGCACGCGGATGCCGTGTCCGCCGCGCAGCACCGCCAGGCCGAGATTCCACCAATGGCCGCCGGTGACTTCCACCGTGCCGGACCGCACCAGCACGGTCACCACGTCCTCGTCGCGGCGCACGTCGAACACGGTGCCGGTCACGCGCACGTCGCCGCTGCCGGCGCGCACGATGAAGGGACGCTCGGCCTCCGGGCTGACGCTGAAGAGGATTTCGCCGCCCTGCAGTTCGATCTCGCGGCGGCCCGCGTAGAACTTGACCTCGGCCAGCGTATTGCCGTTGATGTCGAGCACGGAGCCGTCGGGCAACGTGACCTGCTTGCGTTCGCCGCGGTCGGCGCCGACCACGGTGGTGAAGGTGGGCGCCTCGCCCGGCAGGCTCCACCAGCCGGCCAGCGCGACCAGCGCCAGCGCCGCGCAGGCGATGCCCACGCGCAGCGGCATCGCGACGCGGCGGCGCGATGGGCGCGCCGGCACGGCGCCGCCCAGCAGCGCCCGCACCCGGTCTTGCGGCAGCTGTTCGGCCGCCTTGCCCAATTGCTGCATCCGGTCGAATTCGCGCGCCGCGTCCGGCTGCTCGCGGCGCCAGCGCGCGAAGGCGCGGCGCTCGCGGCGCGTCATGTCGCCCGAATGCCAGCGGGCAAACCACCAGGCGGCGGTGGCGGGCTGGCTCGGGTCGTCGGCGTCACGGTAAAAGGACTCGGTCATCGTCGGCTGCCGTCCACGCGCGGGCGTGGACATGAATTGAAGGAAAACTGCGTCATGGATTGTGCTCGTGCAGGCGCTCCCGCACGTGTTCGATCGCTCGCATGACATAGCGTTCAATCATATTCTTGGACAGGCCCATGTAGGTGGCCACCTCGGCCTGGGTCCAGCCCTCGATCCGGTTCAACACGAATGCCTGGCGGCACTTGGGCGGCAGCTCGCCCAGCACCCGCGCCAGATCGTCGGCCAGCCGCGCCGCGCGCAGCGGCGCTTCGGGATCGGTCTGCGCGGGCTGGTCATGCTCGTCCAGTTCGTCCAGCGGCACGTGCTGCTCGCGCCGCTGGCGGCGCCAGCGGTCGATCAGGCGATGCCCGGCGACCTGGAACAGATAGCCGCGGGCCTTGGCCGCCACGCTGCCATCCGCCTTCAGCAGATGCTCGACCGCGTCGTGGGCGGCGTCTTCGGCATCGTGCCGGTTGCCCGAGCGGCGGCTCCAGGCGCCGATCAGCTCGTCATAGCAGGCGAGCCATCCGGGGCGGGTCGAGGCGGGGCGGGACATGGAACGATCCGGTGGCGTAGTGTGGCGACGCTGCGGATTTTACAAACAATTCTCATTACCGCAAGGCCACGCCGCCCTTGCCTGCCCGCCGCCCCGCTAGTAATCCATCGGCACGTGGCTCTGCGCCGCCCGCAATTCCTGGATGTGCCGTTCGGCCTCCTGCCGCTCGGCGGCCGGCGGCAGCGCGCGCCAGCTGACCATGCTGCCCGGCGCCTTGACCGGCATCCAGCCCAGCACGCTGTACAGCGTGATCGCGGTGTCCCCGGTGTCCAGCCGCGTCTCGTAATAGCCCTGCCGTTCCGGCGTCTTGTCGCCGGGCACCCACTCCAACTGCGACATCGTGTCTCCCTCTCGGTATAGCCTGTCCTGAAACCGCGGCTCCCGCCAAACAGGGGCTTGCGCCCGATGGTAGCGCGCCGCCTTCTCCCGATACGTGCACGATGCGCCCGCTTTTCAATTCTTGACAGAGGGGAATCCCTAAGCTTTTTCGGCAACGCGATTGCTAAGTCGGGAACTGAGGCGCTAGGATGCGGCAAAGGATTCTTACAAACCGGGTCCGGCGACGCAGCCGCGTCCCGGGCCAGCCCGCCCTCGGTAGCGGGCTTCTGAGGGCGACCGGTATGCCGACATCGAGCTTCATGCGCTATCCGAAAGATCGGTTGGCGGCCCTGGCCAGCGCAAGCGCGCTGCGCGCCATCCGCGAAGGACTGCTCTGGACGATGCCGTGCCTGCTCGTGTCGGCGCTGTTCCTGGTGCTGTCGGTGGTGGCCGGGCAGCTCGGCCTGTCCTCGACGGTGGTGCAGGAACTGGCCGCGGTGCATGCCAAGCTCAACAGCGTCATGCCGATGCTGGTCAGCACCTCGGTCGGCTACATGCTGTCGATCCGCCACCGCGTGCCCAATCTGCCGGCGGCGTTCCTGTGTCTGTCGTACGTGGTGATCGCCGAGGGCCTGCTGGCGCCCTACCCGCACGCGGCCGCCACCCTGATCCTGAGCATCTCCATCCTGCTGCCGCTGGGCAGCCTGCCGCTGCTGGCCTGGCTGCACCGGCGCCGCTGGACGCGGCTGGCGCCCGACGGCCTGATCGGCGAAAACGTGCGCGGCACCCTGAACATGGTGATACCGGGGTTGCTGACCGCCGGCGCGGTGGCGCTCGCGGTCAGCGCGCTGATACGGATTCCCGGCGTGGCGCAGTTCGACATCCCGCTCGACCTGGCCTCGCTCGACAGCCCCTTCACCACCGGCCCGATGACGGCCGCGCTGAACTCGATCTTCTGGTTCTTCGGCATCCATGGCTATCACGCGATGGCGCCCGTCATCGATGTGCTGGACCAGGCCACCGCCCTGAACGCGGCCAGCATCGCCGCCGGCCACGAGGGCATGTACGCGCTGAATGGCAGCCTGCTCGGCGCCTTCGTGTTCATTGGCGGCGCCGGGGCGACGCTGTCGCTGGTGGCCGCCATCCTGGTGTTCTCGCGCAGCGAGTCGCTGCGGCTGCTGGCGCTGGCCAGCATTCCGGTATCGCTGCTGAACGTCAACGAGATCCTGCTGTTCGGCCTGCCGCTGATCCTGAATCCGCGGCTGCTGATCCCGTTCGTGCTGGCGCCGGTCTGCAACGCGCTGGTGGCGCTGGCGGTGGTGCAGTTGGGCTGGATCCCGCCCGCCTCGGTCACGTTGCCGCTGACCTCGCCGGTGCTGCTCAACGCCTATCTCAGCGCGGGCGGCCACCTGGGCGGCGTGGTGCTGCAGGTGGTGCTGATCGCGCTGGGGGCCTGCCTCTACGCGCCCTTCGTGGTCGCGCTGGAACGCCAGCGCAAGGCCGACGCCACCGTCTACTTCAAGTCGCTCGACACCACCTTCCCGCGCCTGCAGGAGGAATCGCTGCTGTTCGCGCACGACCCGGTCGTCTCGACCTACACCAACCGCGCCCGCCGCAGCGCCGAGATCTCGCGCATCCGCACCATCAGCGAATACGACTTCTATCTCGAATACCAGCCGCAGGTCTCGCTGCGCAGCGGCCGCTGCACCGGCTGCGAGGCGCTGCTGCGCGCCACCGGTCCGGAAGGCACGCAGCAGGCGCCGCTGGAATTCCTGCGCTGGCTGGCGCAGGCCGACCTGATGCGCGAAGTGGACCTGTGGGTGGCCAAGCAGGCGGTGCTGCAATGCCTGGCCTGGCGCAAGGCCGGCTTCACCCTGCCCCTGACCGTCAACGTCACCAGCGGCACGCTGACCTCGGAGTCGTATCTGGACAAGCTCGTCAAGGTGCTGGAACAGGCCCAGGGCCAGGTGTCGGTGGAGCTGACCGAGGACGCGCTGGTCGAGGACGCGCAGGCGCTGCACACGGCGTTCGACCGCCTGCACGGCATCGGCTGCAAGGTGTATATCGACGATTTCGGCACCGGCTACTCGGCGCTGAGCTACCTGCACCAGTTCGAGATCGACGCGGTCAAGATCGACCGCAGCTTCGTGCTGGCCCAGAGCAGCGCGCGCGGCGCCCAGGTCATGAGCGGCCTGCTGCGCTTCTGCGAGGCGCTGGACCTGCAGATCATCGTCGAAGGGGTGGAAACCCAGGAGCAGCTCGCCGCGCTCGAATCCAGCGCCGAGATCGTCGTGCAGGGCTGGTTCTACAGCAAGGCGCTGTCAGGCGAGCATCTGGTGGAATTCGCGCGGCGGCGCATGCCGGCCGCCGCGCACAGCGACAGCGCCGCCGCTATTTGATGCCGATGAACGGCAGGGCCGCGCCCGGCACCTGCGTGGACGGCAGCACGCCGTCCCACTTCTCGACCGCGTTCAGGCTGACCAGGTTGGTGTTGGCGGCCAGCGCTTCGGCCTTGGCGCGGATCGCCGCCGCCTCGGCGTCGCCGCGCATGCGGATGCCGTCGGCCTCGGCGGTGAACTGCTGGCGGCGCGCATCGGCTTCGGCCTTGGCCTTGACCACCTGGATCTCGGCGTTGATCATCGCCGTTTCCTTCTGCTGGCGGGTGGTCTCGATCTGCACCTGCGCCAGCATGCGCTGTTCGATCGAGTGCTCGTAGGCCTGCGAGAAACCGACTTCCTCGATCTGCACGCCCACCACCTGCACCGGCGCGCCTTCCATGGTCTTGAGCACGGCGTTGTTCACGTCCAGGCCCAGCTTCTGGCGTTCCTGGATGGCGCGCACGGCGGTGTACTGGCCGAACACGTTCTTGACCGCGTCAGGGGTCTTGCGCTCGAGCACGCGCATCTGCAGGTTGTTGATGGTGCCGTATTCGGAGTACAGCTCGGCGACATGCTCGGCCGGCACGCGGTACGTGACCGACACGCGCAGCGTGGCGGGCTGCTGGTCATAGCTGTAGGCTTCGAGCTTCTCGAACACGAAGGTGTGGTCGCGCACCGACACCGTCATCACGTTGTCGATGAACGGCGTCTTGAAATCCAGGCCCGGTTCGGACACGCGCACCAGCTTGCCGTTGCGCAGCACCACGCCGCGTTCGCCCTGGTCCACCTGGAACCACGAACCGAACGCCAGGCACAGGATCAGCACGAACAGCACGCCCGTGATGATGCCCACCTTGAGGCTGCGCGGCTTGACGGACTTGACGATCTGGAGGTCGGTCGGCTTCACTTTTCAGTCCCTTTCTGATTTGTTGCGTTTACGATCCGAGAGCACGGCGGCGATGCCGCGCGCAAGCAAATAGGCGACCACGGCCGCCCCCACCAAGATCAGGAAATATCGCATCTGGCATTCCCCCCCGGAATAGAAGCGAGCGATTCTAGCTTGAGTCAGCGCGCTGCAAGGTTACGGTTGTTGCAATGAGAAAAACCGCTTGCCAACGGAGACAGTGCGCGTTCCAGCGATACGATACGCTGGCCGCACCGCAATTCAGGGATCGCATCATGCGCCGTCATTTCGCCGCTCTCATGGCCGTCGCGGCCTGTACCGCCATTATCCAGCCCGCCTGGTCGGCGCCGCCGGAGAACCGGGGAAAACCGGACCATGCCGGGCAAGGCAACGGCAAGAACAAGGGCCGGGACGACGACGCCGGCATCAACGTCACCCTGACCACCGCCGGCATCAGCATCTCGACCGCCCGCGGCTACGCGGTGCAGGCCGGCGCCACCGGCTATGGCTCCCTGCCGCCGGGCATCCGCAAGAACCTGGCGCGCGGCAAGCCGCTGCCCCCCGGCATCGCCAAGAAGATGGTGCCGGGCCCGATGCTGGCCCGGCTGCCGGTACATGCCGGCTACGAATGGCGCGTGGCGGGCAACGACCTGATCCTGATCGCCATCGCCAGCGGCGTGGTCGCCGACGTACTGGCGGGCGTGTTCGATTGAGGCGGCGCGGCGCTACGCCGCGCGTTCCGCGGCGCGCGGATCGAGCCCGAAGCGCTGACGCAGCGCCGCGACCGCCGCGGCATCGTCCAGCAGGGTTTCCGTGACGGCATCGGCCGCCACCACCTTCAGCGTATTGCCGACCAAGATGCTGCGGCCGGACTCGGCATGCAGCACCACCACGCGCTTCTGCACGAAGATGGCATCGGGGTGGGTCGAGTTCAGGTAGTTGGCCGGCGCGAAATCGATCCACTCCTGCGGCGACAGGTCGAATCCATATTGGTTCTGCCACTGGCCGGCCGCGCGCGCCTGCAGCAGATACTCGCCGCCCTCGGCGCGGCTCAGCCTGAAGGCATCCATGTCCTGGCGCACCTCGCGGTCCAGATCGGCCAGATTGAGCGGCGCCCGGATGCCATAGCTGCCGAAGCCCAGATCGCACAGCCAGTCGGCGCCCTCGACCCGCGCCACCAGCGCCATGTGCGTCTTCGGCCGCCTGACGGGATAGAACATGGGCCGGGCCGCGACGAAGCGATAGGGAATGCCCAGGGCCTGCAGGGCCATCGCGAACAGGCCGTTGACCTCGTAGCAATAGCCGCCGCGTCCACGGGCCAGGATCTTGTCGACGATGTCCTCGGGCGCCAGCGAGACGACGCGGCCGGCCTGCACGTCCAGGTTCTCGAACGGCACGCTGAACAACTGGCGGCGCATCAGCGCGGCCAGCGTGGCGCTGTCGGCGCGGAGGTCGCCGGCGTGACCGATGCGTTCAAGGTAACGGGACAGGGTGAAATTTGCTGCGTGCATGGCATGCGCCTTCGAAGGGGGTGAAGTAGCGGGGAAAGGCCCATCATGCCTCCCGGCCGGCGCTCCCGGCGGCGACAGGGCGACGGCGGGCTATGCTGTACAGATATCCATTTTCCGCATCTGTCATGCAGCACAGTTATGCCCGGCTCGCGGCCCGCCTGAAAACCGCCATCCATGCCTCGGAATACACAGTGGGCGAGCGCCTGCCCTCGGTGCGCGAACTGGCGGCCGAGCACGCGGTCAGCGTCGCCACCGCCGTGCGCTGCTACCGGCAGCTGGAGCGCGACGGCTATGCCGAGGCGCGCTACAAGTCCGGCACCTATGTGGCCGACTGGAAGGCGCTGCGTCCGACCCGGCCCGCCGCCCCCGCCGCGCCGCCGGCCGGCGTGGAATACGACCGCCTGGCCTCTCTGCAGCACCGCATGACGCAGCTCTACGCCCTGACCGCGCAGCCGCTGCCGCTGGCGTTGCACCTGGCCAGCGCGGCGCCGGAATGGTATCCATGCGACGCCCTGGCCCGCATCGCCCAGCGCCAGTTGCGCCAGCAGCCGCTGGCGCTAGGCGCCTATCCGTCGGGCACCGGCCTGCCGGCCTTCAAGACCGAACTGCTGGCGCACCTGGCCACGTGCGGCATCGACGCCGGCCCCGACGATCTGCTGATCACCAATGGCGCCACCGAGGCCATGCAGATCGCCCTGCGGTCGGCGGCGCGGCCGGGCGACACCATCATCGTGGAATCGCCGGTGTACTTCGGCTTGCTGCAGGCCATCGAGCACCTCGGCATGCGCGCGCTGGAGGTCCCTTGCGTGCCCGGCCAGGGGCTGAGCCTGGAGGCGCTGGAATACGCGCTGGAGCACCAGCCCGACGTGCGCGCCGTGGTCGTCATGCCGACGTTCCAGAACCCGCTGGGCGACTGCATGCCCGACGCCGCCAAGCAGCGCCTGCTGAAGATCGCGCAGCGCCACGACCTGACCGTGATCGAGGACGACGCCTTCGGCGACCTGGGCCACAAGACCGAGCGCCCGCCAGCCATCAAGGCCTGGGACCGCGACGGCCGGGTGATCTACTGCGGCTCATGCGGCAAGAGCATGGCGCCCGCCTTCCGGCTGGGCTGGGTGCTGGGCGGCAAGCGCCACCGGCAGCTGGAATCGCTGAAGGTCAGCAACTCCCTGGCCGCGCCGCTGCTGGAGCAGCAGGTGCTGGCGGACTACATGAAGAGCGGCAAGCTGCCCGCCCACCTGCGCAAGCTGCGCACCCGGCTGGCCGCCGTGGTGCCGCCCGCGCGCGACAGCGTGCGCCAGCATTTCCCCGCCGGCACCCGGGTGAGCGGCCCCGAGGGCGGCTGGTGGCTGTGGCTGGAACTGCCAGAGCCCATCGACACGCTGTCGCTGCTGCGCACGGCGGTGCGGCAGGGCATTTCCTACACGCCAGGCGCCCTGTTCTCGGCGTCGGGAAAGTACGGCAACTGCCTGCGGCTCAACATCGCCCGCCCATGGACGCCGCCGCTGGCCGCCGGCCTGCGCGCGCTGGGACAGGCGATGCGCGCCAGGCCGGCCGGCTAGGGCCTTTCGCCGGCGTCGTAGCAGGCAAGCCCCAGGCGGGCCAGGTTGTCCGGGTATTCGAAGTAGGCCTCGTCCAGCTCCTGCAGGCGCGTCTGCTCGGCCTCGGTCATCGCGCCATAGATGTCGTTGAGTTCGATGACCTCGGGCGCGGCCTCGAAGCGATCGATCAGGCCGCGCATGGCCGCCACGATGGCCAGCGTGCGCTCGGCGCCGATCTTCCTGAGCGCGAGCAGCGCCAACTGGCAGGTCGGGTCGCCCCAGTTGCACAGAAACTGCATGAAGCCGCCGTTGTTGATGTCGGCTTCCATGCGCCACAACGCGACCAGTTCCTGCTCGCGCTGCGGCAGGCTGTCCAGTTGCCAGCCGGCGGCCTGCAACGCGGCCAGCGCCTTCTCGTAGTGCGCGTCCCACAGCAGGTCGCGCACGTTCAGCATGCCTTCGGGCGACGGCGCGAGCAGGCCGGGCCAGACCACGCCATGGTCGTCGTCCACCAGCTGCCATTGCGCGCGCTCGGCCGGGCTGCCTTTCTCCAGCCGGATGTGCCGCCGGATCGGCTCGCGCAGCTCGCGGCCGTCGGCCAGCGTCAGCAGGATGTGGGTATCGGTCAGCGCGAGATGGCGGATGCGGTAGTCGGCGGCGGACATGCGGTGTCTCGAAATGAAAGCGGCGGTGGCGCAACGCGCTGAAGATAACGGATCGGATCGCGGACGTCGAGGCGGCGCCGCGCGCTTATCGTTCCAGGGCCTGCGCGAGGCTCCTTGTAGTGTGAACAGGCTCTAGCATCACGCCGCATCCTGTTACGCCCCCGCGCGCGACCCATCTGCTACCGTAAAGCCTGCCTTCGGGTACGGCCCGCGCGCCGCGTCCGCAATGTCCTCGAATGGAGACCGACAATGCCACGCCCTTCCGCGTCCACGCCCCTGATCGGCGTGATTCCGCCCTACGTCCTGGACCGCCTGGCGCAGCACGCCGACGCGCGGGTCAGCATGCCGGCGGTCAAGACCCTCATCATCGACCAGCAGCAGCGCGGCCTGCGTGAAATGGCGGCGCAGCCGCCGCGCTCGCAAGTGGCGGCGCCGCGCCGGCAGGGCGAGCCCGGCACGCCGCAACGCGCGGTGCACGACGCCGGCAACACCACCACGCTGCCCGGCAAGCTGGTGCGCGCCGAAGGCGCCAAGGCCAGCGGCGACGCCGCGGTCGATGAGGCCTATGCGCACCTGGGCGCGACCTACAAGCTGTTCCACGACGTCTACCAGCGCGACTCGATCGACGGCGCCGGCCTGCCCCTGGTGGGCACCGTGCATTACGGCGAAGACTACGACAACGCCTTCTGGAACGGCTCGCAGATGGTGTTCGGCGATGGCGATGGCGAGATCTTCAACCGCTTCACCGTGGCGGTCGACATCATCGGCCATGAACTGACCCACGGCGTCATCGACAGCGAGGCGGCGCTGGCCTATCAGGGCCAGTCGGGCGCGCTGAACGAATCGCTGTGCGACGTGTTCGGCGCGCTGGTCAAGCAATACGCGCTGGGCCAGAGCGCGCGCGAGGCCGACTGGCTGGTGGGCCAGGGCCTGTTCCTGCCCAAGGTCAAGGCGCGCGCGCTGCGCTCGATGGCCGAGCCCGGCAGCGCCTATGACGATCCGGTGCTGGGCAAGGATCCGCAGCCGGCGCACATGAGCGCCTATGTCGACACGCCGCAGGACAACGGCGGCGTGCACATCAACTCGGGCATTCCCAACCGCGCCTTCTATCTGGCCGCCACCGCGCTCGACGGCCCGGCCTGGGAAGTCGCCGGCCGCATCTGGTACGACACGCTGCGCGACAAGCGGCTGCGCCACGACGCCGACTTCGCCGCCTTCGCGCGCCTGACGCTCGACGTGGCGCGCAGCGTACGCGGCGATGCCGCGCACAAGGCCGTGGCCGGCGCCTGGGCGGCGGTGGGCATACAGCCATGATCGCGCTGCCGCCGCTCGAACTCACGCTGCGCGTCAGCCTGACGCGCGAAGGCGGGCTGGCGTACCTGCCCGGCCTGGCGCGCACCCGCAGCATCGACCTGGCCGATTGCCCGCCGGACCTGCGCCAGGAAGTCGGCGACGCCCTGCGCCGCACCGCGCCGCTGGCGAACCCGGACTGCGCCGCGCGGGGCGGCGACCAGCGCTACTTTCATGTGGAAGTGGTGTTCCGCGATCCGGCCAGCGGCGACAGCGCCAGCCTCGCGTTCGACGTGCCCGAGGCGCAGGCCCCCGACACACTGGTGCGCCTGTGGCGCAGCCAGGCCGGGCCGCCCTGAGGACTGGCCGCCTCAGCTCGCCTTGCGTTGCGGTTCGGCCGCGTGCGCGCGGAACTGGCCGACCTGGATATTGCGGCCCGCCAGCAGGCCGCAGCCCGCCATCGCCACGCATAGCCCGGCGCACAGGCCCAGCGCCACCGACCAGCCGCCCAGGCGGTCATGCAGGGCGCCGACCAGCGTCGGCCCGCTGGCCGCGAACAGATAGCCGATGCATTGCGCCATGCCCGACAACGCGGCCGCCTGCTGCGCATGGCTGGCGCGCAGGCCCACGAACATCAGGCCCAGGATGATGCCGCCGCCGGTGCCCAGGCCCAGCAGCACGATCCACAGCGTGGCCCAGCGCGGCGCCACGATCAGCCCGCTGAACGCCACCAGCGAGGCCGCCGCCGAGCAGAACGCCGCGGCGCGCTGGTCCTTCATGCGGCGCACCACCGGCGCCAGGAACAGCGCCGGCCCGGCCGACATCAGTTGCAGCAGGCCATGCAGCGAGCCGGCGCGCTCGGCCGAGTAGCCGGCGTCGCGCAGGATCGCCGGCAGCCAGCTCACCCCCACGTAGAACACGAACGAATTGATGCCCAGGTACAACGTGACCTGCCAGGCCAGCGGCGAATGCCACAGGCGGCCGCCATGCGGCGCGTGCGCGGTCGACGACGCCGGCGGCGTGTGGTTGGCCAGTTGCGGCAGCCACAGCAACGCGCCGGCCAGCGGAATCACCAGCATGCACAGCGTCGAGATGCGCCAGTCGCCGCCGGCCAGGCTGGCCAGCGGCACCGCCAGCGCCGAGGCGGCGCCGGCCGCGATGCTCATGGTCAGCACATAGGCCGAGGTCAGGCCGGCCAGGCGTTGCGGGAAATCGCGCTTGAGCAGGCTGGGCAGCAGCACGTTGCCGATGGCGATGCCCGAGCCGATGACGGCGGTGCCGGCATACAGCGCCCAGGCCTGCCCCTGGCTGCGCAGCACGATGCCGCCGCCGATCAGCAGCAGCGCGAAGAACAGGGTGCGTTCCAGGCCATGGCGACGCGCCATGCCGGCGGACACCAGCGACACCACGGCGAACGCCAGCAGCGGCAGCGTGATCAGCATGCCGGCGGCGGTGTTCGACAGGCCGAGCTGTTCGCGGATCAGCCCGACCAGCGGCGGCACGCCGGTGACCGGCGCGCGCAGCGCCATGGCGATGAAGAGGATGCCCACGATCAGGAGGACGGGGCGTTGGGAAGCGGGGGAAGGCTGGGAAGGATTCATGACGACAGCTTAGGCAATGCCATCGCTGCTGAATTTCGAGATAATGACAAGATATCCCTAAATCCTGCCAACCCGGGACACCCCACGGCCACCCCATGTATCCGCCGGAAGCCCACAGCCCCTATTTCGATCCCGACATGCCCACGCAATGGACCTACGCCATGCGTGTGGACGCGGCCCGGAACAGCCACGAGTCCCCCACCCACCGGCACCGCATGGGCCAGCTGGTGCTGTCGCTGCAGGGCGCCGTGACCAGCACGGTGCCGCAGGGCCTGTGGATGGTGCCGCCGCGCTACGGCGTCTGGATTCCGGGCGGCACGCCGCACAGCAACCGGGTCACCGACAACGGCCGGGTCTGCTTCCTGTTCGTGCCGGCGGATACCCCGGGCCTGCCGCGCCAGTGCTGCACCCTGGCGATCACGCCGTTGGTGCGCGAGCTGATGATTCACCTGGCCGACCTTTCGCCGGCCGCCACCGCCGAGCCGGCCAACCGCCGGCTGGCCGCGGTGCTGGTCGAACAGTTGGCGCAGATGCCGACCGAGCAGTTGCACCTGCCGCTGTCGGAACACCCGCGCCTGCGCGAGATCGCCACGGCCCTGCACGCCGATCCCGCCGATCGCAGCACGGTGGCCGAATGGGGCCGGCGCCTGGCCATGAGCGAGCGCACGCTGGCGCGCCTGGTGCGGCAGGAGGTCGGCATGAGCTTCGGCCGCTGGCGCCAGCAGATGCACATCGTCATGGCGCTGCAGCGGTTGTCGTCGGGCGTGTCGGTGCAGCGCACCGCCGAGGACCTGGGCTACGAATCGGTCAGCGCCTTCATCACCATGTTCCGCAAGACGCTGGGGCAGACGCCGGCGCGCTATTTCGCCGGCAAGGCCGACGGCCGCGACGGCGCCTGAGGCGCGCGGGCGTCAGCCCTTCGGCCCCGCCACCAGGAACAGGCGCGGGAACGGCAGCAGCACCGTGCCGTCCGCCAGCGCGGGATAGGCGCGCGCGATCTCTTCCTGGTAGCGCGCCAGGAACGCGGCCTGCTCGGCGGCGTCCAGCTTGTTCAGGTAGGGCCGCAGGGCCGTGCCCTTGAACCATTCCACCACCGCCTGCGCGCCCGCCAGCGGGTGCAGATAGGTAGTGCGCCACACGTCCAGGCGGTCGCAATGCGGCTTGAGCAGTTCGTAGTACCAGGCGGCGCTGTGGCGCGGCGGATGCTTGACGTCGCCGATCTTGGCGGCCCAGGGGCCGTCGGCGGCGACCTGGCGCGCCAGCTTGTGGGCCGGCTCTTCCAGGTTGTCCGGCGTCTGCACCGCCAGGCTGCCGCCCGGCGCCAGCTTGCCCACCAGGCGCGGATACAGGGTCGCGTGGTCGGGCACCCACTGCAGCGCGGCGTTGGCCAGGATCACGTCGTACTGGCGCGGCGGATTCCAGGTCTCGATATCGGCCAGTTCGAACGCGATCGACGGCAGGCGCTTGCGCGCCGCCACCACCATGTCGTCGGAACTGTCCATGCCGGTCACGTCGGCCCGCGGGTAGCGGGCGGCCAGCACTTCGGTGGAGTTGCCGGGGCCGCAGCCCAGGTCGACGGCGCTCGCGACGTTCTCGTTGGGCAATGCCGCGACCAGATCGCGCACCGGACGGGTGCGTTCGTTTTCAAAGGCGGAATACTGTTTGGCGGACCAGGTCATGACGGCTCCTTGCGTGGGTCTGGGTACGTTCCGCACTCTACGCCGCGCCATTCCATATGACAAATATATATAGGGCTACCTATCCATATCCACTGAATATGCCGGCACCCTGTCAGAATGCGGCTATCCCCAATCGGAACCTGATGAATGCCCCTGCAACTGGTCCTGTTGCCCGGCATGGACGGCACCGGCGAGCTATTTGATCCGCTGCTGTCCGCGCTGCCCTGCGCGCCGCCGCCCGTGGTGCTGCGCTATCCCGTCCGCGAGCCGCTCGGTTACCCCGCGCTGGAACAGCGCGTGCGACAGGCCCTGCCCGCGCAGGCGCCCTTCGTGCTGCTGGCCGAATCCTTCTCTGGCCCCCTGGGCGCCGCCATCGCCGCCGCACCGCCGCCGAACCTGCGCGGCCTGATCCTGTGCGCCTCGTTCGTGCGCGCGCCGCATCCGCGGCTTGGCCTGGCGCGGCCGCTGGCCAGCTGGCTGCCGGTCACGCTGCTGCCGCGCGCGGTCCTGCATCACCTGTTGCTGGGCGCCCACGGCACGCCGGCGCTGCGCGCCGCGCTGGACCGGGCCGTCGCGCAGGTGGCGCCCGCCGTCATGCGGGCCCGCCTCCAGGCCGTGATGGCCGCCGACCAGCGCGCGGCGTTTGCCGGCGTGCGCCTGCCGCTGCTGTATCTGCAGGCGCGCCACGATCGCGTGGTGCCGCCCGCCGCCGCCGCGCTGGTCGAGCAATTGGCGCCGCAGACCCGCCGGGTCGAGATCGACGCGCCGCACTGCCTGTTGCAGGCCGCGCCCGAGGCCGCCGCCGCGGCCATCGCCGATTTCCTGCGCACGCTCGAGGCGGCCCCGCGATGAAAAAAGGGCCCGCCATGGGCGGGCCCTTCACACGCGCCGTACGCGCTTACTCCGTCTTCAGCTCGGGTTGCGACGCCCCCCCCCCCGAGCGGGTCTTCCACAGCGAGAACAGCACCCCGCCGCCGATCAGGCCGAAGGTCACCGACAGCGACACCACGGCGGGAATCTTGCCGATGAA
>NZ_CYTY01000051.1:23638-25605 GCF_001298995.1 Achromobacter sp. 2789STDY5608615
GTGGAAGCGGTGGATCATCGCCGCCAGCGCGAAGTACAGCGCGCGCAGGCCCAGGATCGCGAAGATGTTGCTGGTGTACACGATGAACGGGTCGGTGGTGATGGCGAAGATCGCCGGCACCGAGTCCACCGCGAACAACAGGTCCACGAACTCGATCAGCACCAGGGCCAGGAACAGCGGCGTGGCCCAGCGCACCGTCTTGCCCGTGGCCGCATCCGGCTCGCGCACCCAGAAGGCGTTGCCGCGCAGGCCTTCCGTGACGCGCATGCGGCGCTTCAGGAACTTCAGGATCGGGTTGGTGGCGATGTCCGGCTCCTGGTCGGCGATCATCCACATCTTGATGCCAGTGAACACGAGGAAAGCGCCGAACAGATACATCAACCAGCCGAAGTTGCTGACCAGCGCGGCGCCCAGGCCGATCATGATGGCGCGCAGCACGATCACCCCCAGGATGCCCCAGAACAGCACGCGGTGCTGGAACTGGCGCGGGATGGCGAAGAAGCTGAAGATCAGCGCGATCACGAAGACGTTGTCCAGCGACAGCGATTTCTCGATCAGGAAGCCCGTGTAATAGGCCATGCCGCTGGACGGGCCCATCTGCCACCAGACCCAGCCGCCGAACAGCAACGCGGCCGAGATGTAACCGGCCGACAGCAGCAGGCTTTCGCGCACGCCGATCTCGCGGTCTTCCTTGTGCAGCACGCCCAGGTCGAAGACCAGCAGGGAGATGACGATGCCGATGAACAGCAGCCAGCTCCAGGCCGGCGTGCCGGCGAAGTCGGCTTGTAGAAATGAGAGCAAGGCTTCCATGATGTTCCCGCTGATGTGTGAAGGCCCTCATGATCCGGATCCCGGGTCGATGGAGAAATCAGCCTGAAAGTGAGTTATGGTTCGAAAAAACCGAAGTGAATCTCACCATGCTCAATTACCGCCACCTGTACTACTTCTGGATGGTCGCCAAGGAAGGCGGCTTCTCGCGCGCCGCCGAGCGGCTCGACATGGCCATCCAGACCATCAGCGCCCAGGTGCGCGAACTGGAAAAGAACCTGGGCCACCAGCTGCTGCGCCCGGCCGGCCGCGGCGTGGCCCTGACCGACGCCGGCCAGGCCGCCTTCGCCCGCGCCGAGGAAATCTTCCAGATCGGCCAGGAATTGCCGCAGGAGGTCCGCGCCGCCGCCACCAAGCCGGTGATGCGGCTGTCGGTGGGCCTGTCGGACGGCATCTCCAAGCTGGCCGCCCACGCGCTGCTGGGGCCGGTGCTGGACACCCCGGACCTGCGCCTGACCTGTCACGAGGGCGAGGTCGAGGAATTGCTGGGCGAACTGGCGCGCCACCACCTGGACCTGGTGCTGGCCGGCCAGGGCGCGCCGGCCAACCCCAACCTGCGCCTGACCAGCGACCGGCTGGTGTCCTCGCCGGTGGACTGGTACGGCCCGGCGCGGCTGGTGCGCAAGGCCGACAGCCAGGACTTCCCCCACTGCCTGGAGCGCCTGCCGGTGCTGCTGCCCACCGGCCACTCGGTGCTGCGCCAGACGCTGGACCGGTGGTTCAATGAACAGGGCCTGCGGCCCAACGTGGTCGGCGAGTTCGAGGACAGCGCGTTGATGTCGGTGTTCGCCGCGCGCGGCCTGGGCGTGTTCCCGCTCAGCCGCCTGGGCGGCGACGACGTCGGCCTGCTGCGCGGCCCGCGCCCGCTGGCGCGCTGCGACAGCGTGCACGAGGAGATCTACGGCATCCGCAACCGCCGCGGGCAGCACCATCCGCTGGTGCAGCAGATACTGGCGCATGCCAAGACTTCGGTTTTTTCTTAATGATTGTCACAAAGACGCTGGTTTTTCAGAATGGCTTTCCGCTCTATCGTGGCGTTTCTTTCCTGAATCACCGGAGTACCCCGCAATGAAAAAAATCATCTGGCTCGGTTTCGCCGTGCTGGCCGCGCTATGGACCGGATTGGTGGCGCTGACGCT
>NZ_CYTY01000051.1:25792-38730 GCF_001298995.1 Achromobacter sp. 2789STDY5608615
TGATCCTGCACTGGCTGGCCGGCAGGCGCCCGCAGGGCGACGGCCCCGGCCGCCAAGTGGTGTAATAAGGCAGGCAACGCGGCGTCCCGGCACGCTGCCTCCTTACAGGAGCGTACCGTGCCGTCCCGACTTTTCCGCGTCGCCATCCTGCCCGCCGCCGTCCTGGCGGCGGCGTCCGCGCAAGCGAACACACCGCCTTATGGCATCGAGGTGTGCACGCTGACCGGCACGTCGGGGCAGTACAGCGTGCGGGTGCGCAACACCGGTTCGGCCCCGCTGGCGCGCGCCGACGTCACCGGCGTGCGGCTGGACGGCGGCGGCCAGGCGCAGGGCAACATCAGCGTCAGCCTCACGGCCATTCCCCCCGGCCGCTACGAGACCGCGATCCTGGCGCGCCACGGCGAATCGGCCGCGCTGGTCAGCATCGCCACCTACCAATCCGTCAACGGCGTCGAAACCCGGCAGCAGGAATTGTTCGCCGGCAAGGTCGCCCATGTCTCGCCCGGCTCGGCCCTGCAATACACGCTGGCGCCGCTGGCGGTGCGCGGCTGGACCGTGGCCTATGGCGGCCCCAACAGCCCCAGGCTGGAATCCGGCAGCGCCGTGTTGCTGGCCTATCCGGCGCGCAGCGGCAAGAAGATGGATACCCGGCCGGAAGCGGGCCGCGCGCCCGCCGACGTGGTGCCGCTGGCGCCCTGCCCCGCGCCGCGCGGCAGATAGGGACGCAGCGGGCGCCGCCCACGAGGGCGCCCATGGCATGACGGCGCTAGGTGCCGTTCAGCAGGTCGCGCTCGTTCAGCAGCGCGTAGACGATCTCGGGTCTGTTGTCGAAGCCGCGGCGGATGGCGGCCGGAATCGACGAACGCGTCTTGCGGCACAGGCCGGGCTGGTCATCGAGCTGGATGGCGATGCCGCGCGAGGTGCGCACCTCGTTGTCGCTGGGAACGATGCGCACCACGATGCCCAGCTGCGCCTGCATGCGGCCCTGCATGGCGCGCAGGTCTTCCAGGCTGGCGATGTTCTCCAGCCGCGCCACCAGGCGCTTTTCCTCTTCCTTGGTGAGCCGCAGGATGCGCGCGTCGGCCGCTGGATCGGCCAGCAGCCGGTCGCGGTCGCACATACAGGCGCCCGGCGGGCATTCTTGACGGATGGGGAACGGGAGGTTCATGGCGCGCGCATCGCAAGCTATCCGATGATTCTACCCAGGAACCTCCGGCCGCCGCGAGCCTCGCCGCGCGACCGCGCCAGGACGGCGCGCGGCGCGGCCGCTCGGGCATAATGCGCCGAGAAGAAATCCGGGAGGCGCTGCCTTGAAAATGTTCCTGCTTGCGGCCATGCTGGCCGGCGCCGGTGTCAGCGCCGACGCATTCGCGCGCGACCATGCCTACGACATCAAGCCGGGCCTGCGGGCGGTGGTGACCGTCGACGGCGCCGCGCCGCAGCGCGTCAGCGTCCGCGTCGGCAAGGGCGCGCCACAGGAAATCGCCCGCCTCGACGACGAGGCGGTGGACGTCTTCGAGACGCCCGACATCGACCACGACGGCTACCGCGACCTGGTCATCGGCCAGAGCGGCGGCGGCGGCCAGGTCCAGGCCCGGCTGTTCCTGTACCGGCCCAAGGAAGGCAGGTTCCGCGAGATCGCGCACCCCGCGCCGCAGGCCAGCCCGTGCCACCAGTTCGTCAACCCCGTGTTCGATGCCGCCAAGGCGGCCTTCTCGGTGGGCTGCCGCTACGGCGCCGACAGCAACGGCACCGAAGACTACGCGCTGCGCCCCGATGGCACCGCGCGCCCGCTGCAGTGGACCACCCAGGCGCTGTTCGACCTGGAGGACCGCGCCTTCGAGCTGACCTACGGCTTCCATGAAGACGGCACGGTGGCGCACATCCAGATCGACGGCGAAGGCTCGCCGCTGGAGGGCGACGGCGCCGTGCCCTTCGACCGGCTCGACCTGTACGACGCGCCCGACGTGAAGGCGCTGTCGACGCGGACCGCCAAGGCCGGCGACCCTCTCGACGTGATCGCGCTGCGTCCGCAGTGGCTGCAGGTGCGCCTGGCTGGCGCGGCCGCCGATGCGCCGCCGGCGTGGGTGCGCTACGCCGACCTGAAGATCGACAAGCATCGCTATGCCCCGGCGGCGCGCACGCCCACGAGCGGCCTGATGCTGTCGGTCTATGGCCACCTGGGCACCACGCTGTACGAGGCCGGCGGCCGCTTCACGCTGCACGTGACCAACCTCGGCCCGGACCCGGTGCGCCTGCAATCGCCCCGCGTCTGGCTGCTGTTCATCGACGCGCAGGATCGACGCACGCTGCAGCCGCTGTACCAGCGCCCGCCGGTGACGCTGGCCGCGCCCGCCGCCGCGGCCGCCGCCGCGCAGGCATCCTCCGGCTATGCCGACAACGCCGACCGGCCCGCGGCGCCCGCGGGCCCGCGCCACGTGGCCGACTGGGCCGATGATCCGGTGCTGTGGCGCCCGGACGGCAACGGCGGGCACGAATACCAAGTGAGCGCCGGCAACGGCCAGTACGTGCCCTTCTTCCCCGACCTGGCTCCCGGCCGCTACCGGCTGGTCGTGGCGCTGACGGATCCGGCCGCCGCGCCCAGCCCGGTCTACTCGAACGTCATCGAGGTCGACCTGCCCTTCCCCAAGCGCCAATGAGCGCGGCCCGCTGGCGCCGCCGCGCCCTTGTCGCCGTCGCCGGCCTGGTCGCCGCCGTGGCGCTGGCCGCCGCCGCCCTGGTCGGGGCGGGCCTGCTGGCCGACGCCCCGCAGGCCGACGTCGCCGTGGTGCTGGGCAACACCGTCGCGCCCGACGGCAAGCCCTCGCCGCGCCTGGCCGCCCGGCTCGACCGCGCCTACGACTGCTACGCCGCCGCGCGCTGCCGCGTGCTGTTCGTCAGCGGCGGCGTCGATCCGGCCGGCCACGACGAAGCGGCGGTGATGCGCGACTACCTGATCGCGCGCGGCGTGCCGGCCGACCGGGTGGTCGCGGACAGCCTCGGCAACGACTCCTGGGCCACCGCCCGCCACGCCAGCGCCTACATGCGCGAGCACGGCTACGCCAGCGCCACCGCCATCACGCAGTACTTCCACGTGCCGCGCACCATGCTGGCGCTCAGGCGCCACGGCGTGCAACAGGTCGGCGGCGCCTCGCCGCGCTATGCCGAGGCGCGCGACCTGTATTCGATCCTGCGCGAGCTGCCGGCCATCGCCTGGTACGCGCTGCGGCCGCTATAGTTTCCCTTCCTCTCTTTCCACAGACGCTACCGTGCATATCTTCCACAACCCCGTCCACGGCAAACACGACGGCCGCCAGGAAATGTTCCGCGGCAGGCTGGTGCCCTGTCACGAGACCCCGGCCCGGCTCGAATACGTGCTGGACGCCCTGCGCCAGCGCGGCATCGGCACGCTGCAGGCGCCGGCCGCGCCCGACCTGGACCTGATCCGGCGCGTGCACAGCCCGCGCTACGTCGACTTCCTGCAAGGCGCGTGGGCCGACTGGATCGCGCTGGATCCCGCCAATGCCGAGCTCGACATCCTGCCGTCGGTATGGCCGGTGCGCGGCTTCCGCCACGACATCTCGCCCAGCAACTTCGCCGCGCGCGTCGGCCTGTTCTCGTTCGACAGCGGCAGCCCACTGACGGCAGGCACCTGGGAGGCGGCGGCCGCCGGCGCGGCCTGCGCCATCGACGCCGCGCGCGCGGTCTCCAGCGGCCACGGTCCGCGCGCCGCCATGGCGCTGACGCGCCCGCCCGGCCATCACGCCGGCGCCGACTTCTTCGGCGGCTACTGCTTCCTGAACAACGCGGCCCTGGCGGCGCAGGCGCTGCGCGAGGCCGGCGCCGAACGCGTCGCGGTGCTGGATATCGACTACCACCACGGCAACGGCACCCAGAGCATCTTCTACGAGCGCGGCGACGTGCTGACCGTGTCGGTGCATGGCGACCCGACCACCGAATATCCCTTCTTCCTGGGTTATGCCGACGAACCCGGCCAGGGCGCCGGCCTGGGCGCCAATCTGAACCTGCCGCTGGCGGCCGGCACCGATTTCGCCGGCTGGACCGAGGCGCTCGAACAGGGCCTGGCCGCCATCGGCCGCTTCAAGCCGGACGCGCTGGTGATCGCGCTGGGCGTGGACACCTACGAAGGCGATCCGATCTCGAAATTCAAGCTGCGCAGCGCCGACTATCTGCAGGTCGGCGCGCGGCTGGCCCGGCTGGGCCTGCCCACGGTGTTCACCATGGAAGGCGGCTACGCGGTGGCCGAGGTCGGCACCAACGTCGCCAACGTGCTGGAAGGCTACGCCGGCTGACCGGCGGCGGCCATCCGCCGCCACACGGCCTCGACCGCGGCGCGCGCGTCGCTGCGGTCCTTGAATGCCAGGATCGCCACCTCGATGTCCCAGGCGCGGTTGGCCAAGGGCACGAGGTCGGCCGTCTCCAGCCGCCGCAGCGCGCTGTCGGCCAGCCACGCCACGCCCAGCCCCTGCGCCGCCATGTCGCCCAGCACGTCCGACATCTCCGCCTCGAACAGGCGCACGCCGTGCAGGGGCTCCGGCCCGCTCTCAATGGCGGCGTCGATCAGGCGCGCGAAATAGACGCTGGGCGAATACATCAGCAACGGCACCGGCCGCGCCGTGGTGCCCGGCAGGTCCAGCCCCTCGCGTTCGACCAGGGCGCGCGCCGCGTACGGCCGTATCAGCTCGCGCCCCAGCGTCAGGCAGTCGTAGCGCGACAGGTCCAGCGGCAGCGGCTGCGCCACCTGGTGGAAACAGATCAGCAGATCGGCCGCGCCCGAGGTGAAGGCCGACACCGTGTCATGCACGTTGCCCGTCTGCAGGCTGCAGCTGAGCTGCTGGCCCGCGCTCCAGTCGCGCCACCAGCGCGGCAGGTGGGTCGTCGCCAGGGCATAGGAGGTGGCCAGGCGCAGCTGGTTGCGCGCCGGCACGGCGGCGATGCCCGCGCGCGCCTCGACCAGCTGGTTGACCAGTTCGATGGCCGCGACGCGGAAGCGCTCGCCCGCCTCGGTCAGCTGGGTCGGGAAGGCCGAACGGTCGATCAGGCGCGCGCCGGCCCAGTTCTCCAGACTCTGGATGCGGCGGCTGAAGGCCGCCTGCGACAGATTGCGGGCCTCGGCCGCGCGCGTGAAATTGCGCAGCTCCGACAGGGTGATGAAGTCCTGCAGCCACCGGGTATCCATACCGCTCCTTGCGCGATTCGCATGGGCCATGCGCGCCATGCATGGCGGCGCATGCGTACTTCGCATTGGACGCCGGCGCCGCGCCGCCAGACACTGCGTCCGTCGGTTCCGCATTGGAACCTGCCTTTTGCCGGAGTGTAAACATGGATCAAACCCTGCGTGCGGCGGCCCGCGAATACCTCATCCGCTACGGTGGCGACACCTTCCCCAACCTGTTCAAGTCGGCCAAGGGCACGGTGGTGCGCGACGACACCGGCCGCGAGATCCTCGACTTCACCTCGGGCCAGATGTGCGCCACCATCGGCCACAACCACCCGGCCATCGTCGACGCGGTGCGCCGCGCCGGGGAAACCGCCTTCCACTTCTTCAGCGGCATGATCCCGGAAGCCGTG
This sequence comes from Achromobacter sp. 2789STDY5608615, assembly GCF_001298995.1. Taxonomy (NCBI): domain Bacteria; kingdom Pseudomonadati; phylum Pseudomonadota; class Betaproteobacteria; order Burkholderiales; family Alcaligenaceae; genus Achromobacter; species Achromobacter sp. 2789STDY5608615. Next base: position 31,385 of record NZ_CYTY01000051.1, read on the forward strand.
GCGCAACTGGCCGCGACGATGGCGCGCGACTGGATGCCGGCCGGCATGACCAAGTCGATCTTCGTCAACACCGGTTCCGAGAGCAACGAGATCGCGCTGCGCATGGCCAAGATGCACAAGAGCGGCTTCGAGATCCTGGCGGTGGGCGGCTCGTGGCACGGCGTCACCAGCGGCGCCGGCTCGGTCTCGTACGCCAGCGACCGCAAGGGCTATGGCGTGCCGCCGGCCGGCGTGTTCGTCATGCCCGAACCGAACTCGTACCGCCCCTACATCGCCGGCCTGGACGCCGAACAGTCGGCGCTGGCCTGCCTGGAGATCGGCCTGAAGATGTTCGACATGGCCTCGGCCGGCCGGCCCGCGGCCATCATCGTCGAACCGGTGATCAGCGCCGGCGGCGTGCTGGTGCCGCCCAAGTCATACATGCAGGCCCTGCGCCGCGCCGCCGACGCGCGCGGCATGCTGCTGATCTTCGACGAGGCGCAGACCGCCTTCGGCCGCCTCGGCTGCCGCACCGGCTCGGAACACTTCGGCGTCACGCCCGACATCATCAGCGTCTCCAAGACCCTGGGCGGCGGCCCGCCGCTAGCGGCCACCATCACCACGCCCGCCATCGAACAGGACGTGCACGAGAAGGGCTTCACCTTCTACACCAGCCACGTCTCGGACCCGCTGCCCGCCACCGTCGGCCTGGCGGTGCTGGAGACCCTGCAACGCGAGCAGCTGCTGGAGCGCGCCCGCCGCCAGGGCGACTACCTGCGCCGCGGCCTGCTGGAACTGCAGCAGCGCCACGAAGCCATCGGCGACGTGCGCGGCCTGGGCCTGCTGCTGGGCGTGGAGCTGGTGCAGGACCGCGCCACGCGCGAGCCGTATCACGCGCTCGGCGCCCTGACCACGCAGCGCTGCTTCGAGCTGGGGTTGTCGATGAACATCCGCCGCCGCCCCGAGCGCGGCTCGGTCTGGCGCATCGCGCCGCCGCTGACCGTCAGCAATGACGAGATCGACCGCGCCGTCTCGATCCTGGACCAGGCCCTGACCGAAAGCCTGGACCAGATCGCCAAGCCCCGCGCGCTGAGCGCCTGAACCGTCCCACCCTGGCGCCGGGCCGGGCCCGGCCGGAGAACGCAATGCCGATATTCCGAACCGCGGCCGGCGCCCTGGCGCTGGCCACCGTCACCAGCCTGGCCCACGCCGGCCCCACCCTCGACACCGTCAAGAAGCGCGGCTACGTGCAGTGCGGCGTGTCCACCGGCATCCAGGGCTTTTCCTCGCCGGACAGCAAGGGCAACTGGCAGGGACTGGACGTGGACATGTGCCGCGCCATCGCCGCCACCGTCTTCAACGACGCCAGCAAATTCCGCCTGACGCCGTTGACCACGCAGGCGCGCTTCACCGCGCTGCAATCGGGCGAGGTCGACGTGCTGACGCGCAACGTCACGCCGACGATGGCGCGCGACACCACGCTGGGCCTGATCAGCACTGGCGTGAACTATTACGACAGCCAGGGCGTGATGGTGTCGGCCAAGCTCGGCGTCAAGAAGCTCAGGGAACTGGACGGCGCCACCATCTGCGTGCAGCCCGGCACCGTCACCGAGCTCGACCTGGCCGACTGGTTCCGCGCCAACGGCCTGAAGTTCAAGCCGGTGGTGATCGACAAGTACGACGAGATCGTGCGCGCCTTCGCGGCCGGCCGCTGCGACGCCTTCACCTCCGACAAATCGCAGCTGGCGGCCTCGCGCACCACGCTGGAGCAGCCGGACAATTACCTGATCCTGGACGAGAACATCGCCAAGAGCCCGCTCGGCCCGATGGTGCGCCAGGGCGACGACAACTGGTTCAACGTGGTGCGCTGGACGCTCAACGCCATGCTCGAAGCGGAGGAATTCGGCGTGACCTCGGCCAACGTCGACAGCCAGCTGAAAAGCAACAACCCCAACGTGCAGCGCATCCTGGGCGTGACGCCGGGCATGGGCAAGAACCTGGGGGTGGACGACAAGTGGGCCTACAACATCGTCAAGCAGGTCGGCAACTATGGCGAGAGCTATGAGCGCAACCTGGGCATGGCCAGCGCGATGAAGCTGCCGCGCGGCCTGAACGCGCAATGGCGCGACGGCGGCCAGATGTACGGCTGGCCGGTGCGCTGACCCGCGCAGTACGGGCGGACAGTGCGGGCGGACAGCCCGTACGGGCCTGTCCGCGCCACGCATGCCGCGCCCTCGGGCGCGGCGTCGCGCATTCAGGCGGCGCGCGTCCCGCGCCGCCACCACAGCACCTCGCACAGCCACAGCAGCGGCCACGCCAGCAACAGGCCGACCAGCAGGTCCGGCAACCACGGCGCGGCCGCGGGCGGCGTACCGCCTTGCAGCCAGGCCGGGCTGTAGAGCAGGAACGCGGACACGAAGCCGCGCGACCCGATGTCGCGAAAGCCCGCGCCCCGGCCCAGCGCCGCGGCCAGCATGCATACGATGACGAAGAACACGTCGCCCGCGGCGCGATACCAGGCCGGGATGACCAGCGGATCCAGCGGCCGGTACATGGCAATGGCGATCAGCAACGCGCCCAGCACCAGGGCGCGCACCCAATAGAATGAAGTCCCCGCGTCGCTGCCGCGTACTGGCGCCCTGTTCCCGTCAGTCACGCGTTTCCAGCGCCTTGTTGATGCGCAGGGCCAGCAGCGTGCAGGCGGTGCCGGACAGCAGGTAGATGCTGACCGCCACCAGCCCGAAGCGCGCCGACAGCCCCAGCGCCACCAACGGCGCGAAGGCCGCGCCGATCAGCCAGGCCATGTCGGTGGTGAGCGCCGCGCCGGTGTAGCGGAAACGCTTGGTGAAGTTGGCCGTCACCGTGCCGGACGCCTGGCCGTACGACAGCCCCAGCAGCGCGAAGCCGATCAGGATGAAGGCGTCCTGCGCCTTGGGACTGCCGCCCAGCAGCCACGGCGTGAACAGCGCGAACACGCCGATCAGCGCGGCCAGCAGGCCCAGCGTGGTGCGCCGGCCGATGCGGTCGGCGATCCAGCCCGAGGCGATGGTGCCCAGGATGCCCACGCCCGCGCCGATGATCTGCACGATCAGCACGTCGGAGATCTGCTGCGTGGCGCTGACCGCGATCCACGACAGCGGGAACACCGTCACCAGGTGAAACAGCGCATAGCTGGCCAGCGCCGCGAACGCGCCCAGGAACAGGTTGTAGCCCTGCTCGCGCACCATCTGGCCGGTGCCGATGGGTTCGAGCTCGCCCTCTTCGAGCAGCTGCGTGTATTCCTCGGTCAGCACCAGCCGCAGCCGCGCGAACAGCGCCACCACGTTGATGGCGAAGGCGACGAAGAACGGATAGCGCCAGCCCCAGTCGAGGAAGTCGGCCTCGGTCAGCGTCAGGTGCAGGAACAGGAACAGCGCGCTGGCGATCATGAAGCCGATGGGCGCGCCCAGCTGGCCCAGCATCGCGTACCAGCCGCGGCGCTTGGGCGGCGCGTTCAGCGCCAGCAATGACGGCAGGCCGTCCCAGGAGCCGCCAAAGGCCAGCCCCTGCAGGCAGCGGAACACCGCCAGCAGCACGATGGCGTGCGAGCCGATGACGTTGTAGCCGGGCAGGAAGGCCATGCCCACCGTGGCGGTGCCGAGCAGGAACAGGGCGATCGTGAGCTTGGTGCCGCGTCCCCAGCGCCGCTGGATCGCCATCGAAACCGCGGTGCCGATGGGGCGCGCGATGAACGCGAACGAGAAGATGACAAAGGCCCACAGCGTGCCTTCGAGCTGCGGTTCGAACGGGAAGAACACCCGTGGAAACACCAGCACGCAGGCGATGCCGAAGACGAAGAAGTCGAAGTATTCGGAGGCGCGCCCGATGACGACCCCCACGGCGATTTCGCCCGGCGCCACCTTGGCGTGGCTGGCCGCGCCCCCTGTCGCGCCCGGACTGGGCAAGGGGGAGGCATGGCCGGGATACTGCGTGGTGGTCGCCATGTGAGTGCTCGCTGAAAGGAGGTTTTGGAAAACGCCTTGTCTACGCTTTTTGCAACACACTCGTATGTACATTCGAAGGCCTGGCGGGCCGCGGCGCCATGGCGACCGGCCCTGCCCCGCACGCCTTCCCGTGCATACTTTTGCTCTTTTTACCCTAGATTTTTCGCGGCTTCCAGCGTAGTGTTGCGTTTACCTCCCACGGTTACGTTTCGGGGTATGGCCATGCCGTCTTTCCCAAGGTTCCGCGGATTGTTGCTGTTAGCCGCCCTGCCATTGCTCTCCGGATGCAATGCGGTGCTGCTCTCACCATCAGGCGACATCGCGGTGCAGCAGCGCAACCTGATCATCATCTCGACCGGCTTGATGCTGCTCATCATCGTGCCGGTGATCTTCCTGACCTTCCTGTTCGCGTGGCGCTATCGCGCCAGCAACCGCGACGCGCACTACGACCCCGACTGGAACCACTCCACCATGCTGGAGCTGCTGATCTGGGCCGCGCCGCTGCTGATCATCATCGCGCTCGGCGCGCTCACCTGGGTCAGCACCCACCAGCTCGATCCCTACCGCCCGCTGGCGCGCCTGTCCGAAGGCCGCGAGGTGCCGCCCGGCACCAAGCCGCTGGTGGTCGAAGTGGTGGCGCTCGACTGGAAGTGGCTGTTCCTCTATCCCGAGCAGGGCGTGGCCGCGGTCAATGAACTGGCCGCGCCGGTCGACCGCCCGATCCAGTTCAAGATCACCTCGTCCACGGTGATGAACTCGTTCTTCATCCCGGCGCTGGCCGGCCAGATCTACGCCATGCCGGGCATGCAGACCACGCTGCACGCGGTCATCAACCATCCCGGCGAATACGAGGGCCTGTCGGCCAACTACAGCGGCGCGGGCTTTTCCGGCATGCGCTTCCGCTTCCACGGCCTGGACCAGCAGGGCTTCGACAAGTGGGTCGCCGACGCCCGCGCCTCCGGCGCCACGCTCGGCCGCGACACCTACCTGAAACTGGAGCAGCCCAGCGAACGCAACCCGGTGCAGCGCTACGCCAGCGTCGCGCCCGGCCCGTTCGACGCCATCGTCAACCGCTGCGTGGAACCGAACCGCATGTGCATGAAGGACGCCATGGCGATCGACGCCGGCGGCGGCATGGGCATCCCCGGCGCGCGCAACATCGCCAGCCTGGATGCGGCCACGCGCGAGCGCCTGGGCCTGGCCGATGCGCCGCCGCGCAAGTACGTCGGCGCCATGTGCACCTCGGCGGCGGAACTGGCGCTGTAGCGGCGTCGCCGCCGCCACGGCGCAGCGCGTGAAATCAAGGTATTCCCCCTGGAAACCGAGCCCTGGAAACCGAGATGACTGATCAACCAGACCTCACCAAGCTGATCTTCGGTCGCCTGACCTGGGACGCCATCCCCTTGCACGAGCCGATCCTGCTGGCGACTTTCGCCATGGTGGCGATCGGCGGCATCGTGGTGCTGGGCGCCATCACCTACTACCGCAAGTGGGGCTACCTGTGGCACGAGTGGTTCACCAGCATCGACCACAAGAAGATCGGCATCATGTACATGATCCTGGGGCTGGTGATGCTGCTGCGCGGCTTCGCCGACGCCATCATGATGCGGCTGCAGCAGGCCGTGGCCTTCGGCGATTCCACCGGCTACCTGCCGCCGCACCACTACGACCAGATCTTCACGGCGCACGGCGTCATCATGATCTTCTTCGTGGCCATGCCGCTGGTCACGGGGCTGATGAACTACGTGGTGCCGCTGCAGATCGGCGCGCGCGACGTGGCCTTTCCGTTCCTGAACAACTTCAGCTTCTGGATGACCACCGGCGGCGTGGTGCTGGTGATGATGTCGCTGTTCGTCGGCGAGTTCGCCCGCACCGGCTGGCTGGCGTATCCGCCTTTATCGGGCATCGCGCAGAGTCCGGACGTGGGGGTCGACTACTACATATGGGCCTTGCAGATCGCGGGGGTCGGCACATTGCTGTCCGGCGTGAATCTGCTGGTCACCATCGTCAAGATGCGCGCGCCCGGCATGTCGCTGATGCGCATGCCGGTGTTCACCTGGACCGCGCTGTGCACCAACGTGCTGATCGTGGCGGCGTTCCCGGTGCTGACGGCGGTGCTGGCGCTGCTGTCGATGGACCGCTACGTCGGCACCAACTTCTTCACGGCCGACTTCGGCGGCAACGCCATGATGTACGTGAACCTGATCTGGATCTGGGGCCATCCCGAGGTCTACATCCTGATCCTGCCGGCGTTCGGCATCTTCTCGGAAGTAGTCGCCACCTTCTGCCGCAAGCGCCTGTTCGGCTACGCGTCGATGGTCTACGCCACGGTCGTGATCACGGTGCTGTCGTACCTGGTTTGGCTGCACCACTTCTTCACCATGGGGTCCGGGGCCAGCGTGAACTCGTTCTTCGGGATCACCACCATGATCATCTCGATCCCGACCGGGGCCAAGATCTTCAACTGGCTGTTCACCATGTACCGCGGCCGCATCCGCTTCGAGGTGCCGATGCTGTGGACCATGGGCTTCATGGTCACCTTCGTGATCGGCGGCATGACCGGCGTGCTGCTGGCGGTGCCGCCGGCCGACTTCGCGCTGCACAACAGCCTGTTCCTGATCGCCCACTTCCACAACGTCATCATCGGCGGCGTGCTGTTCGGCCTGATGGCCGGCATCACCTACTGGTTCCCCAAGGCCTTCGGCTACAAGCTCGATCCGTTCTGGGGCAAGTGCTCGTTCTGGTTCTGGCTGGTGGGCTTCTACTTCGCCTTCATGCCGCTGTACGTGCTGGGCCTGATGGGCGTGACCCGCCGCGTCAACCACTTCGAGGACATGTCGCTGCAGATCTGGTTCCAGGTGGCCGCGTTCGGCGCCTTCCTGATCGCCATCGGCATCGCCTGCTTCCTGATCCAGCTGGTGGTCAGCTACCGCCGCCGCGATTCGCTGCGCGACGAGACTGGCGACCCGTGGGACGGCCGCACGCTGGAATGGTCGACCTCCTCGCCGCCGCCCAACTACAACTTCGCCTTCACGCCGCGGGTGCATGACCAGGACGCCTGGTGGCAGATGAAGCAGCACGGCTACCAGCGCCCGCAGACCGGCTTCATCCCCATCCACATGCCCAAGAACACCTGGGCCGGCATCGTGCTGGCGGCCATCAGCGTGGTGATGGGCTTCGCGCTGATCTGGCACATGTGGCCGCTGGCGGTGCTGTCGTTCGCCGCGCTGGTGATCGTATCCATCGTCCATACCTTCAACTACAAGCGCGAGTACTACGTGCCGGCCGACGAGGTCGTGCGCACGGAGGACGCCCGCACTCACCTGTTGGCGAAACATGTCTGATACCCTGGCCCCCACCCTGCCCGGCGACGCCACGCCGCCC
>NZ_CYTY01000052.1:0-37709 GCF_001298995.1 Achromobacter sp. 2789STDY5608615
AGCCGCCTGATCGGCGCAGAGCGACAGCCTACCTCTGACTGCCGCCAATCTTTGCAACAGAGCCAATAACACCGGCCGACCGATCGTCCTTGCCGTGAGCACAAACACGGCTACGGCGAACGCCTACGTCATTCTGCAGCTTCGGGGATGGGACGTTCAAGTGGCGCGAGCGACCTCGTCGCCGGAATTGATCGGTGCAACCATGACCATTCCCGCAGGGGACACCTATCGTGTGCGGTCAAGCACGGCCGATCTGTTCTGGCAGGAATATCGCTGACGCGCAATGCCAGTGATCTCGTTTTGGGCGGGATCAAGGTCGGCGATGGCATACGCCGCTTTTGAGATATCCCGCGTCGGCAAGACTCATCAGACCAAGCGTATCTCCAGCTCGCAGGTTGCATTCCTCATTCGCGCTGAATCTCATCTTGGCCCGCTCGCATCTACGGCGGGTCTTTTTCGCTCTGACTATTCCATATTCAATCAAGGATTCCCATGCAACTTCTCAAACCCATCAACGTCGGCCATGCGCCGAACGACCAGACCGGCGATACCTTGCGTGACGCCATGGCGGTGGTGAACGAGAACTTCGCCAAGACCCGCGCCGGCGTGGACTCGGTCGAAGTGTCCGCCGCCGCCGCCCAGCGCAAGGCGGACGCCGCCGTGCCCGCCGCCGAGAAAGGCGCGGCGGGTGGCGTGACGCCGCTGGACGCGGCAGGCAAGGTGCCTGCCGCGCATCTGCCTCCGCCGGCCGTGCCGCTGTCGCAGAAATCGGCGCCCGGCGGCGTCGCGCCGCTGGATGACGCGGGCCGCGTACCTGTCGATCATCTGCCAATCTCGGTGCCTGCCGTGCCGCTGGCCGAAAAGGGCCAGCCGGACGGCGTCGCCACGCTGGCCGCGGACGGCAAGATCACGCCGGTGCAATTGCCCGACCTGATCCCCGCCGCTGAAAAGGCCCGGCCCAATGGCGTCGCGACCCTGGCGGCCGACGGCCGCATCGTCCCCGGCCAATTGCCGGCGCTGATTCCCGCCGCCGACAAGGGCCGCCCGGGCGGCGTGCCCACGCTCGATGCCGACGGGCGCGTCCCCGCCGCGCAACTGCCCGCGGTGCAGGATGCCGTGCCGTTGGCGGAAAAGGGCCAGGCGGGCGGTGTCGCCACCTTGGGCGGCGACGGCAAGGTGCCGGCCGGCCAGTTGCCGGTGATCGACAGCATTCCGCTAGGCTTCGTGTCCTGGTGGCCGAGCCGTGCCGCGATTCCCGCGGGATGGGCGCCGCTGGATGGCCAGACGATCAGCCGGGCCGCTTTCCCGGATATCTGGGCCATCTTGGAGGCGGGGAAATTTCCGTTGGTGCCTGAAGCCACCTGGCAAAGCGATGTGATGGCGCGCGCAAGCTATACGGCGGGCGATGGCGCAACCACGCTGCGTCTGCCTGACTTGAACGGCAAGTCGGCCGGCTCGTTGGGTGCGGTGATGCTGCGCGGCGATGGCGCGTTGTCCAGTGGCGTTGCCGGGCAGATACAACGCGATGCCATGCAGGCAATGACGGGAGAGCAGGCCCTGACTTACGGCGTGATCAGCGGCCCCGGATCCGGTCCCTTCGTGGGCAGCCGGCAGGGGGATCGGGCAGCGCGTACCTCTCCGTCGTATCCTGCCACGACCGCCGGAGATACCTTGAGGTTCGACAACTCAGTGAGCGTGCGGACGGCAACGGAAAATCGTCCTCTGAATGCGACTGGTTGCTGGGTAATCAAGCTGTTCGGGGCGGTGGTTCAGACGGGTGTGGTGGATGTGGATCAACTGGTGAGCGATTTTGCGTTGTTGAGCGCACAGCTGCAGACGCTCAAGGATGCGATCGGGTTCACGATCGTGTATCCGGGCGGGGGAAATTCCTCGGCCCCTGGTCTCGTCGCCATCAATAGCCAGTACGTTCTGGCCAATCCGTTCCCCGGATACCATTTGGTTCTCGAACCCGAAGTGCTTTACAACGGCGAGTGGGGCAACCCCGGCTGGTGGGATGGAGAGGCCAACATGGCTGGCGTGCGCGCCAGCATGCGTGGAGGCAAGATCGTTGTCTCCACGGCCAGGAATGCCTTGGGAATCGGTTCCGGCCTGGGTGGCGGCGCCTTCGCCTACACGGGTAGCACCGGGCTTGGGGCGGCCGGATTACCCGCTCGCGTCAAGGTGTGGAAGATGATGGCCGCCGTCTAGGCCTTCTGGCGGCTGCGGCCGCCGCATCGCCTTCAGGATATTCACCCCGTCAGTCCCCGCCGTGGCCTCCCACTGCTTCACCGAGTCCGCCGCCGCGCTCTTGAGCGCCTGGCGCACCGGCATTGGCACGGCGGTGTCGATCGTCACGCCGTTCTTGCGCATGTTGGCGTAGTTCTGCTGCAACCGGCCTTCGATGCGCTTCCACTGTTCCGCTTCGGTCTGCGCCGCGGCCTGGTCGATGGCTTTGCGCGACTTCGCGTCCAGCGATTGATAGGCCTGCAGGTTCATCGTCGCCACCGAGATCGGCATCGCGTAGTTGATCTCGGCGAAGCGTGGCAGGTGTTCCCACAGCTTGCGGCCGGCGCCGCCGTCGCCCGAGGACAGCACCGCGTTGACCTCGCCCGAGGCGATGCGCGGCATGGCATCGGCGAACGAGATGTTCTGGGCGCGCGCGCCGGCCTTCTGCATCACGTCCTGCGAGGTCGCGTCATAGGTGCGGATGCTGAGCGCCTTCAACGCGGCGACGCTGTCCACCTTGTCCTTGGACCAGATGCCCGAGGCCGGCCAGGGCGTGGTGTAGAGCAGCTTCTGGCCGTGCGCGGCCAACAGCTTCTCGTAGGCCGGGCGGGCTGATTTGTTCAGGGCGCGGGCCTTGGCCAGCGAGTCGGCCAGGAACGGCAGCGAGGACACCCCGAACAGCGGGTACTTCGAGGCTAGCGCGCCGGCGAAGGCGTCGCCGGCATCGACCTTGCGCGCCTGGACCGCGTCGATCATGTCGCCGGACTTGATGCCGCGCGCGGCATCGAAGCTGGCGTCGATCACCACCTGGCCCGCGCTCTTGCTGCGCACCAGGTCGGCGAAGGTGGACACGCCTTGCCCGGGCATCGAGGTGGCCGGGTATTCGGTGGTCATGGTGAGGGTGGTGGCGGCTAGCGCGCCGTGGCTCGCAAAGGCGATGGCGATGCCCGCCCACAGGCGGAGAGAGGGACTGCCCTGCATGCGCGACTCCTGGTCGTGACGAAAAATCCGGGGTCGGGCGGGCGGATGCTGCGGGCCGGCACCAGGCCAATTGCAGGCAGCGTAAGCCATGGACCGGGAGCGGGCTAGCTCCTGATAACCCTAATGCGCATCCGGGATCGACGCCACGCAGGCAAAAAAAACGCCCCTCGAAAGGGGCGCACAGTCTTCGCCACGCCGGCGAACCGCGCGTCGGGAGCAGAGCCGGGCTCCGTCCGCGCGGCGAACTGCCAAAATCAAATCAATAGAAGGCCTGGATGCCGGTCTGCGCGCGGCCGAGGATCAGGGCGTGCACGTCGTGCGTGCCTTCGTAGGTGTTGACCACTTCCAGGTTGACCAGGTGACGGGCCACGCCGAATTCGTCGGAGATGCCGTTGCCGCCCAGCATGTCGCGGGCCAAGCGGGCGATGTCCAGCGCCTTGCCGCACGAGTTGCGCTTCATGATCGAGGTGATCTCGACGGCGGCGGTGCCTTCGTCCTTCATGCGGCCCAGGCGCAGGCAGCCTTGCAGCGCCAGCGTGATCTCGGTCTGCATGTCGGCCAGCTTCTTCTGGATCAGCTGATTGGCGGCCAGCGGGCGGCCGAACTGCTTGCGGTCCAGGGTGTACTGGCGGGCGGTGTGCCAGCAGGCTTCGGCGGCGCCGATCGCGCCCCAGGCGATGCCGTAGCGGGCCGAGTTCAGGCAGGTGAACGGACCCTTCAGGCCGGACACGCCGGGCATCATCTGGTCGGCGGACACTTCCACTTCGTCCATGACGATTTCACCGGTGATCGAGGCGCGCAGGCCGACCTTGCCGTGGATGGCGGGGGCGGAGAGGCCCTTGGTGCCCTTGTCGAGGATGAAGCCGCGGATCTTGCCGTCGAACTCGCCGCCGACGCACTTGGCCCACACCACGAACACGTCGGCGATGGGCGAGTTGGTGATCCACATCTTGTTGCCGCTCAGCTTGTAGCCGTCGGCGGTCTTGACCGCGCGCGTTTCCATGCCGCCGGGGTCGGAGCCGTGGTTGGGTTCGGTCAGGCCGAAGCAGCCGATCCACTCGCCGCGGGCCAGCTTGGGCAGGTACTTCTGCTTCTGCGCTTCGCTGCCGAATTCGTTGATGGGCACCATCACCAGCGACGACTGCACGCTCATCATCGAACGGTAGCCGGAGTCGATGCGCTCGACTTCACGGGCGATCAGGCCGTAGCTGACGTAGTTCAGGCCGGCGCCGCCGTATTCGGCGGGGATGGTGGCGCCCAGCAGGCCCAGCTCACCCATTTCCGAGAAGATCTCCGGATCGGTCTTTTCGTTGCGGAAGGCGTTCAGCACGCGCGGGGCCAGCTTGTCCTGCGAGTAGGCGTGGGCGGCATCGCGCACCATGCGTTCTTCTTCGGTGAGCTGCTGGTCCAGCAACAGGGGATCTTGCCAATGGAACGAGGGATTCGAGGACATGCTGGGTCTCCGCTATGGATTTCCGTTTTCGGAATCTGGAAAGTTTAAACCTAAAATAATTGGCGCGGCAACCCGGGGTTTACGCGACGCGCGCGGGCGCGTCGCCGTGGGGTTGCCGCCGCCGCTCGGGTATCAGTGCTGGGCCTTGAACGCCGCGTCGCGGATCTTGTCCAGCGTGGTCGATGGCGTGATGGTCTGCGGGTCGATGAAGCAGTGCAGGATGGCCGGCTTGCCGCTGGCCAGCGCGCGCTCGAAGGCCGGGCCGAACTGCTCGGTGGTCTCGACGCGTTCGCCGTGGCCGCCGAAGGCGCGGGCGTAGTCGGCGAAGTCCGGGTTCTTCAGCTCGGTGGCGGAAATGCGGCCGGGGTAATGCTTTTCCTGGTGCATGCGGATGGTGCCGTACATGCCGTTGTCGACCAGCACCACGATGATGGGCAGGTCGTACTGCACGGCGGTGGCGAACTCCTGGCCGTGCATCAGGAAGCAGCCGTCGCCGGCGAAGCAGACCACGGTCTTGTCGGGCCAGACGCGCTTGGCGCCGACGGCCGCCGGCAGGCCATAGCCCATCGAGCCCGAGGTCGGCGCCAGTTGCGTGCCGAAGCGGGTGAAGCGGTGGAAGCGATGCAGCCAGGTGGCGTAGTTGCCGGCACCGTTGGTCATGATGGCGTCGGCCGGCAGGGTCTTTTCCAGGTAGGCCATGACCTGGCCCAGCTGCAGCGCGCCCGGGGTGGTGACGGTGCTCGGGTCGCTCCACTTCAGATACGACTCGCGCATGGCCTGCGTGCCTTCGGCCCAGGCCGGCTGCGCGGGGGCCTTCAGGCCGGCCACGGCTTCGGCGAAGGCGGCGGGCGAGGTGTTGATGGCCAGCGTGGGGCGGTAGACGCGGGCCAGTTCGCCCGCGTCCGGATGCACGTGCACCAGCTTCTGCTTGGGCACCGGGATGTCCAGCAGCGTGTAGGCCTGGCTGGGGTTTTCCGACATGCGGCCGCCGACCAGCAGTACCACGTCGGCGTCGGCCACGCGCTTGAGCAGGGCGGGGTTGATGCCCAGGCCGACGTCGCCGATGAAACACGGATGGTCGGCCGGGAACAGCATCTGGCGGCGGAACGACACCGCCGTGGGCAGCGCGTGGCGCTGCGCGAAATCGGCGAACTGCTGCACCGCGCGCGCGTCCCAGCGGGTGCCGCCGAGGATGGCGACGGGGTTCCTGGCCTGGGCCAGCAACTGCTCCAGGTCGGCCAGCTGGCCAGCGGTGGGGGCGGCGTCGATGACTTCGTAGCGCGGCGCGTCGGCTACCTGCGCGGCCTCGACCAGCATGTCCTCGGGCAGCGCGATCACCACCGGGCCGGGACGGCCCGAGGTGGCGATGTGGAAGGCGCGCGAGATCAGTTCGGGGATGCGCTCGACCTGGTCGATTTCCGTGACCCATTTGGCCTGCGTGCCGAACACGGCGCGGTAGTCCATTTCCTGGAAGGCCTCGCGTTCGCGCATGCCGCGCTCGATTTGGCCGACGAACAGGATCATCGGGGTCGAGTCCTGCTTGGCGATGTGCACGCCGGCCAGCGCGTTGGACGCGCCCGGGCCGCGGGTCACCATGCAGATGCCGGGTTCGCCGGTCAGCTTGCCATGGGCGTCGGCCATCATGGCCGCGCCGCCTTCCTGGCGGCAGACGGTGACCTTGATGTCGGCGTCGTGCAGGCCGTCCAGCACCGCCAGGTAGCTCTCGCCGGGAACGCAGAAAACGTGTTTGACGCCCTGGGCGACGAGCTGGTCGACGAGGATGTGGCCGCCGAGGCGGGATGCTTGCTGGGACATGGTGGGAGTCAGGATGAGCCGAGATTAAGACATCCGAGCATAATGTTCCTTGATCGCACAACGCAATTGATAAAATTGCACAATCTAGTGACCCGCCGGCACGACCCGGATGTTGCGCCGCGGCAGGCGCGGCGGGTGTTTGCGGCCTTCTTCACCTTCCCGGCGGTTCCCGCTCCATGAGAAACGGCATTCCCAACCTCAGCGCCCTGCAGGCTTTCGAGGCCTCGGCCCGCCTGGGCAGTTTTTCGCGGGCGGCCGAAGAGCTGTCCCTGACCCACAGCGCGGTCTACCGCCAGGTGGCCAGCCTGGAGGCGCGGCTGGGGGTGCAGCTGTTCACGCGGGTGCGGCGCCGCATCGTGCTGACCGACCACGGCGCGGAATATGCGGGACGCATCCGCCATCATCTCGACCAGATCGAGAAGGACACCTTTGGCCTGGTCAGCCGCACCGGCATGGGCCGCAGCATCCACATCGCCGTGGTGCCGACGCTGGCCACCACCTGGCTGATCCCGCGGCTGGCGGATTTCCAGCGCGAGCAGCCAGACATCACCGTCAGCCTGTCGGTGCGCACGCTGCCGTTCCAGTTCAAGGACCAGCCGTTCGACGGCGCGCTGTATCACGGCGACACCCTGTGGCCGGGCACCCAGGGCGTGCTGCTGTTTCCGGAACGCGAGCTGGTGCCGGTCTGCGCGCCCGAATTGGCGGGGCGCGTGACCGAGGCCGGCGCCGGCGCGCTGGCGGGCATGACCCACCTGCACCTGAGTTCGCGCCCCGACGCCTGGCGCCAGTGGTACGGCGCCAACAATTACCTCTATGGCCCCCAGGCCGCGGGCGGTCCGCGCTACGAGCTGTTCACCATGGTGATGGCGGCGGTGCAGGCCGGGCTGGGCGTCGGCTTGATGCCGCGCTTCCTGGCGCAGCCGGCGCTGGACCAGGGCGCGCTGGCGATGCCCGTGGCGCAGTCGCTGACGGTCAGCCAGGGTTACTACTTCGGCTATCCGCAGCGTAGCGAGCGTTCCGAGGCGCTGAAACTGTTCGAGACCTGGCTCAAGTCGGCCGCCGCGGCGGTGGCGGGGCGCTGAGGGCACGGCGCAAGCGCCGCCGTAGAATGTGGCCCATCCCCCTGACGTGGCCGGCGCGCGTCGCAACGTTGCGCGCGCCTGCGCCGGCGCTGGCCGCCTTCGGGCACGTCTATTGATGCCTTGATTTCCGCTCCATGTCCGATTCCCGCCAACCGCTCGCTTCCCAGGCCGATATCGACGCCTTCATCGACGCCGTCTGGCTCGAGGACGGCCTGTCGGCCAACACCCTGGCCGCCTACCGGCGCGACCTGACCGGCTTCGCGCGCTGGCTCGAGGACCCCGAGGCCTACGCCCGCGAGATGGCCGACCGCCACGGCGAGGCGGCCTCGGCCCCGGCGCTGCCCGCCGGTCCCGCCAAGGCGCTGGCCGAGGCCGGCAAGGCCGATATCGAGGCCTGGTTCGCCTTCCGCCACGAAGAGACCCGCGCCACCACCGCCAACCGCCGCCTGGCCGCGCTGCGGCGCTTCTACGCCTGGGCCCTGCGCGAACACCGCGCGGCGCAGGATCCCTGTCTGACGCTGGTGGCCGCCAAGCAGCCGCCGCGCCTGCCCAAAACGCTGTCCGAGCAGCAGGTGGATGCCCTGCTGCGCGCGCCCGACCTGGGCCAGCCGCGCGGCCTGCGCGACCGGGCCATGCTGGAGACGCTGTACGCCACCGGCCTGCGCGTGTCGGAACTGGTCGGGGTGCGGGCGCTGGACGTCAGCTTGAACGAGGGCGTGGTGCGCGTGGTGCTGGGCAAGGGCGGCAAGGACCGCCTGGTGCCGCTCGGCGCCGAGGCGGCGCACTGGATCGACCAATACCTGAAGACCGCGCGGCCCGAGCTGGCCGCCGGCCGCGTCAGCGACGCGCTCTTCATCACCGGCCGGGCCGAGGCCATGTCGCGCCAGGCGTTCTGGCAACTGGTCAAGAAGTACGCGGTGCTGGCGGGCGTGCACGCGCCGCTGTCGCCGCACGTGCTGCGCCACGCCTTCGCCACGCATCTGCTGAACCACGGCGCCGACCTGCGCGTGGTGCAGATGCTGCTGGGCCACGCCGACATCTCCACCACGCAGATCTACACCCACGTGGCGCGCGAACGCCTGAAGGCGCTGCACGCCACGCATCATCCGCGCGGCTGAGGGCGTTTGCGCCACGGCGCCCGCGTGCCTACACTTTTGCCTTCGCCTTTTCAGCGCCCCGCCATGAGCAAAGCCCGCCACGTTTCCGAAACGCCCGCCACCCAGTTCCTCAAGCAGCACAAGGTGGCGTACACCGAACACACCTACGACTACATCGACCACGGCGGCGCCGGCGAGGCCGCGCGCCAGCTGGGACTGGATCCGCACGCGGTGGTCAAGACGCTGGTGATGGAAGACGAATCGGCCAAGCCGCTGATCGTGGTGATGCATGGCGACCGCGAGGTCTCCACCAAGAACCTGGCGCGCCAGGCCGGCCTGAAGAAGGTCGAGCCCTGCAAGCCGGACGTCGCGCAGCGCCATTCGGGCTATCAGGTCGGCGGCACCTCGCCATTCGGCACGCGCAAGAAGATGCCGGTGTGGGTCGAGGCCGAGGTGCTGCAGTACCCTGTCGTCTACATCAACGGCGGCCGCCGCGGCTACCTGGTGGGCATCGACCCGAACGTGCTGGTGAGCCTGCTGGGCGCCAAGCCGGTGACGGTGGCGCTGGAATAAGGGGCGCAGCGGACTCGCGGCCCGCGCGGGCCGTGAGCCGTCACTTGGGGGATGCTTGCGCCCCGCGTGGTATCCCGTTACCACCCCCGCTCACGCGGGCGGGGGCACAATGGATCGTAGAACATCAAGAACCGGCCGCCCGCCCCTCGGGTGCATCAGCCGGCGATCCCCCATCCCCAGGAGACAATCATGAGCAAGAGACTGTTGATGCTGGTCGGCGACTACGCCGAAGACTACGAAACCATGGTGCCGTTCCAGACGCTGCTGGCGGTGGGACACACGGTGCACGCGGTCTGCCCCGGCAAGAAGTCCGGCGAGAGCATCGCCACCGCCATCCACGACTTCGAGGGCGCGCAGACCTACAGCGAAAAGCGCGGCCACAACTTCGCGCTGAACTACGATTTCGACCGCGTCGAGGCCGGCTCCTACGACGGCCTGGTGATCCCCGGCGGCCGCGCGCCGGAATACCTGCGCTTGAACGAAAAAGTGCTGGAGATCGTGCGCGCCTTCGACAAGGCCGCAAAGCCGATCGCCGCCGTGTGCCACGGCGCCCAGTTGCTGGCGGCCGCCGGCATCCTGGAAGGCCGCACCTGCTCGGCCTATCCCGCGTGCGCGCCGGAAGTGCGGCTGGCCGGCGGCACCTACGCCGAGATCGGCATCGACCAGGCCTATACCGACGGCAATCTGGTGACGGCGCCGGCCTGGCCCGCGCATCCGGCGTGGCTGGCGCAGTTCCTGGCCGTGCTCGGCACCAAGATCACGCCCTGAGTGCCGCGCGCCGGCCGTTGACATGGCTCGGCCCGTGCGAGCGCCCAGAGCTTGAGGCCGCGTAATGCGGATGCCGCAATGAAAAAGGCGCCTGCCGCGGCAGGCGCCTTTTGCCGTCCGTCACGGCGCGGGCGGCTATGCCGCCATGTCCAGCACGATGCGGCCTTCGATCTGGCCGCGGCGCATGCGGTCGAACACGCTGTTGATGTTCTCCAGCTTCTCGGTGGCCACGGTGGCATGCACCTTGCCCTCCTCGGCGAACTGCAGCGATTCCTGCAGGTCCAGGCGCGAACCCACGATCGAGCCGCGCACCGTCACGCCGTTGAGCACCATGTCGAAGATCGACAGCGGGAAGTCGCCCGGCGGCAGGCCGTTGAGCGCCACCGTGCCGCCGCGCCGCACCATGCCCAGCGCCTGCTCGAAGGCCTTGGGCGAGACCGCCGTGATCAGCGCGCCGTGGGCGCCGCCGATCTCCTTCTTCAGGTACGCCGCCGGATCGGTGGTCTTGGCGTTGACGACCACCTCCGCGCCGAGACGCTTGGCGAAGGCCAGCTTGTCATCGTCGATGTCCACCGCCGCCACGTTCAGGCCCATGGCGCGCGCATACTGCACCGCCATGTGGCCGAGGCCGCCGATGCCGGAGATCACGACCCAGTTGCCGGGCCGCGTGTCGGTCATCTTCAGGCCCTTGTAGACCGTGACGCCGGCGCACAGCACCGGGGCGATGTCGACGAAGCCGACATTCTTGGGCAGCAGGCCGACATAATCGGCCGCCGCCAGCGCGTACTCGGCGAAGCCGCCGTTGACGGAGTAACCCGCGTTCTGCTGCTGCTCGCACAGCGTTTCCCAGCCGCCCAGGCAGTGTTCGCAATGGCCGCAGGCGGAGTACAGCCAGGGGATGCCGACGCGGTCGCCTTCCTTGACGTGCGTGACGCCTTCGCCGACCGCCACCACGTGGCCCACGCCTTCGTGACCGGGGATGAAGGGCGGGTTCGGCTTGACCGGCCAGTCGCCTTCGACCGCGTGCAGGTCCGTGTGACAGACGCCGCAGGCCTCGATCTTGACCAGCAGTTCGCCGGCCCGGGGGCGCGGCACTTCGACCTCTTCGATTTCCAGGGGGGCTGCCGAATGCGCGAGCCACGGCGGCTTTCATGGTTTTGTTCATTGCTACCTCCGAAGTCAGATCAGTCTTAGCATGCTCGGATGGGGACGCGTCCGAGACCTTGATTTATATCAATGGCTTCCGGACGAGCCGCGCGCAGGAAACGTATCGTTGCAGAATGGGCGGGAATGCCCCGAGGCAGAGGTGTCTTGCCGGGCCGGCGGCTATCGTCGTACAGTGGCCCGCAAGCCTCGTGTCCGCCCCAGGAGCTCCCATGTGTGAAATCTTCATCCGCGCGAGCGAACAGTCCTACGCGCCCGAAACCCGCTCCCTGCGCCTGCACGGGGTGGCCACCAGCCTGCGCCTGGAGCAATTGTTCTGGCAGGTGCTGGAGGAAATCGCGGCGCGCGACGGCATGCGGGTCACGCAACTGATCGAGCGCCTGTACGACGAGCTGGTGGAATACCGCGGCGAGGCGGCGAACTTCACTTCCTTCCTGCGCGTGTGCTGCCTGCGCTATCAGCTGCTGCAGGCCGAGGGCCGCATCCCGGCCGATGCCGCGGTGCCGATCCGCTCGCTCAATCCGCAGGCGGTGCTGGAAGGGCTGCCGCCGTCGATGTACGACCCGCAGCCGTTGCGGTCCAAGCGGCCGGTGGCGGCGTAGCGCCCGCCGGCGGCATCGGGGCGCGACACTCGCGGCTTGCTTCCGCCCGCATTCCGCCCCGCCGCCAGACGTAAAAAAAGCCCGATCGTCGATCGGGCTTTTTCGTGGCCGGAGGGCGCCTGGATCAGCCGCCCGGCTGGGTCGAGGCCATGGCCACTTCGCTTTGCACGATGCGGCGGATGCGCACGGCATCGCCGATGCGCGACAGCTTGCCCTGCGAGTCCAGCAGCACGATCGCCAGGTCGCGGCCGTTGATGCGCGCCAGCATCACCAGGCATTCGCCGGCTTCGTTGATGTAGCCGGTCTTGGACACCTTGATGTCCCAGTCGGGCTTGCGCACCAGCAGGTTGGTGTTGCGGAAGGTCTGCGTGCGGTTGTTGATCTCGACGTCGTACTCCGTGTCGGTGGAGTAGCGGTGGATCAGCGGACGCTGCGACGCGGCGCGCAGCAGGCGGGCCAGGTCATGCGGCGACGACACGTTGTTGCTGGACAGGCCGGTGGGCTCGATGAAGTGCGTGCTGCTCATGCCCAGCGACTGCGCCTTGGCGTTCATGGCGGCGACGAAGGCCGGCAGGCCGCCCGGATAGTGGCGGCCCAGCGCGTTGGCGGCGCGGTTCTCGGACGACATTAGCGCCAGGTGCAGCATGTCGCCGCGCGACAGCTTGGTGCCCACGCGCAGGCGCGAGGTGGTGTGCTTGAGGCCATCGATGTCTTCATCGGTGATCTCCAGCATCTCGTCCATCGGCTGGTTGGCGTCCACTACCACGACCGCGGTCATCAGCTTGGAGATCGAGGCGATGGGGCGCACCACGTTTTCGTTCTTGGCGAAGATCACGGTGGAGGTGGCCAGGTCCTGCACGTAGGCGGTGCTGGACCGCAGCGCGGCGGCTTCGGCGCGCACCGACACCGCGGGCGGCGGCATGGCGGCTGCCGCGGCGGCGGCGGCCGTGCGCTGCGCGCGCGACGGCTTGTTGGGCTTGCCGTTCTTGCCGGCCGCGCCCTTCTTGGACGAACTCTGCTGGGCGACGGCCTGCTTGCCGCCCTTGGGCGTTGCGTTCTTGCCGGCGGCCTGCTTGGGCGCGCCCTTGGCGGCGGCCTGTTTGCCGGCGGCGCCCTTGGGCGGGGCCTTGGCGGCGGCCGACTTCGGCGCGGCTTGCTTGCCAGATGCGGCCTTGGGGGCGGTTTTACCCGCGGCTTGCTTGGGGGTGGAGGCCTTGCCGGCGCCCGCTTTGGCGGGGGCGGGGGCCTTTTTGGCTTGTTGCGCCTTGCAAGCCGCCGATTTGGCGTTGGTCTTGCAAGGATCGGTATTTTTCGCGGCGAGCGCGGCTGAGGGCAGGAGCGCGCACATCGCCAGCGCCGCCGGCGCTATCGCGTTCGCAATTGCACGTTTCCAGGTAAATGCCATGGTTTGAGCAGGCTTGTCAGTCTGTGAAGAATTATTTCCCCGGCCGGGCTTGCTGCGGTTCGGGAAAAGTCCAGATGAATTAGGGGCTTACGCGTCGAATTTAAACAGTAATTTCAAGTCGCGCGCAAGGCGATTCGCTATCATCGCCGAAAAAAATATCAGGGACGTATTGACGGGTAGCTTATTCGTCGCGCGCGGCGTCCCGAGACGCTACCGGCGCGCGGCGCGTGAGCGTAGCCCGGATTAACCCTCATCCGGCTGAATACACGGGACTTTCGTGGAAAGCGACCTGCGGAACCGAGGTCGGGAGCGTGGCCTCGCCGGGTGGAATCGAACCACCAATTGACCCTTAGGAGGGGCCGGTTATATCCATTTAACTACGGCGAGACGGGCAAAACTGCGGGGATTCCGCAACCCCATGAATGCATGAGGATTTTATCGTAGTGCCTTGATATCAAAGGGCTTTATCTTGGCGGGAGTTTATCACTCTTCATCATCGTTTCTCACCTGATCTAATATCCCGCTACTACATAACTACTACAGCAGGAACAGTCGAGATGGCCGCGATAGTCAAGATCGGCGCCAAGTGGCGCGCCCAGGTACGCAAGGCAGGACGCAAGTCTATCAGCAGGACGTTTGAGACCAAAATCGAGGCCCAGCGCTGGGCGTTGGAGATCGAGGGAAGCTCGGCCGAAACCGCGTCCATGACCGTGGCCAAGCTGATAGAGAAGTACCGCGAGCTGCGCGCCGAATCTGGCCGCCCAATCAAGCCCAAGTCCAATGAGGACTACATGCTCCAGCACCTCGCGGCCGAGGACGACGGGCTTGGGCAGGTGAAACTTGAGAAGCTGGCCACCTCGCACCTGGTGACCTGGTGCCAGCGCCGGCAGCGCGCCGGCGCCGGGCCGTACACGGTCAACATGCACATGTCCAAGCTCGGGACCGCGATTCGACACACGAAGAGCATTCTCAACCTGCGCATCGGCGACCCGGTGGGAGACGCCCGGCCGACCCTGCACCATTTTGGACTGATCGGCCCCGGTAACAAGCGCGACCGCCGGCCCACAGCCAAGGAGCTGGAGCAGCTCTATGCGTACTTCGCCGAGCATTTCCCCTATATGGTGGATGTGCTGACGGTGGCTATCAATACGGGGCTGCGCCAGGGTGAGATTTTCCGCATCCGCTGGGCGGATTTGGACGATGTCCGAAAGCTGATTATCGTGCGGGACCGCAAGCACCCGAAACAGAAGGTCGGGAACGATCAGCCCATACCGCTGCTGGGCGAGGCCTGGGCGGCCATCGAGCGACAGCCGCGCGATACGCCGGATGGCCGGATATTCCCGTACCGTGCCGCGACGGTGAGCCAGCTATTCACGCGGACGTGTGTGACGCTGGAAATCAAAGACCTGCATTTCCACGACATGCGCCATGAAGCGGTAAGCAGTCTATTTGAGGCAGGCTGGCAGATTCCAGAAGTGGCGGCCGTCTCCGGCCATAAGGACTGGCGCCAGCTCAAGCGGTACACCCAGATCGACCCGGCAGGACTTCATAACAAAGTCCTGCCGATGCCGAAGCGTGCCGCCTAGCGGTCGTTGAGCAGCGCCGCTTCGCGGTAGCGCTGGTCGAGGTATTCACCGACAGCCCGCACATCGGCGTATCGGTTGCGGCCCTCGGTGTAGGTTGCGACGGCACACTTTTCATCTGAAATCAGGTTGCGCAGCGAGCCTTCCTTGATGCCCAGCTCGGTGGCCAGTTCGGTCATGGTGAGGCGCATACGGCCGTAGCGCATGTACAAGATGATCGCCGTCGAGGCGGCGGGCGGAATTGCTTGTTTCTCGGTCATTCGGACTCATCCTTGTCTGCCGCGCTGGCACGTTTGAAATCGCATCGCGGCGGTATGGGGCGGGGGGGGTGGACGTCGCTGGATAAGTTGCAGTCGGTGGCGCGGCCGGCGGTGGTCGAAGCTGCCCGGCGCGCGGACGGGCCAATGCCTGGGCGGTGATTTCCAGGCAGCGGGCGAGCGCAGGCGAGCGCAGAGCGTCCGCCAGCGTGCCGCGAAGGCGCGCGGCCGCGTGGGCCTGTGCGAGCTGGGGCAGGGTGGGCTTGTGCATCGCTACGCCCCTTTCCGGAAAACCCAGCAATGCACCGTCGTGGCCTTGGTGGCGCCGGCCTGGCTCGCACTCTGGCGAATGCGGCTCTTGACGGTCTTCACCTCCAGGAACTTATGCTGGCGGCTGGTGCGTAGCACCTTCTTCAAGTCGCCCAGGGTGGGCACTTGTTGGCGGTGCGTAGCTGCAACCTCGATGAAGTGATTGAGGTTGACCGCGATCTCTTCATCGTTGCAAGAATGGTTGAGCTGCGGCGCCATCTCGTCGTCACCGTTGAGATAGGTGTACGCCTCCCAGAACCCCTGCACGATGGGATGGTCCGCGTTGATGACCTGTTGCCGCTCGCCAGCCATCGCGCCGATGAGGTCGGCGGCCGCTTGGTACTGTTCATCAGTCAGCCGAACCACCAGGCGCAGCGCGTCCAGCACAGCCAGCAGTTGCGCGTGGCACTTCATGATGCGGGTCATCTTGATATCGCCGCGCTCGCGCAGGGCGTCAACGTGGTGCTGATAGCGGGAAAAAGCCGTCTCCAGTACTTTCGTCTCGCGCTTGGTGGCGGCCAGGATGAAGCCGGATACATCGCTGGTGGGGGTGGTCTCAAGCGCCACGGCGGCGGCCAGGGTCTTGGCATTCTGGCCAGCCCGGTCGATGTTGATATGCACGATGCGGGAAAGAATGGCTTCGGACGCGTTCACCTCGTTGTTTTGCGAGATGACAATGGATCCTCGGAACGGCGGTTCATAGGTCTCGTTGCCGCCGTTGGCCACGCCGCGCGAACGAATACTGCGGCCGTTGTAGGCCGTTTTCAGCTCGTCCCAATCAAAGGACTTCACGTGGGATTTCTCTTCGCCCAGGCGCTCGCGGTCCGATTCGATCAGCACCACGGGCAAGCCCGCGACCTGGGCGAAGTTGCGAGCGCGCGCCGGCGTGGTGGACTTGGACGGGTCGAAGCCTTCGTAATCGGTGCGCCCGAACAGCTTCCACAGGAATTCAATCAGCGTTGACTTGCCCGAGCCTGCCTCGCCGACGACTTCCAGAAAGGGGTAGCTTTTCTGATGCGCGCGGATTTGTTCGGCGAACAGCGATCCAAACCAGAAGGCCAGGGTCACGATGCCCTTTGCGCCGAATGCGGTCCAGACATGCTGCAGCCACTCCGCCTTGTATTCGTGCGGGTCGCCGTTCACGGTGAGCGTGACGGACTGATTCAGGCTCTTGACCGACAGGCGGTCGATGTCGAAGAAGTCCTCTTCGTTCACGTCGTAGATCGTGCCGCCCTTAACCGCCAGCGCGCCAAGGATGTAGGCGCCATGCTCGCGGCTGTAGCCGATGAAATCGACGGTCTCCACGCGCTTGATGTTGTATAGGCGGCGCTCCATCATCCTGTCGAGATGATGGCCGTGGCCGGAGAACATCGCGCCGGGAGCGATGGCCAGGAGGCGCTTTTTGAACTCGCTGGCGGTGGACACCTGGGACGATGTGAAGGTGTTTTTCACGGGCGGCCCGTCATGCGGGAATTCCACTCGGAAGTAGTACCAGCTTTCGTCCGTGAGCTTGTTTTCCTGGAAGTACAGGGGCGTCGGGTAGCAGTTGGAAATGGAGCGAATGCCTCCCGCCTCGCGCAGCGCGAGCGCGCGCAGCTCGTCGGATGCAAGTTGCTCCGTCGCCTCTTTGCCGATCCGATCCATCGCCTTTTGGTAGGCGTCGATATCCATCCGGAACCAATACAGGCGCTTTCCGAACTCGAAATCAAACTCCGTCCGGCTGTTGTCGTGCTCGTACAGAAGCAGCGCTTTTTCCGTGGCGCTGCGGGCCAGCAGCACCGCACCATGATGCAGGTACAGCTTGCGGCCTTCTTGCGACAGGCGGCGTGTGGCGCCGTCCTGGGCGTGTTGGTCGAGCTGGTAGAGGTCGTTCCAGTCGCGCTTACGCTTGCCATCCTGGGGGATGATGGCCGCCTTGCTCGTCCAGCCGTCTTCGGTAGCGCGTTCGGCGTGCTTGCGCGTGAAGCGCCGGCCGGCGGCGTCGCCGTCCAATGCCCAGACCAGATGCGGCAGATTGTTGGGGCGTGCGTCTGCGAGCGCGCGCAGTGCGCTGAATGGATAGTTGTTGCACGACATCGTGGCGGCGGCCTGGATGCCAACCAACCATAGGGCGATCGCATCAAAGATGCCTTCAACAAGCCACAGCTCTGCGACCTTGGCGGGGTCGAAGCCGGGCGGCGTCCACCACTCGCCCATGTAGCTGCCGCCGGGCTGGAAGCGGGCCTTCTGCTTGCCGAAGCGGCCCGGCTCATCTATCAGGCGTTCCCAATAGGTGCGGCCCACGGGAAACCGCACCGTTGCGGAAACGAGATCGCGCGAGCGGTCGTGATAGGTCTCCTGCGTGTAGCTGCCTGCCAGGCGGGACACGTCGAAGCCGCGGGCGTGCGCCAGGTAGGCGTCAGCAGCCGCGTGTGGGTTGGTCTTCATGTCCTCGGCGTAGCGCTTCGACCAGTGTTCGAAGATGTCCGAGAACAGCTCCTTTACGTGGCCTTCCCAGCCGCATTTATCGAGCCGGCCGCAGCGCAGTACCCAGGGGTGGTCTGCGTGCGTGTAAACCTCGCGCTTCTTGCAAGCGGGGCAGATGCCCTGGCGAAGCCAGCCTTGCCGCTCTTTGAACTCGAAGCCCGCGAGGCGGGACATAACGTCGCGGTGAATATCGGGCTTCATGATTACGCCATCAGGTTGCGTTCGCGCAGGGTGCGCATGGCAGCGGCGTGAACGGCGCAGGCGGCGGTCAGCATGTGGCCGGACAGAACGGTATCGCCGGCCGAGGCCGTCAAGAAGAGGGATTGGCCGGGCTCATAGGCGCCGCGCACCAGATATTCGGTGAGCTTGGCCAAGGCCTTCACCTCGTCATCGTTCATGTGTGTTTCGATGCGGGCATGCACGGGGATGGCAGGCATATTCGATTCCTTCGGAAAACAGTTCCCCGCGACGGGCGCAGATGCGCCCGCCGGCAAGGCGGTATGACGTGGGGTAGGTAGAGGTGCTACAGCGCCAAGGCGGCGGCTTCCTGGGCGCTCAGGAGGTGGGCGATTTCCACCGAAGAAAGAACGCGGGTCCGGCCGGTGGCGCGGTCAACGACAAACAGCGCGTGGCTGGTGCTGCGGTCCATATCGAAATTGACCGGGCTGGAGCGACTGCCGACTTCTGCGATGCCCTTCGCCGCTTCGGTCTCGGCGGTGCGTTGCGAGCAGTTGGCCACTGCCATCAAGTGCGCAACGCAGCGCTCCAGCAGTTGGTTGTCACGCGGCCCGGGCATCGTGGCGCCGTTGTCCTTTTCCACCGCAAGAAACTGGTGTGCCTGGTCGGCGAGAAAGGGGCGGCTCCAGTTGGTGGCGCAACCAATTACAAGTGCAAGACGTTGGCTATTCATCATGGTCTAGGCTCATTTGGCGTGGATCGGACTTCGCGGCTGCAGCAAGCCGCAGGGACGTGCTGAATGGGGACAGGGGCAGCTGAATATCCGGCCTGGCTTGCGACAGGGCAGAAGGCGAGATTGCGGCCACTGCCTCTATGTGTGCCTTCCAGGTGAAACCGCAGTGCAGATTGCGGCATTGGAAGTAGGCGGCGCGCACCAGGGGGGACAGCTGTTCGCTGGTGCGTACCGTTGCCCAGGTCTCGCAGTAGGGGCAGGCCATCCCAAAGCGATTCATTTGGGAGTCCTCTTCCGGCGGCCTCGAGTCTCGCCCTGGCGCTCACTTTCGAAATGCTCCAGGCCTTTGAGGGCGAGCATTCGAATGAATGAGGAATGCGTGCGTCGTTGCTCAATTGCATATGTGACGCAACGCTCGAAATCATCCGCCGGGATTCGAAATCCGACCATCTTTTGTGCCTCGGCGTCAGGAGGCAGGCCGGCCCGGGCCTTCTGGCTTGGTGTATGTTTCATGCTCATTGGCAATTGATAGCAAGTGTGAGCCTCAATTATTTATCCAAATGGATATTTAGTCAATGGGACATATTCAAATGAGCATAGGAAATAGGCTCCGAGAGGAGCGCAAGCGCATCGGCCTGGATCAAGGCCCGTTCGGGCAGATCGGCGGCGTGCAGACCGTCGCGCAATCGAACTACGAGAACGGCAAACGCATGCCCGATGCCGCGTATCTGGAAAAAGTCGCAGCAGCCGGGGTGGACGTGCTCTACGTTTTGACCGGGACGCGGTCGCTGTCACAGGCAGACCTGTTCGCCGATCTCAAACGCTACGGCGACGCTTGGGAGACCCTGGAAATGGCTCTTGAGGCCGCCGGGCGAGAACTAAGCCCCGCGAAGAAGCGCAAAGCGGCCGATGCGCTGTACCAGGCGAGTAAGGCGCAGATGTCGATGGACAAAGACAAGTTGACCGAATTGGTTCTGCAGTTGGCGGCCTGATTGACCGCCCCATAAAAAGG
This sequence comes from Achromobacter sp. 2789STDY5608615, assembly GCF_001298995.1. Taxonomy (NCBI): domain Bacteria; kingdom Pseudomonadati; phylum Pseudomonadota; class Betaproteobacteria; order Burkholderiales; family Alcaligenaceae; genus Achromobacter; species Achromobacter sp. 2789STDY5608615. Next base: position 19,704 of record NZ_CYTY01000052.1, read on the forward strand.
AGGAAGAGGTGTTCCGAGTTGGATTTGCAATGGCCCTGATGGTGACCGCGCCGCTGGCACAGGCGGCGGGGCAGTGGTACGAAGGCGGCACGCTGCACAGTGCCACGCTGAAGGAATGGGCATCCGCTACGACGCAAAACAAGATGGCCACCATGGCCGATATGGTGGTCGCGGCGAAACTGGCGAAACGACCGATGGAGGTTGTGGAGCAATCCGTTAGGGCCGCGTCCTGCATTGACGAGGTGGCCAGCGAGAAAGCGGCCCAGGGCCAGGAAGTGGCCACGGTCGCCGCCCTGTGCATGATGAACGGAAAGAAGGGGTAGCGCCCGCTGACTGATCGAACCGGGTATATGAGGCCGTTGGGGGGGTGCCGGTTGCCCTACATTGCCGGCAAGGGCTGCGGCTGTTCGCGTGTGCAGTCGTATGGAGCTGGCGAACGCACAGGAAATATAAGAAATGCAGAATCCTCAAGACCCCGGTTCGAACGTTCATTTTCTCAACTTGCCTGCAGCCGACGTGAAAGCCGGCGATGTGCTCGGAACCTTGTTCCATGCGCTCAAGGGTGCGAAGGAACGGAGACAAGATTGCGCCGCCGCGCCGGCTTCCAACGATCAGCGGATCAGCGGTGATGGCAACATCCAAATGTCTGCGCAGGCAATGCCAAACCAGTCAATCGCCGGCAACAACAATATTCAGATCGGCGCGCTCAATCTGGTGGTGCAGGTAACGATGAACGTGAAGCGATAGGACACGGCGCGTTAGTCCGCGTCGTCCTCAATCGTGGGCAGGTCGCCGTCAGACGGACCCTCATCGGTCTTTCGCGCGTCTGCCGTTTCTCCCTCGCAACTGGTCGTCAGCCCGCCATCGTCCAACTTGTGCGTCACACGCGATAGCAGCCACACGGTGGAGCTGATAAGCGGTTTGGTGCCCAGCATGCGGACCTTAGCCTGCGGCGTCAGGTCCGGCCGGCCATAGGCCAGCTCAAAACGCAGCGTGGCGGTGCCGCGCTGCAGGCGCGCCCATTCAGCGCGAGCTGCCTCCAACGCGTCCTCTTCGCTCGCATACAGTTGCCGCAGGCGCTTGGCGTTGCCGATCACGCCCGCCAGGACATGCCGGCGTTTGGCCTTGCCCTTGTCCTGCCAGGACGCATGCACGCCGGTGTACGAATCGCGGTCCGCGACTTGGTAGCGGATGGCGTCGCCGTCGCGTCGCGTCAGCTCGATGGTGGGCATCTCCTTGCCGCTGGCCGTGCCGCCGTTGCCGATGGGCAGGAACAGCAGCTTTCCTTCCTTGATGGTGGCCACGGCGTCGTAGCGCTTGCCAATGCGATTGAGAAACGCCAGGTCTGATTCGTCGGTCTGGTCGATGTGCGCGATCTTCGTTGCGCCGAACGAGCCAACCACGGGCGCGAGCTTGTGCGCTTTGGCGATGGTCTCCACGATGGCTTTGATGCTTGTCTTGTGGAAACTGCGCGTGGCGCGCGTGCGCAGTGCATTGCTCATGTCCGCGCTGCGCGCGCGCAGGGTGATGATGTCGGGCGGCCCGGAAAACTCCACCTCGTCCACCTCGAAGGTGCCTTTGTCCACCATGCCGCGGGCATCGTTCCAGCCCAGGAAGACCCGCACGGCCACGCCACGGCGGGGCAGCTCCAGCAGGCCGTCATGATCGCTCAACGTGATATCGAGCTGGTCGGCCTGGTCCGATCGGCATTCGGTGATAGACAAGCTCATCAGGCGCGGCGCCACCTTGCCAGTGACATCCCTTCCGTCGACGGTGACGCGCCAGCGCGGCGCGGCGTATTCGGCGCGCCCGCGTTCCAGGCCTTCGGTGAACGTGTTCAGCATCAAAGCCCCCAACCGGCGATAGAGCCGTCCATCTTGTCGATGGGAATTTGCAGGTCATCGAGCAACGGCCGGGCCTGTGAATCGTCCACGCACTTGAGGGTGACGGTGAAGTCCGATTTCTGCGGCAGGCCGTTGACGAAGAACATTGAATCTTCCGCGTCCAGGCCAGTGATGATGAAAGCGCCGTAGACCGTCCCCATGCCATCGACCATCACATAGGCCTTTCCCGTGTCGCCCATCCGTCGCAGCAGCCGGATGGCGCTGGTGGTGCCGAAGAGCTGCGGAATGATCGTCCCCGTCAGCGTAATGGTGTCTTCTCCCTTGCCGACAAACTGGTAGGCCGGCCCCGCGCCCATGCGTGAATTCGAGGGGTGCCGCCATTCGTTCTGACGCTTGAGCGTCTGATATGCGGCGGTCGGCAGACCGAAAATAAACATGCCAAGGGCCATCATCATGAGCGTGGTTCCTATTCGTTGTCGTAGTAGGCAGAGCGCAACCGCGCCGCCTTGTCAGCATCCCGCCGGCGCAATACGTCTTCGACGGCTCGCGCTATGTCGGCCTGGCCAGCGCCGGCGCCGTTGATGTGGATGGTGATGGTGTCGCCTTGGATGGTGATGGCGCGCCCGCCGGCCGCGCTTGCCGACATCGGCGGCCGTCTGTCGATCCTTGCCAGGGCTCCGGCTTCGCTAACCATGCCAGCGGGCGCAGCCAGGGCGCTGCCAGGGGCCGCGAGAGCGCCTGACGCCGGCAACATGGCCCCACCTATGGCCACGGATGCGGCGAGCGCCTGGGCGGCCTTTACGGCGGCCGGCTGGCCCGCCTCGATGCCCACGGCCGCACCTTCCGACACAAACCCGCCCATCTGCGCGAAAACGCGGCTGGGCGAATGGATGCCCAGCTTTTCCTTGAACCATCCGACGATGCCCGAGCCGATGTTGGAAATCGACTCCTTGAGCGCGCCGGCCATGCTCGATATGCCGTTGATAAGCCCCTGAATGAGCATTGAGCCGAATTCTGTGAAGTTGCCGGGTAGCTCGATGCCCAGCGTTCCCAGGGCGCCAGAAATGGCCTGGTAGAGCAGGCCGACAGGCGACCAGTTCAACATCAGCGCGCCGATGCCGGCCAGGCCGCCGTCAAACGCCACCTTCACGGATTCCCACAGATCGCTGAAGAAGGTGGTCAGGCCGGTCCAGGCGGCGGACAGGATCGGCATGGGGTTCAACGAGAGCAGCAGCTCGCCCAGCCAGGTCTGGGCGGAATCGAAGGTAGCGGTTATCTGCGTCCAGAGGCCCGAGAAAAAGGCCTTGATCGGCGTCCAGTACTGGTAGATGAAATACGCGGCGGTCGCAATGGCCATGATGGCCAGGCCAATGGGATTACCCAGCAACAGCTTGCCCACGGTCAGAATGGTCCGGCCCAGCAGGCCAAAGCCGCCCTTGGCCAGATTGGCCAGCACGCCCATCAAGCTGCCGCCCTGAATGCCCAGCATCGACAGCCCATAGCGCACCACGATGAACGGCCCGAGCACGGCGGCGAGCGCCAGGGTCAACGCGCCGAATGCGGCGGTCAGGGCCGCGATGACGGCGGCGGTGGCGGTCAACGCGCTGGCGAGTCGCGGATTGGCTTTCATCCACTCCCCAACGCTGCTGACGATGCCGGCCAGGCCACGGGTGAGGCGGCGCAGCGTGTTGTCGTGCAATTCCTCTACCTGGATGCCCACGTCCTCAAACGCGCTTTTCAGCTCGTCCAGATCTCCTACCAAGTTGTCCGCCATGGTGCCGGCGGTCTTGTCCGCCTCGCCCGCGGATTGCTTGAGCGTGGCGACGAACTTCTGCAGCTCGCCGGTGCCGGCTTGCTCAACCAGCACCTGCAGGCCGCTGAAAGCCTCTTCGCCGGCAATGTGCTTGAAGAAGCCCGAGCGCTCGGCGTTGCCCATCTTCGCCGTCTTCTTGTGCAGCTCCTGCAGGATGTCGGGGAGCTGTCGCAGGTTGCCTTTCGCGTCCTTGGTCTTGATGTTCAGCTTGTTCAGGGCGTCGGCCGCCATCTTGGGCGGCGCTGCCAGCCGGCCGATGATGGCGCGCAGCGCGGTGCCGCCCATGCTGCCCTGAATCCCCGCGTCGCCCAGCTTGCCGGCCATCGCGGCCACGGTCTCGATGTCCTGGCCGACGCCGGCGGCCACCGGCGCCACATACTTCATCGTCTCGCCCAGCATGTACAGGCTGGTGTTGGACCGCGTGAAGGCCGCCGTCAGCACGTCGCCCACGCGGTTCATCTGTTCGGCCGGCAGTTTGAAGCCCGTCAGGATGTTGGACCCGATGTCGGCGGTCTGCGCGAGATCGGTGTCGCCGGCCTTGGCCAGCGAGAGCATGCCGGGCATGGCGTCCAGAATGGCTTTGGCGCTGAAGCCGGCCATCGCAAGAAAGCCTTGCGCATCAGCGGCCTGGGTAGCGGAAAACATCGTTGTCGCGCCCAGGTCGCGCGCCTGCTTGCGCAGCGACGCCATTTCGTTGCTGGCTTTGTCCACGCGGGCCAAGGCCTGAACCTTGCTCATCTTGGCGTCGAATTCAACACCAGGCCGGATAAACCGGGACTCGGCATAGAGCGCGCCGCCGCCGGCGGCCAGGCCCGCAGCACCGGCGCCAGCCATCGCACCGACGGCGGACTTCCCCGCGCCATACTTTTCCTTGGCGGCTGTCAGCTTCTGCTGATGCACGGCGGCGGCCTGCAGCTTCTGCGTCTGGCGGGTCAGGGCTTGGGATGTGTGGTCAACCTGCTGGCGCAGGCCCCTTTCGTCCCGTGCCAGGCTCGATGTGGATATGCCGGCGCGGCCCAGGCTTTCGCGTAGGCGCTGCAGCTCCGTCGATTGCTGGCCGTGCCGTTCTTTGAGCTGCTGGGCGGTGCGCACGGCCTGATTGAATTCCCGCGTCATCGCGCGGGTGGGGTTGGCGGTGGCCTGCATCTGCTGGGCCAGGGTGGCCACGCGCTGCTGCGCCGTGGCCATCTCGGCGCGGGTGGTTTGCAGGCCGCGCGTCAGCTCGCGGAACTGGCCGATGTCGCGCTGCGCTGCCGTGAGCTGCTTGAGCTTGCCGCGCAGGTCGGCGACGCCTTGGGCGGACGCCGCCGCCGCGCCTTTCATTTTCTGCAGCGGCCCGGAAAGCTTGTCCTGCAGGGCTGCAATCACGCGCAGTTGTAGCGCCTTGTCCATCTGTTACGTCTCGGGTTGATAGCGCACGCGCGCGCGTTCGCGCCAGTCGGCCAGCTCGGCCAGCTCCATGGGGTCCATGGCGGCCGGCGGCCAGTGGAAGACCATGGCGATGTCCGCCATGGCGTCCTCTACGCAGTTTGGATAGCCAGCCGTTCCGCCTTGCTGATAAAAAAACTGGCGAGCGTGGCCCCCGCGCTCAACAGGTCGGCCGGGTCCATGTCGCGGATCTCAGCGGGCGTCAGGATGGGATCGCACACGCGCGGCAGGACGGTACACAGCGCCTGCACATCGACCTGTACCAGCGACATGAGGGTTACGCCACGCAGCGCGCCGGCCTTGGGCTTGCGGATAAGCAGACGGGTGATTTCACCGCCGGCGCGCTTGATCGGCTCGTCCAGATCGACCGACTTCAGGTCAGGGGTGTCGATGATGGCGGCGACTTGGGCGAGGGCCTGGCTGTCGATGGGCTGGCTGGTCTTGTCGGTCATGATGGCTCCAAGTGTGGGGGATGGTTACAGGCCGATGGCGGTGCGGATGGCCTGCATGGTGTCAACGTCGCCGACCATGTGAATCATGTTCACCAGGTCGATTTCAAAGACGGTCTGGCCGTCGTGCGATTCCTTGTAGTAGACGCACTCGGTCACGATCTTGACCTCGGTGTCATCGCCGACTTTCGACTCGCCCCGATCAATTTCCGAGTGCCGGCCGCGCACGATGATTTCCACTGCGGTCACTTCGTTGGTGTCGTCGCGCTGGTAGGCCTGGGCGAAGCGCAGTTGAACGCCGGCGACATCCACAGCGCCGTACTGCTGCAGGATTTGTTTCACGACGCCGCCGCAGGTCCATTCGACCTTGAGCGCGTCATCGTCCAGGCCGAAGTCAGCCTTGATGGCGCCGGCGACGCCGCCCGCGCGAAACGCTTCCATCTTGCGGGTGAGCTTGGGGAGGGTGACGGACGTGGCGACGCCGGCGTAGCTGGTGCCGTCGTTGTACACGTTCATATTTTTGAGCTTGGCGGGCAGTCCCATGGAATTGGCTCCGAGTATGCAGAAGGCCCAGCGCGCGGCGGCGCTGGGCGTAGGGGATTAGGCGGCGATCCGCTGGGAGAAGTCGAGCAGATAGCGGTCGGTGATGCGCTGGCGGAATCCCAGGTCTTCCAGCGGCGGCACGGGTGAGTAGTCGTAATCAAGCACCAACTTGCCGCTCTTGAGCGATTCCTTGGTGTTCGGCGCGTCGTCGTACCAGGCCTGGCCGTCGATGATGTAGCCCAGGGCCTTGAGCTGGCGGAATTTGGCGTTGATGCCTTCCAGAATGTCTTTGACCAGCGAGGGATGCAGGGGCGCGTCCACCGCCCACATATGCGCCTCGGCCATGGTGTCGGCCAGGATTTGCGCGGTGCGCGTGTAGTTCTCGAACGGGTACAGGCTGGTGGGGCCGGCGCAGGTGCGGCTACCCCAGAAGCGAAAGCCCGTGCGGTTCACCAGCGTGGTGATGTCCTTTTCGTTCAGGTAGCCGGCGTCCGTCGCGGGGTCTTGCAAGTCCCAGAAAACATCCTTGCTGATGCCGGTCACGCCGTTGACCGCGACGTTGGACAGCACCTTGTGCCAGCCGATGTCCTTGTCCAGCTTGGCCCGCAGGCCCAGCGCGGCGGCAGACGCGGTAATGATGCCCTCGGTGTTCGCGCGGCTGTCCCACCCCAGGAAGTCGGGCCACAGCAGCATGAGTTCGCGTTGCCCGAAGCCTTCGCGGAAAGCGGCGGCGTCTTCCTTGGTCTCGCAGCCCTTCATGCTGGCGTAGGCGAAGCCGCGCAGCTTCTGCGCGATCTCGGCCAGCGCGGCCGTGGTGGCAGCGTTTTCCAGGCCGGGAATGCCGATGATGCGGGGTTTCAGCTTGGGGCCGGAGTTCTGCGCGGCCAGCAGCGCTTTGAGGCCGGTGTAGCGGCCATCGCTGGCGGCGCCGCCGATGACGTTGGAGGTGGTCTCGGCTTCGGTTGCGCCCTGCGCGACGCGCACGATGATCGTAGCGGGGTTGGTCTGGGCGCTGATGGCGTCCAGCGCGCGCGCCAGGGTGCCTTTGGTGCCAGCCTTGCCGGCGGCCGCCATGATATTGGTGGCCAGAATCGGCGTGTTCAGCGGGAACGTTTTCGGGTCGGCGTCTTCCGCCGTGGCCACCATTCCGACGACGGCCGAAGATACGGTGCGAATGGGGCGGGTGCCGTCGTCAGCCTCGATGACGCGCACGCCGTGGTGGTATTGGTCAAGTGCCATGGATGAACCTCAGAGTGGTGAGCAGAGCCCGCATAACTCTGCGGGTATGGCAGCCAGTCTGCCGGGGGGGGCTTCGCGCGCGCACGGAAATTCATTTGTGTCTCGCAGACATACAGGGCGCGTGCGCCGGTCAGAAAAGCAAAAGGCCCGCCAGAGCGGGCCTGTAGTTGCATACGTCATTCGATCGGAATGGGGACCGGTGGCGGAGCCATGACCAACAAACCGCCAGCGGTGATGCCGGCAATTTCGCCGCCGTAGTCTGCCCATTTTTCATACTCGCCCGTCGCGAGTCGTGTCGCGTCCTTCGGCACTTGGTCGCCATGTCGCTCCGTTGTGTAGAAGCCGCGGGTCGAGGGACTGTAGTAACGATTCGTGGACATTTGCACTCCTTAACGGCCGTAGGCCTCATAGCGAACGATGACATTCCAAGGCGTCGAGGTGGAAGAGTTCCCCCGAATAACTGTGAATCCAGTTTTTGTAAGACTCCCGGGTTTGATTGCGCAGCTCACCTGGGTTGGCGCTGAGGTCTCAATTGTGAGGTTAATGATCAATGCGTCCTGCAGAAATGCCTCGGGGAAGGTTATGTTCGCTTCAAGGGTCGAATTCGGAGGGATAGTGACCTGCGGCACTACGCCCCAGTTTCGGGTCATGCCACCGGGCATTCTGTCGAAGCCGTTGTAGGTGGCCGAGTAGTTGGAACCTTGAAACGCCGCTCGCAACGATGCGGGGCTGATGGTCAGGTCGTCTCGCGTAAGGCTTTGAGCTTCCGGCGAAGTGGCGCGGCGCGAGATGCCGGGGGTCGCGGTGGATGCCTGCGGTACGCTGATTCCTGAAAGTGCCGTGAGAACGAATTCGGTTGTTGCCAATCGGTTGGAACTGTCCGCAGGCTCCGGAGTCGGCGCGGTGGGTTCGCCAGTTAGTGCAGGTGACGCCAAAGACGCGCCGGCTATAAGCGTCAGAACTTGGCTTGGAGTCCTCGTTGTCAGGGAAGCATTATCGGCGCCGAGCACGAAATTTCCGGCTGCAATCGTTGCCAGACCAGTTCCGCCGCGCGTTACCGACAGGGTGCCGGCGTTAGCCTTGCTCATATCCAGTCCAGTTACATTCAGTGCAACAGGAGCGGTACCGTCAAAGCTCTTCGCTTCTGCTGTCGCGCCGCCGGTGATTGAAAAGGATCGAGCGGTGGAAAGTTTGAGAGCCGCCGCAGCCGTGTCGGTTTTGTCCAGTTTCTTGGCCAGTCCGTCTTCAACGAGTTGACGCGTAGCCAGTACCACTGCGGGGTCAATCTTGAGCGTGAAATTGCTGGTGCTGGAAACCTGCAGAACCATGCGCACCACCTGCGTGCGTGCCGAACCTTCGGCCATCTGCGGCTTGTAGGTGGGCGGACAATTGCAGACCGCGACCAGATCGCCGTCAGCGTCGCGCAGTCCCATTTCGCGGACCCACCACCCGCCGAACTGCTCCGGGATGACCTGTTCCACTACCAGCCAGGCCGGATTGCTCGGGTCAACGAATTTGCGATTGATGGGCGCGCGGTGCTTGGAGCCGATCAGCGAGGTTTGCTCGCGGCTCGGCACGGGCAGCACGCCGCCGCCGTCACCGACTTCCAGCTCGGTGATGTTGACGGGGACGCCCAGCGCCTTGGCGTTGGCCTCCTTGGCTTCGCCGATCTTGGTGAGGATTCCGAAATAGGTAGTCATGGGTATACCGTCAGGGTGTCGATGATGTGCGTGGTCACGGCCGAAGACACGCCGGCTGCCACTTCCACAGGTTGGGGTTGATAGGGGTATACAGTCATCACGTCGCCGTCATACGACGCGAGGCAGTGCTCCAGCGGCGCGCGTACCTCCACCGCGATGGCCAGGCCGATCAGGTGCTGGCTCAGGCGCTTGGTGCTGTCGATGAGCCGGCCCAGCTCGTAATACATGCCTTCGGATATGCCACTGTCCAGCACGCCGATGGTGAGCCGAAAGGTGCCGCGCTTGCCCTCGGGTGCCATCTGGTGCCACTCGGTGACTTCAAGCAGATAGCCCAGCGGCTCCACCACGCGCCGCAGTGCGCCGATGGTGCCTTTCAGCCGGTGTATCAAGAATGAATTCGCCACGGCCTTACGCTTGGCGGCGTCCGACCATGTGTCGTCCCAGCGGTCTACGGAGCGCTCCCACGCCAGCCAGGGCAGCAGCGCGCTGGGCGTGGTGCTCGCACGGCGAAGCGCCCGCAGGGGCAATGGGATGTCCTCGATGTCGGCGCCGACCTGTGCAAGCTTGCGCTCAACGGGCGTAGACGATGGCGGCAGCAGCAAGGGCTTTTCGGCCATGTCAGCCCTCGGGCGCAATGGTGACTTCGACGCCCGTGCAGGTGGCGGCCTGGGTGGCAGACAGCACCATATCGTCGGCCGGCTCGATCAATTCCAAATGTGCGACGCCTTCGACATGCAGGGTGGCGTTGATCGCGGAGCGCCAGACGGACACGCCGGCGCGGCGGGCGCGGTTGACGTAGGCATTGCACGCACGCGTGGCGGCCTCCAGCGCTACGGATCGCCCTGGCCCTTCGCCTTTCATGTGCAGGACCGCGCGCACGGCGTAGGGAACGATGCTGCTGGATTGGACGGTGAGGCGGTCGCCCATGGGCCGTATGTCCTCGTCGCTGAGTTTGGCCCGTACCTTGGCCAGCAGTTGCGCCGGCGCGGTGCCATCCCCATCACGCGACAGCACACAGATGAGCACATCGCAAGGTTCCGGCGTGGTGGCGGTGACATCGGAGACTTGGCCATCAGCACTCAGGGCATGGAAGATGTAGCCATCGCGGGGACCGGCCGTTGCCAGTCCTTCCCAGGCCATCTGCGCGCGCTCGCGCAGCTCGTCGTCGCCTTCGTACACCGCCTCCACCGGCGGCAGGGCGGTGGGGTCGGCGGGCCTGATGACCAGGCGGCGGACGTTGTACTCGGCGGCGATGTGTTCCAGGTTGGCTCCCCGCGCGAAGGCAAGAAGCACCGCGCGCGCCGCATCGTTGACGCGCTGGCGAAGGATGACTTCGCGTTCGGCGTTCTCCTGCAGGGTGATGACCAGCGGTTCGGATTCCAGCGCCAGCGCCTTGGCCACGGCATCGCGGTCTTCCTGCGCGAAGAGGGCGAGATACCGCGCCTTGCGCGTTTCCAGAATCCGTTCGTAGTCCAGCGGCTCCACCACTTCCGGGGCGGGGAGCTGAGAGAGGTCAATGATGTTCTGGCTTGCCATATCAGGCGCTCAAGGTGGTGGACAGGGACACGCTTTCGGTACGGTCGCCCGTGTCGGCTTCGCCGTGGACGTTCAGCACCAGCGCGCCGGGCCGGTCGGCATTGATGCTGGCCGACAGGTTGCGCACACGCAGCCGGGGCTCCCACAGCATCAGGGCGGTAGCGGCTGCGGCGTAGAGCTGCAGCAGGGCGGCGCCGTTGGTCGGGGTGTCGATCAGGTCGGCGGCCATGGCGCCGAAGGGCCGGCGCCGAACGCGCGTCCCTATCGAGGTCGTGAGGATCTTCGTCACAGACTGATTCAGGTGTTGGCGGCCGCTGATTCGCAGGCCCGTGTTGGCGTCCATCCCGATGTAGGTCATGCGCCTGCCCCTGGTCCTTGGGTTTGATCGCCGCCTTGCAGCACACCGCCGTGGGTGTGCGTATGAAGCACGACGCCGTGAGACGACAGCTCGCCATCGGTGTGGCGCAGATCGCCGGTGATGGCGGTGCTGTTGCCCTTGCCGTTCTTGCCGCTCATGCCGGCCTGATAGGTAAACAAGCCCGTCACGGTCACATTGCCGTCAAGGGTGATTTCGGGACATTTGACGGTGGCGGATTCGCTGGCCTGGATCATTGCCGTCTTGATGCCCTCCGCAGTGAGTTTGCCGGCTTCGTGGTCGTAGACGATGCGCGCGCCGTCCGGATAGCGCGTGACATGCTCCGCTGCACTGCCGGAAGGGGCGGGGATAGCTTCCGAGTTCAGGCCGGCCAGCACCACGCCGCCGGCCGGGTCGCCGTCAGGACAGAGCAACACAACTTGCTCGCCCACGGTGGGCGGGTTCCATGTCGTTGTCGTGCCGGCGCGCAGCTCCAGCCACGGTAGCCAGTTGGTTTCAAGATCGCCCGACGCGACGCGCGCGCGCCGGCTGGCTGGCCAGATCGACGGCGGAGACCGTACCGATGCGGATCAGGTTTGAGATGAGGCGGAAGAGTTCGGCGATGTCATGCATAGCGGCCATGTTGCCGGGCCGCCTTCGCGCGCGCACGGGGCGCGCCTTGTGCTTGCGCGTACTACAGGCGTTGGCCTGCCAGGTGGCGGGCCAGGGCGTCGAGAACCATGTTGCGCGACCGCTCGGTAAAGCCCAGCAGCTTGCGGCGGGCGTAGCGCACGGGCGCTTGGCCGCGCGCTGGGCGGTCTGTGCGGCCTTCCTGGTGGACGCGGGCCAGGCGCGCCACGCCGCCGCTGTAGCCGACCACCGCATCGGTGTCCGTCGCTTCGACGCGCAGGTATCGAGAAGTGCGAAGTCGAGCGAACATCTTGCGCCGAATGGCGCCGCGCTTGCCGCGTAGGTTCTTGGTGCGGCGGGGGGTGTAGGGCGTGCCGTCCGGGTTCTGTTGGGCGGCAATCCGCTGCCCTTCGGTGCGGCGCAGCTCTACCGCGATCGCGCGGTTGACGCGGCGTCGCTCGGCCGGCCGGAGCTGCGCCAACAGGCCGGCGACCCAGGCCTGCACGTCCGATAGATCGTCAGCCATGGGTTTGCCGCCAGTCAGGCACAGTCACAGTGTCAGGCTCGACGCCCGGGATGGCGATTGTGACATCGGGGGCCGCTTCGGGCAGCTCCGGGTCTACCGGCTCGTCCACATGCTCGGCCACCATCGAGCCGTCAGGCAACTGCCGCACGACAACGCGCTCGGTCAGCGGCAGCTTGATTTCGACATCGGCCGCGTTGTGATTCAGCAACTCAACATCAAACTGGATGGCATTGGCGCGCCGCTCGGGATTGGCCATCAGCTCGGGCTGCTTGATCCGGAGCCAGGCCAGCAACGGGAGCATCAGGGCGTCGGCCACGCCGGCGTAGTCGGTCACCACGATGGTGATGGTGTAGCGGTACTCGTGCGAGAGGTTCAGCGACGCCGTGCAATGGATGCTGCCATCGTCCACGAAGATGTGCAGCCGGTCGGGATTCTCGGCAAGGTAGCGGTTGCACCTGGTCAGGTACTCGCGCAGCTCATTGGCCTTTCGCATGGCTCGCCTCGTCCTGGCACTTGATGATGGTGTCCACCTTGGCGGCGCAGATGGCCCAGGCGGCTTCTATGCGGTCGATCAGCAGGTTCAGATCGCCCTCAGTTCGCGGGGCCGCCGCCGGCAGGCTGCACGGGGTCACGGGCGCGCAGGTATTCAGCGTAAGCCGCGGACCCTGTGATGGCGGGGCGCTGGCGCAGCCCTGCAACAGCATCAGGCAGCAGAGCATCAGCCCAGCGGCGAATTTCCGGATTTTCATTCTTCAGCCTTTCAAGGTCGAACGTGCGCTGATCCAGCGCGTTGCGAAATTCATCCTGCGTGCGCTCCAGTTGCGCCAGGTCGAGACGTTGCGTGTCCATGCGGCCGCCCAGCTCCAGCATCTCGGCAGTCTGGCGCTCGATAACCTGGCCGTAGTTCGTGATGGTGGATTCCTGGCGCGCGATATCGCCGCGCTGGGACCAGACCATCAGCGCCAGGGCGGCGATGGCGAGATAGGGCGCGGCCGCCTGCAGGAACGCTTTCATGCGGCCTTCTCCTGCCCTTCGCCGGAGAGGCGCGCGTAGGCGCGCTCCAGCTTCACGTCGTAGAGGTTTTCCGCATAGGCCGGCCCGTTGTAGCGGCGGGCGAACAGCGCCCACTTGCGGCCCTTGAGCGCACGGTGCAGCTCGGGGTCGGCCAGGATGAACGTGGTGAAGGCCGCCAGATGATCGCCTTCGCTGCGGTGCTGCGCTTGCACGAAGGCCCCCACATCGGCATAGCCCAGGGTCTTCCAGTGATAGCCCATGATTTGGAACAGCCCCCAGCTCGCCGCCTCTTGGGCGGCAGGCGCGCAAATCTGCGACGCGCTCGCCAGGCGCACGTACTCGGCCGCGCCGCCGGCATAGCCGCCGCGCTGGCGGCTCAGGATGGATGTGCGGTCGGCGTGCCGCAGCGGGTCAATGCCATGCTCGATGAGCTGCTTCCAGAAGACATGCCGCTCAAAGAGGATGACGGGGCGACCATCGGGCAGAAAGCCGCGCCCGCGCGATTCCACCTCGTTCACTGCCTTGATGCTTGCCAGCGGCACGTCCAGGCGCTCGGCGGCGGCGATGAGGTCGGATTCCCGCAACAGGCGCGACAGGTCGAAGTTGGCCAGCGCGGCGCGGCTCTTAGGCCCATAGACGCCATCGACCACCAGGCCGCTGGCCTTTTGCAGCGCCGCCACGGCGTCACGCGTCGCGTCGTCGTAGACCGCCGTGCGCTCGATTGGGTAGCCGGCGCGCCGCAGGTCGGATTGCAGGTCTGCCACGGCTTGGCCGATAGCGCCCTTGCGCAGAATGTCAGACATCGGAGTTTCCTCGGGTGAAGGTGGCGAGATTGCCGCGCGCGCGCCATGCGCCTACGCACAGCAGCGCGGCAATGACCAGCTCGGACGGGCCGGCAGGGGAGTGCAGCAGCAGGATTTCGACGGCGCGGCAGAACAATGCAGCAATCAGAGCGCTGGCCAGGCACGACAGCAGGCGGCGATGGCGCGCGCCGTTGGGCTGATACCACAGGAACCGGCTGGCCGTGGCGGCGTACAGAAGGGCGCAGGCCACCGCGATGAGAGAGAGGGTAGGGGTAGGGTGCAGGTCGGTCATTTCTTGTCCCCCAAGCCCCGGAAAACGGTTCCCAGGTCGAAGTCCGGCGCCTTGGCCAGCAGCTTGAGCGCCAGCGGCACGATAACAACCGCGCCGATCAGCGCAGGCAGGAAGGATTCCTTGGCCAGCTCGCGCGCCACGATCTCGCCCGCGCCGCCGTAGCCGCACAGGCCCGAGACCAGAAAGGAGGCGAAGCGCTTCCACGCGGTGAGGTCTTTCTTGGTGCTCGCCACAAGGGCGGCGCCCATGACGGCGCCGAAGGCCGCGTTTGCGTCGATCAGCGGCAAGATTTGCGACAGGGCCGCGCCGGATACCAGCGTGGTGGCCACTGCGCCCGATACGGTCGAGGGTTCGGCCATTGGGTTCAGTCCCAGAGTTTGACGGCAGGCGCCGCCGTAGGTTGAGGGGCGGCGTCCGGCAACACGACGACATGGCCATGCGGAAGCACCGCGCCCAGGTCGGCCAGGCCGGGATTGAGTTCGTAGGTGGCTTCCACCACGTCGCGCGTGGTGCCCAGGCGACGCCAGCAGAGCGCATCCACGGTGTCGCCTTGTTGCGCGCGGACCTTCATCAGATGAGGTCCACGATGTTGCGCTTCTTGCCGATGATGTCGGCCAGCGCCCAGCGCGCATTTCGCCGGTGGTCGTCGGGCGCTTCGTTGAGCGCGTCGGCCCGTTTCTGGCCGGCTGCGGTGGTGTCGTAGTCGGTCATGCGCTCGATGAGATCGGCCTTGGCCAGGCTGTAGACGGCGCGCCGGTAGGCATGCTCCAGGCGCGTGGCGCCGTCGATGTTGTCGGCCGGCACATCCTTGAGCTGGGCATAGCCCTGCGCGGTTTGCGCTACCTTCCAGGCGGCCAGGCTGTTACCCGCCTCCAGCACTGCGCCGACCAGGGCGAAGCGCAGCCGCGCATCGGTGACGGTGCCATCCAGGCGCAGCGTCTCGCGGGCATTGTCGAGGTCTATGTTCGGAAAGAAGCCATCGTTTCCGATCAGCTTCGGCTGTGCGGCGCGGGGCGCGGGTGCGGGTGCGATGAAGCTCATGGCTTGTCGTAGTGAAATCGGCGGTGGGCGGGCATCCAGCCGGTCTAGGACCGACCTTCCGCCCGCGCCGCCGTGCGCTTTGGGGGCACTCGTTTAACCGGCGTTGCCGGCGTTCTTGATCTTGCGGTCCAGTTGCTCGATGAGCTTCTTCGCGCCCACGCCGCTGTGCAGCTCCACCGCGCGCCGGAGCTGCGCGACGGCCGCGCGGGCCATCTCCAACTGCGCGCCGCGCGGCTCGTCGCCGGCCTGCGCCGCCAGGGTCTTGCCCAGGGCCAAATGCAGCTTGGCGCGGGCTTGGTCCGGCGCGTCGTGCCCGTCCACCAGGCGCGCCACTTCCTGCAGCAGTTGCATGGCCTGGCCGTGGTCGGTGACGACGCCATCGGCGAGCTGGCCCGCCACTTCGTCCAGCAGCAGGGTGGCCGTGTTGCGCTTGAGGCGTTCAGGAAGCTGCAAGTCATGGCGCAGCACGTAGTCGGCGAGCTGCAGGCCGCGCGAGAATGCGCCGATGTCGAAATGCCACACCATGAGCGTGGTGACCACCTCGTCCGGCTGGCCTCTGTTGCCCGTCAGCACGCCGTCGAGATAGTCGGCGTAATCCGGAACCATCTCGCGCTTGGTCGAAATCTTGCGCTCCACGGACTGGATGTCATGCAGGCGCCGGCGGTCTCCGGTCAGCTTGGCCATCATCTGGCCGTAGATGCCGCCCATGACGGCGGGCGCGGCGTCATCGGCCGCGCTCGCACGTGCGGCCAGCACCCGCGTGCGGTGTCGTTGTGCGGGGCTGGTCATGGTCAGGCCTTCACCAGCTCGATGTTTTCGACCAGCGCGGCCATGCCGTAGTCCTCGATGACGTAATCATCGTTGGAGCTTTCGTAGGTGTCGATGCGGCTGCGCTTGGCGTTCTCTTCGATGTGGCGACGACGGCCGCCGATTTGCCAGTACAGCGACAGATTGTCCAGCGTGGTGATGAGCACCTTCTTTTCGGGGAAGAACGGCGCCTGTACGGCAGCGAGGCCGCCAATGCGCTTCTGGCTGATGATGAGATCGGCGGCCAGGGTGTCGGTGGCGCGGTTTTCTTTGTTGACCAGCGGAAAATACTTGTCGTGCATCAAGCCGCGCCCGACGACGGCGACGAGGTCGGGATTCTCGCGGTGCCACGGGTCCAGCAGGGTGATGGCGTCGAAGACCAGGGCATCCAGGTTGTCATAGTCGCCGCCAGCGCCAACCGTGACTTTGCCGGCCGCGCTGCCAGCGGCCATGACGCGCTCTTCGGCATGTTCGCGCATCTTCTGCAGCCAGCCCTTGTTCACGTCCTGCAGCAGCGGGTTCTTGCTGGGGTCGGTGGTCGCGGCAACGCTGATGCCGTTGAACCCGATCATGATGCGGTCCAGCGCCTGGCGGTGGATCAGCAAATCACGGATGCGGGTCTCGAAGTCGGGGAAGTGCGCCCAGGCATCCAGCTTGGCGTAGGGGATGAACGAATCGAAGTTCGTTTGGCGGCAGTGATAGCCGTTGTCGTCCATCGTCGTCAGGTCGCGGGGTTCGCGGTCCTTCGTTTGGGTGTCGGTCCGCGAGGCGGACGGGCCGCCCAGGTTCAGGCCCAGCTTTTGGCCCTGCTGTTCGGTGACGCCGGGCATGTTGATCTTGCTCAGGAAGTCGGAGCTTTCCTGGATCTTGGTTTCCAGCGTCTGTTGCACGGCCGGCTGAACGCTGAAAGTCTGGGTGACGCTTTCAACCTGGTTCAGCGCGGCCAGGCCGCCCAGGTAGGCGTTGAAATGGGTGCGAGTGTCGTTGCGCATCTGATGGTCCGGGTCTGGTGTGGTTAGGATGGTTTCGGCGGCTGCGTGGTCAGCAGTCGGTCTTTACGCGATCGGTGCCGCCGGCAGCGGTGGGGCGCTGCGTGAATTGGCCGGGGGTCTTGTCCAATTGCGCGCGCAGCTCGGCCAGGTCCTTTGCGCTCGCGGCCTGCGTCTTGAACGCTTCCAGTTCGGTCGAGACCTTCGAGACAGCGCCGGCCAGGTCGGTGGTGGTTTTCGTGATCGCGGCCTCCAGCGCGCTGAATGCTTCGGTCGCGGCGGTGATGTCCACCGGCGGGGCGGAGGCCGGCGCCGGCAGCGGGGCGGGGGCAGGCGCCTGGCTCGGCAGCATGGAGCGGAAGAAGGCGCCGAACGCCTGTAGCGCCTTGGTGGTGGCTGCGGTGTCGGGGGCGGGGCCGGCTTCGTCGTCGAAGTTCAGGGACGTTTCCAGCAGGCTGGAGAACATATTGCCCGGCGACTGCTTGCGGCCCGCGAGGGGATTCTCGGCGGGGTTCTTGGCGGCGAATTCCAGGATGGAGGTTCCCAAGCTCGCCGGACTGTCGGTGACGCCCAATCCGACCAAGCCGCACTTGCCGGTGCCGGCGAAGTCTTCCTGAATCTCGATGGACGTGTAGATCTTCTGGCGACCCTTGGTCATGGCGACCAGCGCCGGCGTGGGGTCGAGCTGCGCCTGCAGGGCAAGCTTGCCCTCGGCGTTTTCCTCGGTACGCACGGCCAGGACATCGCCGTAGGCGCAGAACGGACTTTCAGGAACGACGCCGCGAATGTGCTCCATCCAGATGCGCGCGCCGTACTTTTCGCGGCTGTAGGTCGCCGCAATCTGCTCCAGCCAGGTGCGCTGAATGTTGCGGCCGTCGGTGGTCTGGCCTTCGGTGGCCACGGTAAACCAGCGGGCTCTGTTGCAAAGATTGGCGGCAGTCAGAGGTAGGCTGTCGCTCTGCGCCGATCAGGCGGCTGCTGCGAAATGGTGGTTGAG
>NZ_CYTY01000053.1:0-37064 GCF_001298995.1 Achromobacter sp. 2789STDY5608615
CGTCATCCCGGGCGACGTCGGTCAGCAGCGGGAGGGCATCGTCATCCCGGGCGACGTCGGTCAGTAACGGGAAGGCGTCGCCGTCATGGGCGGATGCGCGCTCGGGCGCCACCTCGGTCAGCAGCGGGGCGTCCGGCGGCGGCGTGGACGGCGACAGGGTGGGTTCGGCCCGCTGGGTCAGGGTGGGGATGCCGGGGTCGGAGGGGCGGTGGGGCATGGGGGCTCCCGAGGGTCGAGATGGCGCCGCCTGGGGCGGCGCGGGAGGCGGGGAGGGCGGTCAGGCGCCCGGCTGCCGTTGGCTCAGGTCGTGGCTTTGCGGCGTGTGGCCGGCGCCCTGATAGACGCGCCAGCGCTGGCGCGCGGCCTGCTTGTCGTCGGGATCGTCCGAGACGATCTCGAGCAGCCGCTCGAAGGCCTCGAAGCCCGGCGGGCAGTCGTCGTCGAGATTGAGCAGCCAGGGCGAAGGGCCGTCGCCGGCGGCTTGCGCCGCCTGCTGCGGATCGCCGGCGGTCAGGACGACGGGCGTCTCGGCCGCCAGCGGATCATTGGCCAGCACATGCGGCACGAACGAGGTGTCGTCGAAGGCCCACAGCATGCGGTCGAACTGCGCCAGGCGCGAGCCCTCGCGGCAATACACCACCAGCCGCTGGCCCGCCAGATAGCGCTTGCGCACGACCTGGCAGGCCATGCGCAAGCGGTCGGGCGCGCCAAAGGCGAAGTCGATGCGGGTCATGCCGGGATCCGTGGACGGCCGCTCAAGCCTGGTCCAGCAGGAACTGCATCAGCAGCGGCACGGGACGGCCGGTGGCGCCCTTGTCCTTGCCGCTCTTCCAGGCGGTGCCGGCGATGTCCAGGTGGGCCCAGCGGTACGACTTGGTGAAACGCGACAGGAAGCAGGCGGCCGTGACGGCGCCGGCCGGGGGGCCGCCGATGTTGGCCAGGTCGGCGAAGTTGGACTTGAGCTGGTCCTGGTAGGCGTCGTCCATCGGCATGCGCCAGGCGGTGTCCAGGGCCTGGCGGCCGGCGGCCGACAGGGCCTCGGCGAGCGCGTCGTCCTTGCTGAACAGGCCGGTGTTGACGTGGCCCAGGGCCACCACGCAGGCGCCGGTCAGGGTGGCGATGTCGATGACGGCGGAGGGCTTGAAGCGTTCGGCGTAGGTCAGCGCGTCGCACAGCACCAGGCGGCCTTCGGCGTCGGTGTTGAGGATCTCGATGGTCAGGCCGGCCATGCTGGTGACCACGTCGCCCGGCTTGTTGGCCTTGCCGCTCGGCAGGTTTTCGCAGGCCGGGATCAGGCCGATCACGTCCAGCGGCAGTTCCAGTTCGGCCAGGGCGCGGAACGAACCGAGCACGCTGGCGGCGCCGCACATGTCGTACTTCATTTCGTCCATGGTGGCGGCGGGCTTGAGCGAGATGCCGCCGGCGTCGAAGGTGATGCCCTTGCCGACCAGCACGATGGGGCCGCCGGACGCCTTGGCGCCCTTCTTGGCGGGCTTGCCGGCATGGCGCAGGACGATGAAGCGCAGCGCTTCCTCGGAGCCGCGCGCCACCGACAGGAACGAGCCCATGCCGAGGGCCTCGACCTGCTTGCGGTCCATGACTTCGACCTTGAGCGACTTGTATTCGCGCGCCAGGCGCTTGGCGGTGTCGCCCAGGTAGGTCGGGGTGCAGATGTTGCCCGGCAGGTTGCCCAGGGTGCGGGTCAGTTCCATGCCGTTGGCGATGGCGGCGCCTTCGCGCAGGCCTTTCTGGGCCTGGGCGGCGTCGGCGCGCTCGACGATCTGGACGATCTTCTTGAGCTTGGGGCGGGCGTCGCGGTCGGGTTTGCCGAAGCTGGCGTCGTAGTGATAGGTGGCGCTGCCGGCCGCGATGGCGGCGCTGCGGGCGCGGGCGATCAGGGCCACGTCGGCGATCGGGTTGGCGGCCAGGGTCGAGACCCCTTCGGTCAGCTGGGCCGAGACGCAGGCGGCGGCGAAGGCCTGTTCGGCCGAGGCGTGGGCGCGGGCCGAGTATTCGTCCTGCTTGCCCAGGCCCACCAGGACCACGCGCTGGGCCGACACGCCCGGCAGCGAGCGCAGCACCAGGGTGCTGCCGGCGCGGCCGCGGAATTCGGTTTTGGTGACGGCGCGCACGGCGCCGTTGGCGGCGCGGTCGATCAGGTCGGCGGCGGGGCTCAACACGCCGTCGGCGAAGACCCCGACCGCCAGGGCGGCGGTCTTGATCTGGTGCAGGGAAGCAGTGGTCTGTGTGCTAAATTCCATGAGGGTTTCCCGTGTGCGTCTGTATGATGCGGTCGATTATCCCGCATATTCTCCCATGTCTCTATTCAAACGCTCTGTCGTCAGCGAGATCACCAGTCACGCTGGCGTTGTCTTTTCCACGTTGCTCATCGTATGGCTCAGCGTGCTGCTGGTGCGCCTGCTCGGTGAGGCGGCGGGCGGCAACATCGGGGCGGACGTCGTGCTCGTGCTGGCCGCGCTGTCCACCATCACGGCGCTGCCGACCATCCTGGCCGTCTCGGTCTTCATCGCGGTGCTCACCACGGTCACGCGCAACTACCGGGAATCCGAGATGGTGGTCTGGTTCGCCAGCGGCCTGTCGCTGGCGGACTGGCTCAAGCCGGTGCTGCGCGTCGCCATTCCGGTGGCCATCGCGGTGGCCGGCCTGACGCTGGTGGCCGCGCCCTGGGCCTATCGCCAGATCGGCGAATACCACGAACGCTTCGAGCAGCGCTCGGACCTGTCCAAGGTCACGGCGGGCCAGTTCGCGGAATCGGCGGGCGGCAACCGCGTGTTCTTCGCCGAGGATCCGGCCAAGCCGACCGATGAACTGGGCAACGTGTTCGCGCGCGAAACCGGCCCGGAATGGCTCAGCGTCCTGACCGCCAGCAGCGCCCACAGCGAAACCCTGCCCAACGGCGACCGCTTCCTGGTGCTGGGCGAGGGCCATCGCTACGACCTGAAGCCGGGCACGCCCGAGATCCGCCTGGTGCACTTCGAGAAATACGGCCTGCGCCTGGAAAGCAAGGGCGGCGACGACCCGGTCGCCTCCGCGCGCGCCGCCGCCGAACGCTCGGCCAAGGCGCGCACCACGCCGCAGCTGATGGCCGACAACACCACCAGCAGCTGGTCGCAGGTGATGTGGCGCATTTCGCTGCCGCTGGCCGCGCTGAACCTGGCGTTGCTGGCGATCCCGCTGGGCGCCGTGAACCCGCGCCTGGGCCGTTCCGGCGACCTGCTGATCGCCGGCCTGGTGGGCCTGCTGTACATGAACCTGATCAACCTGTCGCGCGCCTGGATTTCCAACGGCAAGCTCAGTTTCGGCGTGGGCACCGTGGCGATCCACCTCGTGGTGGCCGCCTTCACGGCCTTCCTGTTGATGCGCCGCTTGCGCGTCAAGGCGCCCAAGAACAGCTAGCGCCCCGACCCGGGGGGCGGCGGCATGCCGGGCGGGCGCCAGCCCCGGCGCCCGCTGCGGGGCGCGGCAGTCGGCGCGCCTGATCCGCGCCGCCGCTGCCGGCTTCAGGGCAGGTATTTCATCGTCCCGCGCTTGCCGGCCAGCAGGTCGGCATTCTTCAGCACCGACTTGCGGATGAACTCCCACAGCACCGTCACGCGCTTGAGCTTGCGCAGGTCCTCGTGGCAATACATCCAGAACGAGCGCGTGATCTCCACTTCTTTTTCCAGCACCGGCTTGAGCCGAGGGTCCTGCGCCGCGATGAAGCAGGGCAGGATGGCCAGCGACTGGCCCTGCAGCGCGGCATGGTATTGCGCCACCACGCTGGTGCTGCGCAACACCACCCGGCTGGCCGGCAGCAGGTCTTCCAGGTAGCGCAGGCGCTCGCTGAACAGCAATTCGTCGACATAGCCGATGAAGCTGTGGCCGGCCAGGTCGGCGCGGCCGCGGATCGGCGGATGGCGCGCCAGGTACTCGGGCGTGCCGTACAGGCGCAGCGTGTAGTCGCACAGCTTGCTGCACACGTAGGGCCCGCGCTGGGGGCGTTCGATCGTGATGGCCAGATCGGCCTCGCGCTTGGACAGGCTGACGAAGCGCGGCACCGGCAGGATGTCCAGCGTGATGTGCGGATAGCGCCGCTGGAAGTCGGCCGCCAGCGGCGTCAGCACGTAGCTGCCGAAGCCCTCGGTGGCGCCGATGCGCAGGTGGCCGGACAGGGCCTGGCCGATCCCGGACAGCGTCTCGCGGGCGCTGTGCACCGTGCTCTCCATCTGCTCCGCGTGCACGAACAGGCGCTGGCCGTCTTCGGTCAGGACGAAGCCGGCGCTGCGCGATTTCTCGAACAGCAGGGTGTCCAGCTCGCTTTCCAGCGCGCGGATGCGGCGCGACACGGTGGTGTGCTCGACCCCGAGCTTGCGCGCCGCGGCGCTGACCCGCTGGGTCCGCGCGACCTCCAGGAAATACCGCAGACTGTCCCAATCCAGCACGTTTTTCGCTCCTGACAGGCTTGTGCATTGATGCACAAGGAATGTGCATTTCTGGTGTTGCTTGTTGATTTTCACACATCTACACTGGGTCGGCAGCCCTGGGGGGAATGCTCCGGGAGCCGCGGGCCGCGAAGACGGCGCCATAACGCATAACACTCAGGAGACAAATCCATGGAATTGCACGCACGCGGGCTGGCCGCAGGCTTGTGTCTGGGCGCAGCACTGTTGGGTCAGGCGTACGCGGCGGATAAACCGCCAGTGAAGATCGGCATCCTGACGGACATGTCGGGCACCTATG
Source organism: Achromobacter sp. 2789STDY5608615 (assembly GCF_001298995.1). Lineage (NCBI taxonomy): Bacteria > Pseudomonadati > Pseudomonadota > Betaproteobacteria > Burkholderiales > Alcaligenaceae > Achromobacter > Achromobacter sp. 2789STDY5608615. Next base: position 4,741 of record NZ_CYTY01000053.1, read on the forward strand.
CCGGCATGGGCGGACCCGGTTCGGTGGCGGCGGCGCAATTGGCCATCGACGATTGCCTGGCGGCCGAGTGCAAGGGCATGAAGATCGAGCTGGTGTCGGCCGACAACCAGAACAAGGCCGACGTGGGCGCGGCCAAGGCGCGCGAATGGTTCGACCGCGACGGCGTCACCGCCATCGCCGACCTGACCAATTCCGCGGTGGCGCTGGCGGTGCAGGGCATCGCGCGCGAAAAGAACAAGGTCGTGATGTTCTCGGGCCCGGCCACCACGGCGCTGACCAACAAGGAATGCTCGCCAGTTGGCTTCCACTGGATGTTCGACACCTATTCGCAGTCCGCCGGCGGCGCCAAGGCCACGGTCAAGGCGGGCGGCAAGTCCTGGTACTTCATCACCGTCGACTACGCCTTCGGCCACTCGCTCGAGGCCGACACGGCCAAGGCGGTCAAGGCGCTGGGCGGCACCGTCGCCGGCAGCGTGCGCCATCCGCTCAACGCGCCGGACTTCGCCTCGTACCTGCTGCAGGCGCAAAGCTCCAAGGCCCAGGTGGTGGCGCTGGCCAACGGCGGCCAGGACACGGTCAATGCGGTCAAGCAGGCGCGCGAGTTCGGCATCGTGGCCGGCGGCCAGCGCCTGGTGTCGCTGCTGATCTTCCTGTCCGACCTGCGCGCGCTGGGGCTGGAAAGCGCCCAGGGCCTGTCGTACGTGGACGGCTTCTACTGGGATTACGACGATGCCACGCGCCAGTGGTCGACGCGCTTCGAGAAGGCCTTCCGCGGCCTGAAACCGACCATGACGCAGGCCGGCGTGTATTCGAGCGTGCTGCACTACCTGCGCTCGGTGGCGGCCTCGGGCAGCACCGACGGCAAGGTGGTGGCCGACAAGATGCGCGCGCTGCCGATCAAGGATCCGATCATGCGCAACGCCTCGATCCGGCCCGATGGCCGCGTGATCCACGACATGTACCTGTACGAAGTGAAGAAGCCGGCCGAGTCCAAGGGCGGCTGGGGCTATTCCAAGCTGGTGGCCACCATCCCGGCGGCCGAGGCCTTCCAGCCGCTGGCCGATTCGACCTGCCCGCTGGTGCAGAAGTAAGGCGCGGCGCGCCGCCGGGCCAGCCCGGCGGCGTGCGCGCGAGATCCAAGAACGCGGATTCCATCCGCATCGACTATGCAGTGTGAGGAGCATCAAATGAGTGAAGTCCCCCGCGTTCCGCTATTGATCGGCGGCAAGCTCGTGCAGTCCAAGACCACCGAATGGCGCGACGTGATCAACCCCGCCACCCAGGAGGTCGTGGCCAAGGTGCCGTTCGCCACGCGCGACGAACTGGACGAGGCCATCGCCAATTCCAAGGAAGCCTTCAAGACCTGGCGCAACAGCGGCCAGGGCGCGCGCATGCGCGTCATGCTGAAGTTCCAGGAACTGCTGCGCGCCAACACCGGCAAGCTGGCCGAGATGATCACCCGCGAGCATGGCAAGACCCTGCCGGACGCCGAGGGCGAAGTCGGCCGCGGCCTGGAAGTGGTCGAGCACGCCTGCTCGATCGCCAACCTGCAGCTGGGCGAATACGCCGAGAACGCCGCCTCCGGCATCGACGTCTACACCCTGATCCAGCCGCTGGGCGTGTGCGCGGGCATCACCGCGTTCAACTTCCCGGTGATGCTGCCGTGCTTCATGTTCCCGATCGCGGTGGCCTGCGGCAATACCTTCGTGCTCAAGCCGTCCGAGCAGGATCCGACCTCGTCGCTGTTCCTGGCCCAGCTGGCGCTGGAAGCCGGCCTGCCGCCGGGCGTGCTGAACGTGGTGCATGGCGGCCCGGACACGGCCAACGGCCTGTGCGAGCATCCCGACATCAAGGCGGTGTCGTTCATCGGTTCGACCCGTGTCGGCACCGAGATCTACAACCGCGCCTCGGCCGCCGGCAAGCGCTGCCAGTCGATGATGGGCGCCAAGAACCACTGCGTGATCCTGCCGGATGCCGATCCGGAAGTCGCGCTGAACCAGCTGCTGGGCGCCGCCTTTGGCGCCGCCGGCCAGCGCTGCATGGCCTCGTCGGTGGCCGTGCTGGTGGGCGAGGCCCGCAACTGGCTGCCCGACTTCGTCGAGCGCGCCAAGAAGCTCAAGGTCAACTCGGGCATGGACCGCGCCGCCGACCTGGGCCCGCTGGTCTCGCCGAACGCCAAGAAGCGCGTCGAAAGCCTGATCCAGAAGGGCGTGGACGAAGGCGCCAAGCTGCTGCTGGACGGCCGCAACCTGAAGGTCTCCGGCTTCGAGCAGGGCAACTTCGTCGGCCCGACCGTGTTCGACGGCGTGACCGAGAACATGACCATCTACACCGAGGAAATCTTCGGCCCGGTGCTGTGCGTGGTGGGCGCGGAAACGCTGGAAGAGGCGGTGGCGTTCATCAATCGCAACCCCAACGGCAACGGCGTCGCCCTGTTCACGCAGGACGGCGGCGCGGCGCGCTACTTCCAGAACAACATCGACGTCGGCCAGGTCGGCATCAACGTGCCGATCCCGGTGCCGGTGGCGTGGTTCAGCTTCACCGGTTCGCGCGGCTCCAAGCTGGGCGACCTGGGCCCCAACGGCAAGCAGGCGGTGCAGTTCTGGACGCAGACCAAGACCGTCACGGCGCGCTGGTCGGCCCATGCCAAGACCGTGAACACCACGATCTCGATGCGCTGAAAGAGGGACGCCTTGTCCTAAGCTTATACAAATAAGTCATATAACAAGGCGTCCTTATTACTTATAATTGGTCCGTCTATCAGGGGCCAATTCATGAACCTGCAGCAATTTCGTTTCGTGCGCGAAACCATCCGGCGCGACTTCAACCTGACCGAAGCCGCCCGGATGCTCTATACCTCCCAGCCGGGCGTGTCCAAGGCCATCATCGAGTTCGAGGACGAACTCGGGATCAAGATCTTCGAACGCCATGGCAAACGCATCAAGGGCCTGACCAAGCCCGGCCTGGCCGTGTCGCAGGTGATCGACCGCGTCATGCGCGAAGTCGACAACCTCAAGAAGGTCAGCGACGAATTCGCCCGCCGCGACGAAGGCGGCCTGGTGATCGCTTGCACCCACACCCAGGCGCGCTACCTGCTGCCGCGCGTGATTCCGGCGTTCCGCAAGCAATTCCCCAAGGTGCACCTGTCGCTGGCCGAAGGCAGCCCCGCGCAGCTGGCCGAAATGGTGCTGCACGAGCAGGCCGACCTGGCGCTGGCGACCGAGTCGCTGGCCCTGACGCCTGGCCTGGCGACGCTGCCCGTGTATGCCTGGGAACACACCGTGGTGGTGCGGCCCGATCATCCTCTGGCCGAGCTGACCTCCAGCGCCGCCAAGCGCCTGTCGCTGGCGCAATTGGCGGAATACCCTATCGTCACCTATGACCGCGCCTTCACCGGCCGCAGCACGATCGACGAGGTCTTCGCCAACCAGGGCATCCATCCGGACATCGTCCTGGAAGCCATCGACGCCGACGTGATCAAGACCTACGTCGACGTCGGCCTGGGCATCGGCATCATCGCCGGCGTGGCCTATGACCCGCGGCGCGATTCGAGCCTGGTGGGCCTGCCGGTGGGACACCTGTTCGGCACGCACACCACCCGCGTCGGCGTGAAGGCCGGGGTGTTCCTGCGCGACTATGTCTACACGTTCCTGGAAATGCTGGCGCCGTCCCTGACGCGCGCGGTCGTAACCGAGGCCGTGCAGGGAACGCCGAAGTAGGCCGGCCATGACGAGCGCCGCCGAAGTCGGATGAAAAGTAGCGGTTCCCCTGGCGGGGAGCCGCTTTTTTTTGGAAAGCGCGGGGGCGGGGAAGGGCGTGGACAGCGGGTCTCGCTATCCCTTTCCATAAGCTCATAAAAAATATTAAATAAGAACTGATCTCATTTGAGTTGACTAAAAAATAGGAATCATTATCATTACATCCAGTCTCAACGACCCAGTGAGGTTAAACATGACGGCAGGATTGAGTGCAGTGGTAGTGGGCGCCGACAGGCTCGGCAACATTCCGGATCTGCTTAAAGGACACAACATTTCGATCACGCACCACATCAGTGGCCGCGATCCCTCGCATCAGAAGAAGACGTTGCAACTGCCCTCGGGCACCCAGCTGGTCATCCTGCTGACCGATTTCCTGGGCCACAACGTCATGAAGACCTTCCGCAACGCGGCGCAGCGCGGTGGCATCCGTGTCGTGGCTTGTCGCCGTTCGGTGTGCAGCATGCAGCAGGCCCTGCAGCAATGCGGCCTGTGCAGCCGGGGCGCCGCGGTCCACTGACACCGCCGTGCCACGCCGCCACCAACACTGACAACTGGGGAGGCCGAAAAGGCCTGCGGCCCAAGGCCGCGAAGAGGAATGAAAAACGCCGCCGGACTGGAAAGTCCGGCGGCGTTTTGCTGTCTGTGCCGAATGGCGCGCGCCTGTCGCGTCGTTTGGAGGATGGCCGCGCCGCGGCCGGCGCGTCACACTGCGAGGTATCAGTTGGCCGCGCGGGCGCTGGCCACCAGGCCGTTGTCCAGGCGGCGGGCGCCGTTGTAGCGCTTGCTCCAGTAGGCCATGGTCATGTTTTCGACGCGCACCACGCCGCCGGCGCTGGGCGAGTGCACGAAGCGGTCGTCGCCCAGGTAGATGCCGACGTGGGAATAGCGGCGGCCCAGGGTGTTGAAGAAGACCAGGTCGCCGGCCTTGAGCTCGTTCTTGGCGACGGAAATGCCTTGCTGCGCGATTTCGGCGGCGTTGCGGGGCAGCTTCAGGCCCAGCGAACGTTCGGCGGTGTAGGCCACCAGGCCGCTGCAATCGAAACCGGTGTCGGGGGAGTTGCCGCCGAAGCGGTAGCGGATGCCCAGGTAGTTCAGGGCTTCGCTGACCATGGCGTTGTCGCTGCTGACTTCGCTGTGGTTGCGCTGGCGTTCGCGCTTGAATTTCTGCACCACCAGCATGCCGATGGGATCATCGGCGGTGGCGACCCATTCCGTCTCGTAGGGATCGATCTCGGACGTATAGGCGGTGGACTTTTGAGAGGTGTTGGCACAACCCGCCAGACCCGCGACGCACGCCGCCAGCGCCAGCAAACGCAGACCGCGGTTTGCCTGGCCAGAGGATGAATTCAGTCGCGCGCTTTTGGAGTGTCGATGCATTCGCCTGGGGATGGTTGCGTCCTGTTTCGCGCATTTGGCGTAATAAAGCGTCAAAAACGCTAAAAAACACCTGAATAGCGGAAATCAAGCAGCGAACCAACAGATATGTTGTCTACAACTTCGCGGGGATTCTACCAAATTTTTAAGACTGGTTCGTTACTGTAACCAGCCCGGCGCCCGTGCGGCGTAGACGCGTGGCAGAATTTTTTGACCTGCGGCAAGCCTCGTGCAAGGTTTGCCCACCAGAATGACCGAAGGATTCAAAAAGAAAGCAATCAACCTTAAGGCGTATGCACAATAACAGGAGACAAAAATGCAAAAAACCAGGGATTTCCATTACCGCTCGGTGCATGACCGCGATGCCTTCTGGCGCGAGCAGACCGGCCGGGTGCACTGGGAGACGCCGTTCGAATCGGTCCTGGATTTTTCCCGGCCGCCCTTCGCCAAGTGGTTCGTGGGCGGCAGGACCAACCTCTGTTACAACGCCGTGGACCGCTGGTTGCCGACCCAGGCCGACAAGCCGGCCCTGATCTGGGTATCGACCGAAGTCGAACGCGAACGCGTCTACACCCGCCAGGACGTCTATGACGAGGTGAACGCGGCCGCCGCCATGCTGCAGGACCTGGGCGTGGGGCGTGGCGACCGGGTGCTGCTGTACATGCCGATGGTGCCCGAGGCGGTCTTCACCATGCTGGCCTGCGCCCGCATCGGCGCGGTGCATTCGGTGGTGTTCGGCGGCTTCGCCTCGGTCAACCTGGCGCAGCGCATCGACGATGCCGCGCCCAAGGTGGTGGTGTGCACCGACGGCGGTTCGCGTGGCGGCAAGGTGGTGCCCTACAAGCCGCTGCTGGACCGGGCGCTGGCGCTGTGCAAGACGCCGCCGGCCTCGGTGGTGGTGTTCGACCGCGGCCTGGCGCCCTTCGAGCCGGTGGCCGGCCGCGACCTGGACTACGCCACCCTGCGCGCGGCGCAGCGCGGCGTCCACGTGCCGGTGACGTGGCTGGAGTCGTCCGAGCCCAGCTACATCCTGTACACGTCCGGCACCACCGGCAAGCCCAAGGGCGTGCAGCGCGACACGGGCGGCTACGCGGTGGCGCTGGCCTCGTCGATGGAATACCTGTTCAACGGCAAGGCCGGCGACACCTTCTTCTGCACCAGCGACATCGGCTGGGTGGTGGGGCACTCCTATATTGTGTATGGCCCGCTGATCGGCGGGCAGGCCACGGTGCTGTACGAGGGCACGCCGGTGCGCCCGGACGGCGCCATCCTGTGGAAGCTGGTGGAGCAGTTCGGCGTCAACACGCTGTTTTCGGCGCCGACGGCGGTGCGGGTGCTCAAGCGCCAGGATCCGGCCCTGCTCAGGAAGCATGATCTGTCCACGCTGCGGGCGGTGTATCTGGCCGGCGAGCCGCTGGACGAGCCGACCGCGCACTGGATCTCGGAAGGGCTGGGCAAGCCCATCATCGACAACTACTGGCAGACCGAGTCCGGCTGGCCGATCCTGTCGGCCCAGCCTGGCGTCGAAAACGTGCCGACCCGTTTCGGCAGTCCGTCGTTCCCGGTCTACGGTTTTGACGCGCGCATCGTCAGCGAGTCCAGCGGCGAGGATCTGGGGCCGGACCAGAAGGGCGTGGTGGCCATCGTGCCGCCGCTGCCGCCGGGCGCCATGTCCACCATCTGGGGCGACGACGAGCGCTTCGTGCAGACCTACTTCACCTCGATTCCCGGCCGCCAGGTGTATTCCACCTTCGACTGGGGGCTGGTCGACGCGGACGGGTACTGGTTCATCCTGGGGCGCACCGACGACGTCATCAACGTCGCCGGCCACCGCCTGGGCACGCGCGAGATCGAGGAATCCGTCAACAGCCACAGCGGCATCGCCGAGTGCGCGGTGGTGGGCGTGGCCGATGCGCTCAAGGGCCAGGTGGCGATGGCCTTCGCGGTGCTGAAGAATCCGGCGGCGGCCGAAACGGCGGAGGGCGCAAAGCAGCTGGAAGCGGATATCATGCGGCTGGTGGAAGATCAGCTGGGCGCGGTGGCGCGACCGGCCCGGATCCGGTTCGTGGGCGCGCTGCCCAAGACCCGATCGGGCAAGGTGTTGCGCCGCGCCATTGTCGCGGTATGCGAAGGCCGTGATCCCGGCGACCTGACCACCATCGAAGACCCCACCGCCCTGGAACAGATCAAGGAGTCGCTGCAATGAACACCAAACCCGTGCTGAACGCCGAAGACGTCAAGAAAATCCTGGCCGCGGCCGAAGCACACGCCCTGCAGAACAAGTGGGCCGTGACCATCGCCGTGTCGGACGATGGCGGCCACCTGCTGGGCATGCTGCGCCTGGACGACGCCGCGCCCATTTCGTCGCACATCGCGCCGGCCAAGGCCAAGACCGCGGCCCTGGGCCGCCGTGAATCGCGCGTCTACGAGGAAATCATCAACAACGGCCGCTATTCCTTCCTGTCGGCGCCGCTGATCGAAGGCATGCTGGAAGGCGGCGTGCCGATCACGGTCAACGGCCAGGTGGTCGGCGCGGTCGGCGTGTCGGGCGTGAAGTCCACCGAGGACGCCCAGATCGCCCAGGCTGGCATCGCCGCGCTGGGCCTGTGAGCCAGGAAACGCCGCGGCAGGCGCCTGCCGGCGCCGCCGCGTCCGCCGGCGGGGAGGCGGACAGGGGTCCGCTGAACCCCGGCGTGGCCAAGCGCGAAGTCTGGGCCTGGGCCATGTACGACTTCGCCAATTCCGGCTACACCACCGCGATCCTCACGGCGGTGTTCAGCACCTATTTCGTCGGCGTGGTCGGCGGCCGCGCGCCGTGGGCCACGCTGGCCTGGACCGCGGCGCTGTCGCTGTCCTATCTGCTCATCATGTTGACGATGCCCACGCTGGGCGCGCGCGCCGACGCCCGCGCCGGCAAGCGGCGGCTGCTCTACGCCAGCACCACCGGCTGCGTGGCCGCCACCCTGGTCCTGACCCAGGCCGGGCCGGGCGACGTGTGGCTGGCGCTGGCCGCCATCGTCGTGTCCAACTATTGCTATTGCGTCGGCGAGTCCGTGGTGGCGGCGTTCCTGCCCGAACTGGCCAAGCCGGCGGCGCTGGGCCGGGTGTCGGGCTGGGGCTGGAGCTTCGGTTATTGCGGCGGCATGCTGACGTTGGGCCTGTCGCTGGTGGTAGTGAAGCTGGCCGAGGCCGACGGGCTCGATGCCGAGCATTTCGTGCCGCGCGTCATCCTGGTGACCTGCGCGGTGTTCGCGTTGGCGGCGCTGCCGTCGTTCTTCCTGCTGCGCGAGCGCGCCCGGCCTTCCGGCCAGGGGCAGGAAACGCTGGCCATGCTCAAGCGGCTGGCCTACGCCTGGCGCGAGACCGGCCAGCATTTCCCCGAGTTCCGCCGGCTGCTGATGTGCATCGCCTGCTACCAGGCGGGCATCTCGGTCGTGATCACGCTGGCGGCGGTGTACGCCTCCGAGGTCATGGGCTTCACCACGCCGCAGATCATGCTGCTGGTGTTCACCGTGAACATCGGCGCGGCGGCGGGCGCGTTCTCGTTCGGCTACGTGCAGGACCGCATCGGCCACAAGCCGGCGCTGACGATCACGCTGTGCGGCTGGATCCTGATGGTGCTGGTGGCCTATGCGGCCGTGACCGCGCCGGTGTTCTGGGTGGCCGCGACGCTGGCCGGACTGTGCATGGGCACGACCCAGAGCGCGGGCCGCGCCATGACCGGCGCGCTGGCGCCGGCCGGACGCCTGGCGGAATTCTTTTCGCTCTGGACCTTCGCGGTGCAACTGGCGGCGGTCATCGGCCCGCTGACCTACGGCCTGGTGACCTGGGCCACGCATGGCAACCATCGCCTGGCGATCCTGGTGACCGGGCTGTTCTTCGTCGGCGGCCTGATCCTGCTGTCGCGCGTGGACATGGCGCGCGGCCTGGCGCGCCGCACGGCGTAGCGGGGCCGTGGTGCCAACTGATATTCTTATGAAGTCCCGGACGCCGCCGCGCCGCCAGGCGGAGCGCGGCGTCGGGCCGTTTGCGTATTGCGCTGTCAGGTTGTCGGTGCCGTTGCCCGCCGTGGCCGGTGCGCGCTGTTGCGGTGATACGGGCCTGTGGCCCGTATTTTGCGTAAGGTGCCCGTAAGAGCGTGGCGATACGGTTGCGAGTGGCAGTCAGATAAAGCGGCATCAACAACAGAATCACAGATTGGAGACAAGATCATGTCGAATGCTATTGAGTCCGTACTGGTGGAAACCCGGGTCTTCCCGCCGCCCGAGCGCGCGGCGCAGGGCGCCGCGATTCCCAGCATGGACGCGTACAACGCGCTGTGCGCGCAGGTCGAAAAGGATTTCGACGGCTTCTGGGCCGGCCAGGCCCGCGACAACCTGCAGTGGACCAAGCCGTTCACCGAGGTGCTGGATGAATCCAACGCGCCGTTCTACCGCTGGTTCGGCGATGGCGAGCTGAACGTCTCGGCCAACTGCCTGGACGTGCACCTGACCAACGGCAACGCCGACAAGACCGCCATCATCTTCGAGACCGACGACGGCAAGGTCAACAAGGTCACCTACCGCGAACTGCTGGCGCGCGTGTGCCGCTTCGCCAACGGCATCGCCAAGCTGGGCTACAAGAAGGGCGACCGCGCCATCATCTACATGCCCATGTCGATCGAAGCCGTGGTGGCCATGCAGGCCTGCGCGCGCCTGGGCGTGACGCACTCGGTGGTGTTCGGCGGCTTCTCGGCCAAGAGCCTGCAGGAGCGCATCGTCGACGTCGGCGCCTCGCTGGTCATCACCGCCGACGAGCAGGTGCGCGGCGGCAAGACCATCCCGCTCAAGCCGGCGGTGGAAGAAGCCATCGCCATGGGCGGCTGCGAAGCCGTCAAGCGCGTCATCGTCTATCGCCGCACCGGCGGCAAGATCGCCTGGAACGAAAGCCGCGACCTGTGGATGCACGACGTCGAGGCCGGCCAGGCCGACACCTGCGAACCGGTGCCGGTCAATGCCGAGCATCCGCTGTTCATCCTGTACACCTCCGGTTCCACCGGCAAGCCCAAGGGCGTGCAGCATTCGTCCGCCGGCTACCTGCTGTGGGCGCTGCTGACCGTCAAGTGGACCTTCGATGCGCGCAAGGACGACGTCTACTGGTGCACGGCCGACGTGGGCTGGGTCACCGACCACACCTACATCACCTACGGCCCGCTGGCCGCGGGCCTGACGCAGGTGGTGTTCGAGGGCGTGCCGACGTTCCCCAACGCCGGCCGCTTCTGGGACATGATCGCGCGCCACAAGGTCACCACCTTCTACACCGCGCCGACCGCGATCCGCTCGCTGATCAAGGCCGCCGAAGCGGCGCCCGAGACCCATCCGTCCAAGTACGACCTGGACAGCCTGCGCATCATCGGCACGGTGGGCGAGCCCATCAACCCCGAGGCCTGGATCTGGTATCACAAGAACATCGGCCGCGAGCGCTGCCCGATCGTCGACACCTGGTGGCAGACCGAGACCGGCGGCCACATGATCACGCCGCTGCCGGGCGCCACGCCGACCAAGCCGGGCTCGTGCACGCTGCCGCTGCCGGGCATCGCCGCCGCCATCGTCGATGAGACCGGCGGCGACGTCGACCAGGGCAACGGCGGTTTCCTGGTGATCAAGCGTCCGTGGCCGGCGATGATCCGCAACATCTGGGGCGATCCGGAACGCTTCAAGAAGAGCTACTTCCCGCCCGAGCTGCGCGGTTACTACCTGGCCGGCGACGGCGCGCAGCGCGATGCCGATGGCTACTTCTGGATCATGGGTCGCATCGACGACGTGCTGAACGTGTCGGGCCACCGCCTGGGCACGATGGAAGTGGAATCGGCGCTGGTCGCGCACGAGCTGGTGGCCGAGGCCGCCGTGGTCGGCCGTCCCGACGACACTACCGGCGAGGCCGTGGTGGCCTTCGTGGTGCTCAAGAGCGCCCGCCCCGAAGGCGCCGAGGCGCAGGCCATCGCCAAGACGCTGCGCGACTGGGTCGCCAAGGAAATCGGTCCGATCGCCAAGCCCAAGGACATCCGCTTCGGCGACAACCTGCCCAAGACGCGTTCCGGCAAGATCATGCGCCGTCTGTTGCGCGTGGTCGCCAAGGGCGAGGAAGTGACGCAGGACGTGTCGACGCTGGAAAATCCCGCCATCCTGGAACAGCTGTCCAAGCCGTTGTAATGCGGCGCGCGCCGTCCGTCATGCGGACGGCGTGGACGGTTCCCGGCCCGACGGGAGCATAATGCGAGATGCCCATGCCGGTCTGCCGGCATGGGCATCGTCGTTTTTTTTCCCCACTTCCACTGGAGACGCCGCCGTGAGCCGCAGCAGTTTCGATCGCGCAGGGCTAGCCCTGATGTTCAGCACCATCCTCGTGTGGGCGGGCAGCTGGATCGCGATGAAGCTGATCGTGCCCTACATCGGCCCCTTCGATTTCGTGGCGCTGCGCTACGTGACCGGCGCGCTGGTGCTGTTCGCGCTGGCGGCCGCGACCCGGCGGCCGCTGGCCCTGCCGCCCTGGAAGCTGACCCTGCTGATCGGCCTGACCCAGACCGCGGGTTTCCAGGGCTTCGTGCAGACGGCGCTGGTGTCGGGCGGCGTCGGCAAGGTGTCATTGATGGCCTACACCATGCCGTTCTGGGTGGTGCTGTTCGCCTGGGGCCTGCTGGGCGAGCGGCCGACGGCGCGCCATGGCATCGGCATCGGCCTGGCCGCGATCGGCCTGGTGCTGTTCATCGAACCCTGGCATGGCGTGGGTGAAATGCAGCCGGTGCTGCTGGGGCTGGGCAGCGGCCTGTGCTGGGGCGTGGGCACGGTGCTGTCCAAGCGCATGTTCGAGCGCCACGCGCCCGACGTGATGACGTTCACCGCCTGGCAGATGCTGTTCGGCGGGCTGGTGATGACGCCGGTGGCCTGGCTGGTGCCGCAGATCGCGCCGCAATGGGGCTGGCAGCTGTGGACCGGCATGACCTACATCGTGCTGATCGCCACCGCCGCCGGCTGGCTGCTGTGGCTGCAGGTGGTGCGGCGCGTGCCGGCCTCCATCGCGGGCCTGTCGAGCCTGGGCGTGCCGGTGGTGGCGATGCTGATGGCCTGGGCGGTGCTGTCCGAACGTCCGTCGCCGGTCGAGCTGGGCGGCATGGCCCTGATCCTCGCCGGCATTTTTGTCGTGAGCCGCGCGGCGCCCGCCGCGCGCGCGGGCTGACCGGCCCGTTTACCGGATTCCGTTTTCCTTCAAGGAAGCTTCATGATCGATTTGCGCAGTGATACCGTCACCCGGCCGTCCCCGGCCATGTTGCAGGCCATGGTCAGCGCGCCGCTGGGCGATGACGTGATGGGCGACGATCCCACCGTCATCCAGCTGCAGCAGGCGGTCGCCGAGCGCGCGGGCAAGGCCGCGGGCCTGTTCTTCCCGTCGGGCACGCAGAGCAATCTGGCCGGCCTGATGGCCCATTGCGAACGCGGCGACGAGTACCTGGTGGGCCAGCAGGCCCACACCTATAAATACGAGGGCGGCGGCGCGGCGGTGCTGGCCAGCATCCAGCCCCAGCCCATCGAACACGCCGAGGATGGCTCGCTGCCGCTGGACAAGCTGGCGGCGGCGCTCAAGCCCGAAGGCGACCCGCACTTCGCCCGCACCCGTTTGCTGGCGCTGGAGAACACCTTCCACGGCAAGCTGATTCCGGCGGATTACGTGCGCGCGGCGACTGACTGGGCCCGCGGCCATGGCCTGGCCACGCACCTGGACGGCGCGCGCGTGTTCAACGCCGCCGTCGCCAGCGGCAAGCCGCTGGCCGAGATGTGCGCGCCGTTCGATTCGGTGTCGATCTGCTTTTCCAAGGGCCTGGGCGCGCCGGTGGGCTCCGTGCTGGTGGGCAGCGCCGAGCTGATCGCCCGCGCGCGCCGCTGGCGCAAGGTGCTGGGTGGCGGCCTGCGTCAGTCGGGCGTGCTGGCCGCGGCCTGCCTGTACGCGCTGGAACATAACGTCGAGCGCCTGGCGGAAGATCACGCCAACGCGCGCCTGCTGGCCGACGGCCTGCGCGGCATCGCCGGCGTGCGGGTCCTGAGCCAGGACACCAACATGGTGTTCGCGGAATTCGAGCCGGCGCGGTGCGAGGCCCTGACCGCCGCGCTGGCGGCCGACGGCATCCTGATGCGCGCGGTCTACGGCGGTCCGACGCGCCTGGTGACGCACCTGGACGTGTCGGCGGCCGACGTGCGCCGGGTGGTCGAGGCCGTGGCGCGCCACCTGGGTTGACCGGCAGCGGGGCCGCGGGTCCGCAAGGGGCAGCCCATGCCGCCCTGACCCCGCAGCGCCGCGTCAGTCGCCGGCGCGCAGCACCTGCGCCAGCACGGCGAACAGTTCGTCGATCTGCGCGGGTTCGATGATGAGCGGGGGCGACAGCAGCATGGTGTCGCCCGCCGAACGGATCAGGCAGCCGCGTTCCAGGCAGGCCTGGTGCACGGCATAGCCGCGCTGCCCCGGCTTGCCCGCCAGCGGCGCCAGTTCGATCGCGGCCAGCAGGCCGATGTTGCGGATGTCCACCACGTGCGGCAGGCCCTTGAGGCCGTGGGCCGCGTCTTCCCAATAGCGCCACAGGTCGCGGCTGCGCTGGAACAGGCCGTCGCGGCGGCAGATGTCCAGCATCGCCAGCCCGGCCGCGCAGGCCACCGGGTGGCCCGAGTAGGTGTAGCCGTGCGCCAGTTCGATGGCGCTGTCCGGGCCCTGCATGAAGGCATCGTAGACGTGCTGGCGCACCAGCGTCGCGCCCATCGGGATGGCGCCGTTGGTCAGCCCCTTGGCGCTGGTGATGAGATCGGGCGTGACGCCGAAATGCGCCGAGGCGAAGGCGCCGTCGATGCGGCCGAAGGCGCAGATCACTTCGTCGAAGATCAGCAGGATGCCGTGCGCATCGCAGATCTGCTGCAGCTTCTGCAGGTAGCCGCGCGGCGGCACCAGCAGGCCGGTCGAGCCGGCCACCGGTTCGACGATGACGGCGGCGATGGTGGAGGCGTCGTGCAGCGCGACGATGCGTTCGAGCACGTCGGCCAGGTGCGCGCCCCAGTCGGGTTGGCCGCGGGTGTAGGCCATCTGCTCGCGGTCATAGGTATGCGGCAGGTGGTCGACATAGGGCAGCAGGTTGCCGAACGGCTTGCGGTGGCCGCCGATGCCCGAGACCGACAGGCCGCCGAACCCCACGCCATGATACGAACGCTCGCGGCCGATCAGGCGCACGCGCTGGCCCTCGCCGCGCGCGCGGTGATAACCCAATGCGATCTTGAGGGCGGTATCGACGGCCTCGGATCCGGAGTTGGAGAAAAATACATTGGAAAACCCGGCGGGCGCCTCCTCACACAGCTTTTCGGCCAGCTCGAACGCCAGCGGATGGCTCATCTGGAACGACGGCGCGTAGTCCAGCTCGTAGGCGGTGCGCGCGATGGCCTCGACGATTTCGGGCCGGCGATGGCCGGCGTTGACGCACCACAGGCCGGCGATGCCATCGAGCACGCGGCGGCCGTCCGGGCGGATGTAGTGCATGCCCTCGGCCGCGCTGAACAGCACCGGGTCGCGCTTGTAGCGCCGGTTGGCGGTGAACGGCATCCAGAAGGCATCGGCGTTGATCGGCGTGGCGGGGGCGGGCGAAGTCATGGGCGTCCTGTCGGGAGGAGTTGGGGTTTGCCTATTTTGTATTAATAAAAAGAAAAATACAATTTGAGGCGAAACCCGCCCAGACCGATGGGCGCGTGAAAGCGACCCCAATCAACGGGCATGCCGAGGCAAAGGCAGGGAAAGTCGCCGCGTGGCGGCGGCGCGGATCAGGATTGCTGCTGCGAGGTCTTCAGGTGGCGGCGCATGAGCTGCGAGGCCCATTCCTGGTCGCCGGCTTCAAGGGCCTCGATGATCCGCAGGTGCTCGTTGCTGGAATTGACGAAGCGGGCATCGCGGTAGAACGCGGCGTGTTCTTCCAGGCGGCGCAACTGGTTCTGCTGCTGCACCGCCTGCAGGATGTAGCGGTTGCCCGAGAATCGCGCCAGCATTTCATGGAACGAGGCGTTCAGGCTGAAGAACTCGGTGGCGGAGATGTCGGCGTCGTCGCGCTGGATCAGCGTTTCATGCGCGGCGCGCATGCGCGCCAGGGCGTCGCGGTCGAGCTTGAAGGAGGGCTCCAGCAGGCCGGCGCACTCGATCGTCATGCGGAACCGGTAGCTCTCGTTGAGTGCCTCGCGGTTCTCCAGCGACGGCGCGAACTGCCAGCCGTGGCCCTTGCGCTTCTCGATCAGGCCGTCGGCCGACAGTTGCAGCAGGGTCTTGGCCAGCACGCTGCGCGGCGCGGGATAGCGTTGCAGCAGTTCGCGCTCGGTGAACTGGTCGGGCAGCGCGCGCGTGGCGCGGTCGTCGATCAGGCGCCGATAGAGTTCGTTCTGGGTCGGCCCGGCGCCGGCGATGGCCGGCGTGGCCAGGGCGGCGTTCTCGGCCACGGTGTAGCCGCTGTTGGGCCGATGCGTAATCAGGCCCTGCGTCGCCAGCAGCCGCAGGGCGCCTCGCACCGGCGTGCGCGAGACCTCGTAGCCCGCGGCCAGCGCTTCCTCGGACAGGTGGGCGCCGGGGGCGTAGCGCCGGGCCACGATGTCCTGCGCAATCAGGCGCGCCAGATCGACTTGCAGCGGGGTGGGGCGGGCGTGGGCGGCGGTGGGCATGAATGGGCGCGAAAGCGGCGGTGGAGCAATGGTAACGGACAGCCGGGCCGCCGTAATCGGCCCAACTGTAACGCGGCGCGCCTGCCCGCGGTCGCCGCGAGACCGGTCCGGGCGGGACCGGCGCCCGCTCAGCCGTGGCGCGCGCGGCTGTCTTGCGGCGCCTCGTCGCGCGCCTGCATGCCGTAGTCGCGCAGCACCTGGGCGACGCGCAGGCGGTAGTTGGCGAACACGCCTCCCCGTCCCGCCTCCTGGGCGCGGCGGTGCGAATCCAGCGTGCGCCAGCGCCGCACCGCGTCCTCGTCGCGCCAGAACGACAAGGACAGCAGCTTGTCCGGCGTGCTCAGGCTCTGGAAGCGTTCGACGGAGATGAAGCCGTCGATGGTCTTGAGTTCGTCGATCAGCCCCGCGGCGATGTGCAGATAGGGCGCGGGGTTGCCGTCGGTGGGCTCGACTTCGAATATCACGGCGATCATGGGGTGGGCTCCTCGGTGAAATCAAATTGGGGAATGCGGGCGTTGGGCAGCGGGCGATAGCGCGGGCGCGCCGCCAGGGCGCGGCCATCGACGCCGGCGCGCAGCAGGTGGACCAGCGCGCCCGCCGCGTGCCGCCGCGCCAGCTCCCGACCGGGGCAGGCGTGGCCCAGGGCGCCGAAGGTCCAGTGCGCGTCGGGTTGCGCCGTGGCCGCGGCGGCCAGCACTAGCAGCACCGTGGCGCCAGCCTCGAGGTGTTGGCCGTCGACGTCGATGGCCTCGGCCAGGAAGCGGCGGGGGTTGTGGATGGGCGGATCGTCGCGCAGCGTCGCGTCAACCAGCGCCAGCGCATCCGCGAAAGCCAGGTCCGTCGCGATGGCATGGCGGCCGGCTCGCAGCAGCGCGTTGCCGAGCAGCCCGGCGCCAGCGTCACAGGACTGGAACAGCAGCCCCGCCAGGTTGGCGGCCAGCAGCGCGGGATCCAGGCCCGCGTCGATGCCCTGGCGCCGCAATTCGCGCAGCGCCGGGGCGGCGTCGGGATCGTCCTGGTGGGCGCGCAGCCGCGCGGCCAGCCGTTCGGCGGCCGCGTGCCCGGCCGCGATCCGGTCGCCTGGCGCGGCGGGCGGCAACGCCGCCAGGAGGTCGCCGATATCGCGCGCGCAGTCAGCCGCGAGGGTATCGGGCAGGCCGATGAAACAGGCCTGCGCCAGCACCGGCGCGGCGGACAGGAAGCGGTCGATGGCGGCCGCGTCGGGGCCGCGCTTCGTATCCTGCCCCGCATCCAGCCGCGGCCACGCCGGATCGCGCGCGTGCCGCGCCTGTTGCGCGAGGAAGTCGCTCAGCAAGGGTTTGAGCAGGGCCTGCGAAGGCCCGTCGCGCATCCGCAGGAAGCGGCCGAACAACTGGCCGGCCGGGCCCGCCGCGATGCCTTGCGGCACCGGCTCGGCGACGGGGCGCACGCGGGCGGCGGGATGGCGCATGAGCGCCAGGATCGCCTGCGGCCCGCTGGCGACCCACAGGCCCAGCCGCGCGTCGTGGTACAGCGGACGCTCCCTGGCCAGCGCGGCGTAATAGGGATAGGGGTTGGCGTGCGTCACCGCCTGGAGCGGATCGAGCGGGAAGGGGATGGACATGGCGGTGAGGGGGCGGCGGGTCTGGGCCAGCCAGTATCGCCGCGTCACGCCGTCGACGATTCGACGGTGGTCGAACTATGCCGGCGAGGCCGCGTCCGCCAGCAGCGCGGCGTAGCCGGCGCGCGAGTCGGGCCATTGCAGCGTCAGTCCGCTGGCGCGCAGCCGGGCGTTGCTGAGCTTCTTGCTGCCGATGCCGGCAGGCGCGGGGCCTTCGGCCGGGGCCGGCGCGCCGATCAGGCGCGCCAGGTCCGCATACAGTTCATGCAGCGGCAGCGGGGTGTCGTCGCAGCCGATGTAGACCGGCTGCGCCTCGGGCAGCAACGCCACGTGCGCGATGGCGGCGGCGGCGTCGTCGATGTGGATGCGGTTGGCCCAGTGCGGCGGCTGGCTCGGCGCGCGCGCGTCGCCGGCGCGCAGCCGTTCGATCAGTTGCAGGCGGCCGGGGCCATACAGGCCGGCGAAACGCAGGGTGGTGTGGGGCAGCGCCTGCGCGGCCAGCAGCGCTTCGGCTTCCAGCAGGATGCGGCCATTGAAGCCTTGCGGCGCGGTGGGGGTGTCTTCGGTGACCCAGTCGCCATGATGCTCGCCATACACCGCGCTGGAGGAGACGAACACGATGCGTTCGACGCGGGACGTGTCGAGCGCGTCCAGCGCGTGTTTCAGGCCGTCGACGAAGACGCCGCGGTAGGCCGCGGGATCGCGCGCGCCGGCGGTGGCGACGTGGACGACACGGGTGACGCCGGCCGGCAGGGCGGGCAGGCCGTCGGGCCGGGTGATGTCGCCTTGCAGCCAGCGGATGCCGCTGGCGTCGCCGGCGGGCGGATGGCGGCGCAGCGCGTGGACCTCGTCGCCGCGCGCCAGGAAAAGGCGCGCGGCGCGCTGGCCGAGATCGCCGCAGCCGATGAAGAGCACCCGTTCAGCCATTGCCCGCGAGCCTGCTACATGCCGCTGTAGACCGGGCCCTCGCCGCCCTGCGGCGCCACCCAGACGATGTTCTGGGTCGGGTCCTTGATGTCGCAGGTCTTGCAGTGCACGCAGTTCTGCGCGTTGATCTGCAGGCGGTCCTCGCCGTGGTCGTCCTTGACGAACTCATACACCCCGGCCGGACAGTAGCGCGATTCCGGGCCGCCGTACTTGGCCAGGTTGACCTTCACCGGCACCGATGCATCCTTCAGCGTCAGGTGGATGGGTTCGTTCTCGTCGTGGTTGGTGTTGGAGATGAACACCGAGCTGAGCTTGTCGAAGGTCAGCTTGCCATCGGGCTTGGGATAGTCGATGCGGGCGCACTGCGAGGCCGGCTGCAGGCAGGCGTGGTCGGGCTTGCTGTGGCGCAGGGTCCAGGGCATCTTGCCCTTGAACACCAGCTGCTCGATGCCGGTCATCAGCGTGGCCACGGTGCGGCCCTTCTTGAACCACTGCTTGAAGTTGCGCGCCTTGTTCAGCTCGGCATGCAGCCACGAATTCTTGAAGGCTTCCGGGTAGGCGGCCAGTTCGTCCTGGCGGCGGTCGGCCACCAGCGCGTCGAACGCGGCCTCGGCGGCCAGCTTGCCGGACTTGATGGCGGCGTGGCTGCCCTTGATGCGCGAGGCGTTCAGGAAGCCGGCCTCACAGCCGACCAGCACGCCGCCCGGGAATGTCAGCTTGGGCAGAGACAGCAGGCCGCCGGCGGTGATGGCGCGGGCGCCGTAGGCGATGCGCTTGCCGCCTTCGAAAGTGCCGCGGATCGCGGGGTGGGTCTTGTAGCGCTGGAATTCATCGAACGGCGACAGCCACGGGTTGGCGTAGTCCAGCCCGACGATCATGCCGACGGCCACCAGGTTGTTGTCCAGGTGGTAGAGGAACGAACCGCCGTAGGTGTCCGAATCCAGCGGCCAGCCGGCGGTGTGGATCACCAGGCCGGGCTTGGACTGGGCCGGGTCGACTTCCCACATTTCCTTGATGCCGATGCCGTAGGCCTGCGGATCGCGGCCGTCGTCGAGCTTGTAGCGCTCGATCAGCTGGCGGCCGAGCTGGCCGCGCGCGCCTTCGGCGAACACCGTATAGCGCGCATGCAGTTCCATGCCGGGCTGGTAGTGGTCGGTGTGGCTGCCGTCGCGGGCCACGCCCATGTCGCCGGTGGCCACGCCGCGCACCGCGCCGTTCTCGTCGTACAGCACTTCGACCGCGGCAAAGCCCGGGAAGATCTCGACGCCCAGCGCCTCGGCCTGTTCGCCCAGCCACTTGACGACGTCGCCCAGGCGGACGATGTAGTTGCCTTCATTGTGGAAACAGGGCGGCAGCAGCCAGTTCGGCGTGGCGCGCGCGCCGTTTTCGGACAGGAACAGGAACTTGTCCTGCGTCACGGGCACGTTCAGCGGCGCGCCTTTTTCCTTCCAGTCGGGGATCAGCTCGGTCAGGGCCAGCGGGTCCATGACGGCGCCGGACAGGATGTGCGCGCCCAGCTCCGCGCCTTTTTCCAGGACGCAGACGCCGATTTCCTGGTTCTTCTCAGCGGCCAGTTGCTTCAGACGGATAGCGGTGGCCAAGCCGGCGGGACCCCCGCCAACCACGACCACGTCATATTCCATCGACTCGCGTTCAGACATTGCAAAGCTCCCCGTATGTATTCCATATATGGCTGGAAGTATTATCGGCGATTGTATTGCAGGCGGAGACCTTGCACGTCTTCGCATTTCCATCAGCTATCAGGAGCAATTGGTGAACCCGGACACTCTGTCTGCGCGGATTCTGACGGTGGGGGATACCCATCATGTGGATTTGCCTTTGCGTTGGGGCGATTCCGACGCCTTGAACCATCTCAATAACACGCTGTATTTCCGCCTCATGGAAGAGGCGCGGATGCAGATCCTCTACGACGCGGGCTTCGAACTGCCGGCCGACGACGGCGCCATCCTCGCGCACGCGTCCTGCGATTTCCTGCGACCGCTGACCTATCCGGCGACCGTGCGGGTCACGCACAAGGTCACGCGCATCGGCCGTTCGAGCGCCGAGTTCGAATTGTTGCTCGAGAAGGTGGGCGACGACGCCGGCCCTTACGCCCGCGGCCGCAACGTGCTGGTGTGGATGGATTACGTGGCCAATACGTCCGCCCCGTGGCCGCCCGAAGTGCTGGCGAAAATGGCCACGCAGTTCCAGCCGGCGGCCTAGGCGCGCCGGCGGCGGGCGGTCCGACTTCAATGCGGCGTTTGAAACGGCGCCCGCATTTGCCGGCCATGCCGTTAAAATCCAGGACAGAACCACAATACGAATGACAGGGCGCGCCACCCTCGGCGCCGCGAACCAGCAGGCATCGGGCCACGCCGCGATGCCGCCGGGCCGCGAAACCGGCAGCCGCGCCCCAAGTACAAACAGGGTCCATCCAGGATCGCCGGCCTCCTTCGCGGGGCATGCGGTCCGGCAGGGCGGGCGGATCCTCTTCAGTTCGACCTTAACTAGGAGTTGGAGCGATGGACAAGGTTTTTGCAAGCGCCCAGGAGGCGCTGGCAGGCATCGTCAAGGACGGCCAGATGATCGCCGTCGGCGGTTTCGGCCTTTGCGGCATTCCCGAGGCCCTGATCGCCGCGCTGCGCGATTCGGGCGTCAAGGATCTCACGTGCATCAGCAATAACGCGGGCGTCGACGGCTTCGGCCTGGGCCAGCTGCTGAACACGCGCCAGGTCCGCAAGATGATCGCCTCGTACGTGGGCGAGAACAAGGAATTCGAACGCCAGTACCTGTCGGGCGAACTCGAGCTCGAATTCACGCCGCAGGGCACGCTGGCCGAGAAGCTGCGCGCCGGCGGCGCCGGCATCCCGGCGTTCTTCACCCGCACCGGCGTGGGCACCATCGTCGCCGACGGCAAGGAAATCCGCGAATTCGACGGCCAGCAATACGTGATGGAGCGTTCGCTGGTGCCGGACGTGTCGCTGGTCAAGGCGCACATCGCCGACCGCAGCGGCAACCTGGTGTTCCGCAAGACGGCGCGCAACTTCAACCCGAACGTGGCCATGGCCGGCAAGTTCACGGTGGTCGAGGTCGAGCAGATCGTCGACACCGGCAGCCTGGACCCCGACCAGATCCACCTGCCCGGCATCTATGTGCACCGGATCGTGCTGAACGCCAATCCGGAAAAGCGCATCGAACAACGCACCACTCGCCCGGCCTAAGGAGAACACGACATGGCATGGTCCCGCGATGAAATGGCGGCGCGCGCCGCGCGCGAGCTGCAAGACGGTTTTTACGTGAACCTGGGTATCGGCCTGCCGACCCTGGTGGCCAACCACGTGCCCAAGGGCGTCGAAGTCTGGCTGCAATCCGAAAACGGCCTGTTGGGCATCGGCCCGTTCCCGACCGACGCCGAGGTCGACGCCGACCTGATCAACGCCGGCAAGCAGACGGTCACGACGCTGCCCGGCTCGTCGATCTTCTCGTCGGCCGACTCGTTCGCGATGATCCGCGGCGGCAAGATCAACCTGGCCATCCTGGGCGCGATGCAGGTGTCCGAAAAGGGCGACCTGGCCAACTGGATGATTCCGGGCAAGATGGTCAAGGGCATGGGCGGCGCGATGGACCTGGTGGCCGGTGTCGGCCGCGTGGTCGTGCTGATGGAACACGTGGCCAAGAAGAAGGACGGCACCGAGGACGTCAAGCTGCTGCCCGAATGCAACCTGCCGCTGACCGGCGTGGGCGTGGTCGACCTGATCATCACCGATCTGGGCGTGATGGAAGTCACCGACAACGGCCTGAAGCTGCTGGAAACGGCGCCGGGCGTGACGGTGGACGAGATCCAGTCCAAGACGGCCGCCAAGCTGGACGTGTCGGCGGTCAAGTAACCTCGATCGACGCTGGAACGAAAAACGCCCCGTCGTGGGCGTTTTTCATGCCGTCGGCAAAACACAAAACGCCCCGCAATGGGGCGTTTTCATTGGGGCGGCGGCAACGCGCCTGGGGCAGCGCTGCCCGCCGCCGTGGCGTTCAGGCCGCTTCGCGCAGCAGCATGCCGACGTGCGGGATGCCGTCCTCGATGTACTCCTCGGTCACCGGCACGAAGCCGTGGCCGCCGTAATAGCCGCGCAGCCGGGCCTGCGCGCCCAGGTAGACCGGCTGGCCCGGCCACAGCCGCGCCACTTCGTCCTTGGCGCGGCGCATCAGGTCGTGGCCCAGGCCCGTGCCGCGCGCCGCTGGCGCCGTGATGACGCGGCCGATGACTGCCTGGCCGTCGTTCAGCGCCGGTTCCAGCAGGCGGCAATAGGCCAGCAGCGCGCCGTTGTCCCAGGCCATCAGGTGTTCGGTCTGTCCCAGCAGGTCTTTGTCGTCCATGTCCAGGAAGACGCAGTTCTGTTCGACCACGAAGACTTCCGAGCGCAGGCGCAGGATGGCGTAGAGCTCGGCCAGGGTCAGTTCGGCGTGGGGTTTGCAGGTCCAGACGGGCATTCGAAGGTTCCGGAAAACGGGAAACGGGAAGGGGCATTTAGCGTACCTCAAACCGGCCCCGTTTCTTTTGAAGCATTGTTACATAAATTCACGGGTATACCCTTAGTATGAAAATGAATTTTCTTATCTAAAATTTATGTGTAAACAGATTTACACAAACCTCCGCTACGTCTCCCCCTTTTTTCGATGAACAAGGCCGCACTCACGATCGCTGATCGGATCGCCCGGGCCCAGCCCGCGCTGAGCCGCACGCAGCACAAGATGGCCGAATACGTCCTGGCGCACCAGTTCCGCGTGGCCACGATGACCATCGACGAATTCGCGACGGCGGCGGGGGTGTCGGTCGCGACCGCCAACCGCTTCGCGCGCGCCCTGGACCTGCCGGGCTATCCGCAGTTCCGCGCCGAGCTGGCGCGCGGCTTCGAGGCGGCGCTGGAGCCGGTCGAAAAGCTGCGCACCGAGCTGGCGCATTCGGCCAGCGCGGTGCAGATCTTCGCCGCGACCCTCGAAGAAGACATCCGCAACGCCCAGCGCAACCTGCAGACCCTGGATGCCGCCGCCTGTGAGCAGGCGGTCGACGCCATCCTGGCCGCCGACCGCGTGTTCATCATCGGCTTCGGCGCCAGCGGCTTCCTGGCCGGCATGCTGCAGCGCGGCCTGTGCATGCACCTGCATTCGGTCGAATCGCTGGCCGGCCCGGGCGGGGTGTCGCACGCGGCGCGCCAGATGTCGCGCATGACCAGCAAGGATCTGGTGATCGCGATCGGCTTTCCGCGCTACCTGGCCGACACCGTGACCCTGGCGGGCGCCGCCAAGCAGGCCGGCGTACCGGTGCTGGTGCTGACCGACAAGCCCACCTCGCCGCTGGCGCCGACCGCGTCGGTGGTGCTGTACGCCGTGTCCACGCGCCAGCTGATCCCCAATTCCGAAACCGCCGCGCTCGGCCTGATCGAGGCCTTGTCGGCGGCGGTGGCCTATCGGGCCAAGAATTCCGTCGCGGCCGCCGCTGGGGTGACCCAGTCCGTGATGCCGTGGCTCATCCATGGAGTAGGTAAACGATGATTCAACCCGTGATCGCGATTCACGGTGGCGCCGGCGCGATGTCCCGCGCGGCCATGTCGCCCGAGAAAGAGCAGGAATACCTGAGCGCGCTCGAATCCATCCTGACCGCCGGCCAGGCCGTGCTGGCCCGTGGCGGCAGCGCGCTGGACGCCGTCACCGAGGCCGTGCGCCTGCTGGAAGACTGCCCGCTGTTCAACGCCGGCCATGGCGCCGTGTTCACCAGCGCCGGCACCCATGAGCTGGACGCCGCCATCATGGACGGCGCCACGCTGCGTTCGGGCGCCATCGCCAACGTCAACTGCGTGCGCAACCCGGTGTTCGCCGCGCGCAAGGTCATGGAAACCAGCAAGCACGTGTTCTTCGTGGGCGAGGGCGCCGAAGCCTTCGCCAAGGACGCCGGCCTGGAACTGGTCGACCCGTCGTACTTCTCGACCGAAGCGCGCCGCGAGCAGCTGCTGCGGGTGCAGCGCGAAACGCCGGAAGCGGCGGTGCTGGACCACGACGGCCAGGCCATGGTCGCGCGCGGCCAGCCGGCGCCGGCCGATCCGCTGGATTCGGACAAGAAGTTCGGCACCGTGGGCGCCGTGGCCGTGGACGCGCAGGGCAACCTGGCCGCGGCCACCTCCACCGGCGGCATCACCAACAAGCAGGTCGGCCGCGTCGGCGACGCGCCGCTGATCGGCGCCGGCACCTACGCCAGCAACAAGACCTGCGCCGTGTCCACCACCGGCACCGGCGAGATGTTCATCCGCATGGTCGCCGCCTATGACGTGGCGGCCCAGATGGAATATTGCGGCGCCTCGCTGGAAACGGCGGCGGACCGCGTCGTGATGGAAAAACTGCCCACCATCGGCGGCAAGGGCGGCCTGGTGGCCGTCGACGCCCAGGGCAATGTGGCCTTGCCGTTCAACACGGAAGGCATGTACCGCGGTTACGCCCGCGTCGGCGAGAAGCCGGTCACCGCCATCTACCGCTGAGCGGCGGCGGGCTTCGTTTTTGTCAGTTTTGGGGATTACTAGAGATATGGTTGATCGCGCAAACAGCCTGGCGCTGCCGGATAACCGCGTGGTCCAGGTCGACGACCTGACGGTGCGCTTCGTGGGTTCGGAGCGCACGGTCGAAGCCGTGCGCAACCTGTCGTTCCATGTGGACCGGGGCGAGACCCTGGCCATCGTGGGCGAATCGGGTTCGGGCAAGTCGGTGACGTCGCTGGCGCTGATGCGCCTGGTGGAACATGGCGGCGGCCGCATCGCCCAGGGCAGCATGGCCCTGCGCCGGCGCAACGGTTCCGTGATCGACCTGGTCAATGCCAACCAGCGCGCCATGCGCAATGTGCGCGGCGCCGACATGGCCATGATCTTCCAGGAGCCGATGACCTCCCTGAACCCGGTGTTCACGGCCGGCGACCAGATCGCCGAATCGATCCGCGAGCACCAGGGCATGGACGCCGCGGCCTCGCGCGCCGAAGCCCTGCGCATGCTGGAGCAGGTGCGCATCCCGGAAGCCAAGTCGGTGCTGGACCGCTATCCGCACCAGCTGTCGGGCGGCATGCGCCAGCGCGTCATGATCGCCATGGCGCTGGCCTGCAAGCCGGCGCTGCTGATCGCCGACGAACCCACCACCGCGCTGGACGTCACGATCCAGGCGCAGATCCTGCAACTGATCCGCCAACTGCAGGAAGAAATGCACATGGGCGTGGTGTTCATCACCCACGACATGGGCGTGGTCGCCGAAGTGGCCGACCGCGTGCTGGTCATGTACCGCGGCGACAAGGTCGAGGAAGGCCCGTCGGCGTCGGTGTTCGCCACGCCCCAGCATGCCTATACCAAGGCGCTGCTGTCGGCCGTGCCGAAGCTGGGCGCGATGCAGGGCACCGACCTGCCGGCGCGTTTCCCGCTGCTGCAGGTGGACGGCAAGGCTCAGCCGGTGGCCGAACCCGGCGCCACCAGCACCCAGGAAGTGCCGGCCGCGCGCCGCGAGCCGATCCTGAGCGTGCGCGACCTGGTAACGCGTTTCGACCTGCGCGGCGGCATCATGAGCCGCGTGCAGCGCCGCGTGCATGCCGTGGAAAAGGTCAGCTTCGACCTGTGCCCCGGCGAGACGCTGTCGCTGGTGGGCGAATCCGGTTGCGGCAAGTCCACCACCGGCCGCTCGCTGCTGCGCCTGGTGGACAGCCAGGGCGGCGAGATCCGCTTCGGCGGGCGCGACATCGTGCGTCTGAAGACCTCCGAACTGCAAGCCCTGCGCCGCGACATCCAGTTCGTGTTCCAGGATCCGTTCGCCTCGCTCGATCCGCGCGTCACGGTCGGTTTCTCGATCATGGAGCCGCTGCTGGTGCACGGCGTGGCCAAGGGCAAGGAAGCCGAGCAGCGCGTGGCCGAACTGCTCGAACGCGTCGGCCTGCCGCCCGAAATGGCGCAGCGCTATCCGCATGAATTCTCCGGCGGCCAGCGCCAGCGCATCTGTATCGCGCGCGCGCTGGCTCTCAACCCGAAGGTCGTGATCGCGGACGAATCGGTGTCGGCGCTGGACGTGTCGATCCAGGCGCAGATCGTCAACCTGCTGATCGACCTGCAGCGCGACATGGGCATTTCGTTCCTGTTCATTTCGCACGACATGGCCGTGGTCGAGCGCGTCAGCCACCGCGTGGCGGTCATGTACCTGGGGCAGATTGTCGAGATCGGCCCGCGCCGGGCCATCTTCGAGAACCCGCAGCACCCCTATACCAAGAAGCTCATGGCCGCCGTGCCGATCGCCGATCCGGCGCGCCGCCACATGAAGCGCACCTTGCTGTCCGATGAAATTCCCAGCCCGATCCGCAAGCTCGGCGACGAGCCGGTGGTGCAACCGCTGGTGCAGGTAGGAACCGATCACTTCGTCGCCCGCCATGCGGTCGGCGGAGCGTATTGAGTCAGTTGTCGTACTTGTTTTTCTTCCACCAAACCCCCTAATTCCTCACGGAACCAGGAGTTGCAATGATGAAAGTTCTGCGCCCCACCAAGCTGATGGCCGCCGCCGCGGTGGCCTTCGGCGTGCTCACCTCGCCGCTGGCGCATGCTGCCAAGGACGTGACGTTTGCCGTCTCCATCGCGCTGGAAACGCTCGATCCGTACAACACCAACAGCACGCTGAACCAGGCGGCCGGCAAGGCCTACTACGAAGGCCTGTTCGAGTTCGACAAGGACCTGAAGGTCCAGAAGGTGCTGGCCACCGACTACACCGTCAGCGAAGACGGCCTGGTGTACACCTTCAAGCTGCGCGATGGCGTCAAGTTCCATGACGGCACCCCGTTCAACGCCGAAGCCGTCAAGATCAACTTCGACCGTCCGGCCAACCCGGAAAACCGCCTGTCGCGCTACATCCAGTTCAGCGTCATTGAGAAGATCGAAGTGATCGACCCGCTGACCGTCAAGATCACGCTGAAGAAGCCGTTCTCGGCCTTCATCAACGCGCTGGCCCACCCGGCCGCCATGATGATCTCGCCGGCCGCCCTGGCCAAGTACGGCAAGGAAATCGGCTTCCACCCGGTCGGCACCGGCCCGTTCGAATTCGTCGAATGGAAACCGGCCGAATACCTGAAGGTCAAGAAGTTCGACGGCTACTGGAAGAAGGGCTACCCCAAGGTCGACACCCTGACGTTCCGCACCGTCACCGACAACAACACCCGCGCCGCCGTGGTGCAGACGGGCGAAGCGCAGTTCGCTTTCCCGGTGCCGTTCGAGCAGGCCGCCGTGCTGGCCAAGAACGACAAGCTGGACGTGGTCGACCACAAGAACTCGATCATGGCCCGCTACCTGTCGATGAACGTGCAGCAAAAGCCGTTCGACAACGTCAAGGTGCGTGAAGCCATCAACTACGCCATCAACAAGGAAGCCCTGGCCAAGGTCGCTTTCTCGGGCTACGCCACCGTCGTCGACGGCGTCGTGCCGACCGGCGTGGACTTCGCCCACAAGACCGGCCCGTGGCCGTACGACATCAAGAAGGCCAAGGCCCTGCTGGCCGAAGCCGGCTACCCCAATGGCTTCGAAAGCCAGCTCTGGTCCGCCTACAACGACGGCACCTCGGTGAAGGTGGTGCAGTTCCTGCAGCAGCAACTGGCGCAAGTCGGCATCAAGGTGTCGGTCGAAGTGCTGGAATCGGGCCAGCGCGTGCAGCGCGTGCAACAGGTGCAGAAGCCTGAAGACGCCAAGGTCCGCATGTACTACGCCGGCTGGTCGTCCTCGACCGGCGAAGCCGACTGGGGCCTGCGTCCGCTGCTGACCACCGCCGCGTTCCCGCCGGTGCTCAACAACGTGTCGTACTACTCGAACAAGTCGGTTGACGACGGCATCCAGCAAGCCCTGGCGACGACCGACCGCGCCAAGAAGACCGAGATCTACAAGACCGTTCAGGAAACCATCTGGAAGGACGCCCCGTGGGCCTTCCTGGTGACCCAGAACAACCTGTACGTCAAGTCGAAGAACCTGTCGGGCGTGTACGTGGAACCGGACACCTCGTTCTGGTTCGGCGACATCGAACTGAAGCAGTAATCCGGCGGTAACTCTCGGGGCCGCAAGGCCCTTGCAAGGCCACATACGGCGGGGACGCGGTGTCCCCGCCGATGTTGCAGGAATTTCAATGCTGACCTACATCGTCAAACGTCTTTTGGGCATGATCCCCACGCTGCTGCTGGTGGCCGTGGTCGTGTTCCTGTTTGTGCACATGCTTCCGGGCGACCCGGCGCGACTGGCCGCGGGCCAGGAGGCCGACCAGCAGACCGTCGAACTGGTGCGCAAGGAACTGGGCCTGGATCTGCCCCTGCCGCAGCAGTTCGTGCACTACTTCAGCCACATGCTGCAAGGCGACCTGGGTACCTCGCTGCGTACCAAGCGTCCCGTCTCGACCGAAATCGCCGATCGCTTCATGCCCACCATGTGGCTGACGATCGCCAGTATGGCCTGGTCCGTCACCTTCGGCATGATCATCGGGATCGTGTCCGCCGTCTGGCGCAACCGCTGGCCCGATCGCCTGGGCATGACGCTGGCGGTGTCCGGCATCTCGTTCCCCGCGTTCGCGCTGGGCATGATGCTGATGCAGATCTTCTCCGTGAACCTGGGCTGGCTGCCGACCGTGGGCGCCTCCAGCTGGAAACACTACATACTTCCGTCCATCACGCTGGGCGCGGCCGTGGCCGCGGTGATGGCGCGCTTCACCCGCGCTTCCTTCGTCGAAGTGGTGCAGGAAGACTTCGTGCGCACCGCCCGCGCCAAGGGCCTGAGCGAGCGCCGCGTGGTCATCAAGCACGCGCTGCGCAACGCGCTGATTCCGGTCGTCACCATGATGGGCCTGCAGTTCGGCTTCCTGCTGGGCGGCTCGATCGTGGTCGAGACGGTGTTCAACTGGCCCGGCCTCGGCCGCCTGCTGGTCGATGCCGTGACCCAGCGCGACTACCCGGTGATCCAGGGCCTGGTGCTGCTGTTCTCGTTCGAATTCATCCTGATCAACCTGATTGTCGACGTGCTCTACGGCGTCATCAATCCCAGCATCCGTTACAAGTGAGGCGGCCATGAGCAATACGACACCCGCCGCAACCGTCGCCACCGCCGTGCCCAAGAACGACGTGCGCACGCCCGCCACCGAGTTCTGGCGCAAGTTCAAGAAGCAGAAGCTGGCCGTGGGCGCCGGCCTCTTCGTCCTGCTGCTGGTCGTGGTGGCGATCCTGGCCCCCTGGATCGTGCCGTTCGACCCGGAGAACTTCTTCGACTACGACGCCCTCAATGCCGGTCCCTCGTGGACGCACTGGCTGGGCGTGGACTCGCTGGGCCGCGACATCTTCAGCCGCATCATCATGGGCGCGCGCATCTCGCTGGCCGCCGGCTTCCTGTCCGTCGCCATGGGCGCCGTCGTCGGCACCTTCATGGGCCTGATGGCGGGCTACTACGAAGG
Source organism: Achromobacter sp. 2789STDY5608615 (assembly GCF_001298995.1). NCBI lineage: Bacteria > Pseudomonadati > Pseudomonadota > Betaproteobacteria > Burkholderiales > Alcaligenaceae > Achromobacter > Achromobacter sp. 2789STDY5608615. The sequence goes on from NZ_CYTY01000053.1 coordinate 34,584, forward strand.
CTGGTGGGAGCGCATCACGATGCGCGTCTCCGACGTGCTGCTGGCGTTCCCCGGCATGCTGCTGGCGATTGGCGTGGTCGCGATCCTGGGCTCGAGCATGGTCAACGTGATCGTGGCCGTGGCCGTGTTCAGCGTGCCGGCGTTCGCCCGCCTGGTGCGCGGCAACACGCTATCGATCAAGCAGATGACCTACGTCGAGGCGGTCAAGAGCGTGGGCGCGTCCGACTGGACCATCATCATGCGCCACATCCTGCCCGGCACGATCTCGCCGATCGTGGTGTACGGCACGATGCGTATCGGCACCTCGATCATCACCGCGGCCAGCCTGTCGTTCCTGGGCATGGGCGCCTCGCCCCCCACGCCGGAGTGGGGCGCGATGCTGAACGAGGCGCGCGCCGACATGGTGATCGCCCCGCACGTGGCGATCTTCCCGGCGCTGGCGATCTTCCTGACCGTGCTGGCGTTCAACCTGCTGGGCGACGGCCTGCGCGACGCGCTCGATCCCAAGATCGATCGCAAGTAACCGCCAAGCGGATGATGGCCACCGCGCCGGCCGCCCCTCGGGGCTCGGCGCGCGGCATCGGATCCCTTGCCGCCGCCCGCGTCCGGGCGCCCGCCTCGCGGCGCGCGCCACGGCCACGCAGGACGGCGGCATTTTGCATTCTGGAGCGTGGCGACACGCAGCGACAAGCATGGACAAACAAGCGTTGGACCAACCCCGCATCGGCAAGCTGGAGGCCGGCCCGCTCGATTCGATCTGCGACGTGGGCGACATCAGCGTCGGCCACTGCACGCTGGACGACGGCGCGCGGCAGACCGGCGTGACCGTGGTGCGGCCGCACGGCGGCAATCTGTTCCTGGACAAGGTGCCGGCGGCCGCCACGGTGCTGAACGGCTTCGGCAAGAGCACCGGCCTGGTCCAGGTGCAGGAACTGGGCGTGCTGGAAACGCCGATCGCGCTGACCAACACCTTCGGCGTGGGCACCGTGGCCAACGCCCAGATCCGTTCGGCGGTGGCGGCCACGCCCGAGATCGGCCGCGGCATGTCGACGATCAATCCGCTGGTGTTCGAGCGCAACGACGGCTACCTGAACGACATCCAGGCCATGGCGGTGCAGGAGTCGCACTACGCCCAGGCGCTGGCCGCCGCGGACAAGCGCATGGCGCAGGGCGCGGTCGGCGCCGGCCGCGGCATGTCGTGCTTTTCCTTCAAGGGCGGCATCGGCTCGGCCTCGCGCCTGGCATCGATCCAGCCGGGCCTGCGCTACACCGTCGGCGCGCTGGTGCTGGCCAATTTCGGCCGCCTGCCCAATCTGACCGTGGCCGGCCGGCCCTTCGGCCGGCGGCTGGCGGATCAATTGGACCGCGGCCTGGCGCAGGCGGGCGAGAATGCCGCCATCGTGCCGGAGAAGGGCTCCATCATCCTGCTGGTGGCGACCGACGCGCCGCTCGACGCGCGCCAGTTGCGCCGCCTGTCGCTGCGCGCCGGCGCCGGCCTGGCCCGCACCGGCTCGGTGTTCGGCCATGGCAGCGGCGACATCGCGCTGGCGTTCTCCACCGCGTACACGGTGCCGCAACAGGCCGAACAGCCGATGCCGGCGCTGGCCATGCTGCACGAAACCCGCATCGATCCGCTGTTCGAGGCGGCCGCCGAGGCCTGCGAGCAGGCCATCATCGCCGCGCTGTGGCAGGCCGAAAGCGTGCGGGGCCGCGATGGCCATCACCGCGCCGCCCTCCGCGACGCCGCTCCCGACTGGCGCCAATGGCTGGCGGACACCGAATTCTGAATCCCACCAAGGCACACCCCATGAAAATCCTGATTTCCACCGATATCGAAGGCGTCGCCGGCGTCTTCCACGCCGAACAAGTGCGCGCCGGCAACGGCGAGTACGAACGCGCCCGCGCCTGGATGACCGCCGAGGCCAACGCGGCCGTGCAGGGCGCCATCGCCGGCGGCGCCGAAGAGATCCTGGTCAACGATTCGCACGGCGGTTTCCGCAACCTGCTGCCGGACGGCCTGGACGAACGCGCCCGCCTGGTGCTGGGCAAGCCGCGCTACCTGGGCATGATGGGCGGCCTGGAAGAGGGCTGCGACGCGGTCTTCATGATCGGCTATCACTCGCGCTCGCAGGGTCGCGGCATTCTCGCGCACACCATCAACAGCTTCGCCTTCTCGCGCGTCTTCATCAATGGCATGGAGCTGGGCGAGGCCGGCCTGTACGGCGCGCTGGCCGGTGAAATGGGCGTGCCCGTCATCCTGGCCACCGGCGACGACGTGTTCATCGCCGAAACCACCGACCTGTTCCCCGGCGCGCAGTGGGTGCAGACCAAGGTCGCCCACGGCCAGGGCAGCGGCGTGACGCTGTCGCCGGCGGCCTCGCGCCGCGCGATCGCCGCCGCCGCGGAGACCGCCGTGCGTAATGTGAAGGGAACGACCCCCACGCCGCGCCCGCAAGGCGGGCTTGCTGCCCCCCAGGGGGG
>NZ_CYTY01000054.1:0-35426 GCF_001298995.1 Achromobacter sp. 2789STDY5608615
CCCCCCCAGGACGGCCCGCGCCCGCTTCAGGCCGGTTGATCCGCCCGCGCAACCACCGTGTCGTAGCCCAGCGCGCCGCTATTGATGTTCACCATGCGGGTATAGCGCAGCGTGTCGCCCTCGAACTCGCACAGCACCGTGTCGCGGAACGCGGTCTCCGGCAGGATCCACGTCATGTGCAGGCGGCGTTCGTCGAGCCAGGCGGCGCGCGCGACCACCACGCAATCGGGGATGTGATAGCCGTGGTGCAGGTCGCGCCCCGGCATGTCGGTCACGCCCTCGATCCAGCGGTCCCAGCCGGCCACGATCGTATGGGGGCCGTCGGCATCCGTCAGCGTGAAGCGGCAGCCCTCGGCGGACAGGTCCAGTTCGATGCCGGTGATGCCCTGGGCATTGTCGGCGGCCGTGAAGCGCAGGCGACGCGGCTGCGCGGGCGTCTGGCCGGCCTGGAACGGCGCCTTCCACGGCGCGGCCGCATCCTCGTGCTGCCAGGCCGCCAGGCGCGCGGCCAGGCGGGCATCCTTGGCGGCGTCGGGGTTCGACACGCCAAACGCCGCCGGGAAATGCGCGTTCATGTGCGGCACCAGGCGCGAACTGCCCTTCATCGCGCCGATCACCGCCAGCACCGCGCCATGCTCGGGATAGACGCGCACCATCTGCACGAACTTGCCGATGCCGGCGTAGGTCGCATCGTCATACACCCACCACTGATAACCATAGCCGGCGGACGGCCCCTGCGCGCGGGTCGCGGCGCGCACCCAGTCCGGCGGCAGCACCTGGCGGCCCTGCCAGGCGCCGTCCTGCAGGTGCAGGATGCCCAGCTTGAGCAGGTCCGCCGTCGTCGCCACCAGGCCGTTGCCGCCGGGGTTGACGCCGTCCGGCCCCACGTCCCAGGCTTCGCCGGCGATGCCCAGCGGCTCGAACAGGCGCGGCTTGAGATAGTCGTGCATGGTCTGGCCGGTCAGGCGCGTCAGGATGGCCGACAGCATGTAGCTGGCGGCGCTGGTGTAGACGAAGCGCTCGCCCGGCGCGTACGCCAGCGGGATCTTGAAGAACTCGCGCACCCAGCTGGTCTTGATGCCGCGCCAGACCGCGCCCGAGGTCTCCGATTCATGGCCGACGCTCATGGTCAGCAGGTGCTCGACCGTCATCGCCTCCAGGCCTGGCTGGCGGGCCTCCTCGGCGAACTCCGGGAAGAAGCCGATGACGGGCGCGTCCAGGCGCAGCAAGCCTTCCCGCACCGCCAGGCCGATGGCGCTGGCCGTGAAACTCTTGGCCACCGAATGCAGATTGCGCGGCCGGTGCGCGGCGTAGGGCCAGCGCCATCCCTCGGCCGCCACCGCGCCATCACGGAACAGCATGAAGCCATGCAGGTCCAGCCCGGCCTGTTCGACGTCGTCGAGAAAGCCGATCACGGCATCGGGATCGACGCCGGCGGCGCTGGCGGTCTTGCGAAGCAGGCCGTCGTGACGGGCCGTGGGGTCGGTGGCGGGAGCGGCGTCGAGCGGTGCGGACATGGGCGATGGCGAGGAGGGCGTCCGGCGCCGGGCAGCGCAAGCGGCGCGACGGGCGGACGCGGGGGGTGGCGTCGGACCGCCGGGCACGGCGCGCGCGGTTCGGGCGCCCGCCATGCCCTGGCGGCATTGCGGAAATTTTCTCACAAAATTGGCGCCAAAATATTGAGACCTGCGCCATTTGCCTGCTGCGTCGAGACGCTGGCGTTCCACCCCCCCTTCGCGGGCGAGAAGATCGAAGGCAATTGCGCGACGCCGCCCGCGTTGCCGTGACCCGGCTGCCCTTTCATTCCGCCGGCTCCGCCGTGATCCGGCTACTTTTTTTCCGCACCGACGCACCAAAAGCGTGCATGACGTCCCACATGGCAATCACGCAACAGCGGCACGGCAAGCGTTCGAAACTGCGAACAATTCTTGGTATCATTTCCTGCATATCGGCCGCTGGACCTGGCACAGGGACGCGGGTTCCTCGTGTCCTCCCCGCCGCTCGCGGGGACTCCCCAGCATGTCCAATCCCCTCCAGCTATTCTGCGAAGATCACTACGATTGGCTTTGCCAGTGGTGGCGGCATCGGCTTGGCCATGGCGATGAGGCGGCCGACCTGGCGCACGACACGTTCATCCGCGTCCTGCGCAAACCCCACGAAGTCAGCGCGCTGCGGCAACCGCGCGCCTACCTGACGACCATCGCGCGGGGCCTGCTCAACGATCATTGGCGCCGCCGTTCGCTGGAGCGGGCGTGGCTGGAGGCCGTGGCGGCCCTGCCGCCCGAGATGGAAACCTCGCCCGATGTCCTGCTGGGCGTGCAGCAGGCCCTGCAGCAGCTGGACCAGATGCTCGCCAACCTGGCGCCCCAGGCGCGCGAGGTCTTCGTCCTGTCGCAACTGGAAGGGCTTTCGTACGCCGAGATCGCCGCCCGCACCGGACTGAGCGACCGCACCGTGAAACGCTACATGGCACAGGGCTTCGAGATCTGCCTGACCCTGATGGAACACTGATCCGCCATGGCCGCCATCAACACCCCGTCCCCAGACGCCACGGTCATCCGCGAGGCCGCCCGCTGGCTGGTGCGCCTGCATTCGGGCGAGGCCGGACCGGAAGACCATGCGGCCTTCGAGCGCTGGCGCCAGGGCAACCCCGAACGCGAAATCGCCTGGCAGCGCGCGCAGCGCCTGAGCCAGCAATTCAACGCGGTGCCGCCCGCCCTGGGCGTGCCCCTGCTGACGCGGCAACGCCGCGCCAACCGCCGCGCGGTGCTGCGCACGGTCGCGGCGCTGGGCGCGACGCTGCCCGCGGCCTGGCTGGGCTATCGCCTGGCCGCCGCGCCTGACGGCGGCCAGGCCTACCGCACCGCGGTCGGCGGCCACCAGGACCTGACGCTGGCGGACGGCAGCCAGGTGCAGATGAACACCGATACCGACGTCGACGTGCGCTTCTCCGAGCACACCCGGACGCTGCAATTGCGCGCCGGGGAAGTCTACGTCCGCACCGCGTCCGACCCCATGGGCACGGCGCGGCCCTTCATCATCGAAACCCCCCAGGGACGCCTGCGCGCCCTCGGCACCCGCTTCGTGGTGCGGCGGCCGGAGGACGACGACGCGGCGACCGCGCTGACGGTGCTGGAACATCGCGTCGAGGTCACCCTGCGCAATGGCGGCGCCCCCCCCCCCGCATCGTCAACGCCGGCGAGTCGCTGCGCTTCACCGCGAACGCCTTCCTGCCGGGCCAGCCCGCCAGCCCCGAGGCGCCGGGATGGACGCGCGGCGTCATCGAGGCCAACAACATGCGGCTGGACGCCTTCCTGGCGGAAGTCTCGCGCTGCCGGCGCGGCGTCGTCCGCTGCGATCCGGCCGTGGCCGGCCTGCGCGTCTCGGGCGTGTTCCGCCTGCAGGACACGGACGCGGTGCTGGCGATCGTGGCCAGGACGCTGGGGTTGCGGGTGGTCGAGCGCACGCGCTATTGGGTGACGCTGTCGAGCCCGGCCGCGTGAACTGCCCTCCGGCCAGCAGTTTCATTTGGTTTCAATTCAGCTTCCCTTCCCTTGTCCCTTTTCCCATCGGCCGTCCGGCATAGCGGGCATTGATGATCAACCAGGGACGTGAACCGTGGCCTTTCGACTCCAATCCCCCCGCGCCCGCCAATCGGGACAAGGCGCCCGCCTGGCGGCGCTGACCTTCGCCCTGGCGGCCGCCTTTGCGGCCGCGCCGCCGGCGCGGGCCCAGGCGGCGCAGCAGGCCACGGCACGCGACTTCCACATCGCCGCGGGGCAACTCGATCAGGCCCTGACCGCCTTCGCCAAGGCGGGCGGCATCACGGTGTCGTTCCGTCCCGAGGACGCGGCCGGCCAGACCACCCGCGGCCTGCAGGGCAGCTACACGATCGACGCGGGCCTGGCGCAACTGCTGGCTGGCACCGGCCTGAGCGCGGAGCCGCAGCCGGGCCAGGGCTATGTGGTGCGCCCGCCGCGCGCCGCCGGCGCCAACACCCTGGAAGCGATCCAGGTCAGCGCCGACTGGCTCGGCACCGGCCTGGAGAACAGCGTCCAGACCTTCGGCGGCGCCCGCACCCTGCTGCGCAGCGACGACATCAACAACAGCGGCGCGACCAGCGTGGCCGACGTCCTGCGGCGCGTGCCCGGGGTGCAGATCAGCGGCAGCACCAGCGCCAGCGGCAGCTCGGTGGGCCTGCACGTCGGCATCCGCGGCCTGAACCCGCGCAACTCGTTCCGCACCACCATGCTGCTGGACGGCATCCCGATGGCCATGGCGCCCTACGGCCAGCCGAACCTGGTGATGTCGCCGACCAGCCTGGGCAACATCGAATCGATCGACGTGGTGCGCGGCGGCGGCGCGGTGCGCTACGGCCCGCAGAACGTGGGCGGCGTGATCAACTTCAAGACGCGCTCGATCCCCAACACCAGCGGCCTGACCGCCGATGCCTCGGCGCGCTACAACATCTTCAGCCACGGCGGCACCAACACCCAGTACACCGGCTTTCTCGGCACGCAGTTCGACAACGGCCTGGGCGTGGCGCTGATGTACTCCGGCATGGACGGCGAGCAATGGCGCGACAGCAGCCATGACCGCTACAACGACGTCGCGCTCAAGTGGCGCTTCGCGCTGACCCCGACCTCGGAGATCTACGGCAAGTTCTCGCACTACGACGTCAAGTCGATGACCCCGGGCGGCCTGACGGTGGCCCAGTACCGCGACGATCCGTTCCAGAACACCCGCCCCACCGACTACTGGAAGGGCCAGCGCGACCAGGTCGACGTCGGCTACCTGAACTCGCTGTCGGACACGCAGGAATTCGAGGTGCGCGTCTACCACTACGACAGCTCGCGCCAGAGCTCGCTGATCAACACCGCCACCGGCCGCAACGACTTCCAGCCGCGCAACAACCAGGTGCTGGGCATCGAGCCGCGCTATACCCAGCGCGTCGAATGGGGCCCGACCACGCACGACATCACCGTCGGCTACCGCTACATCCGCGAGACCGGCCAGGACCGGCGCTATTCGGAATCGCTGGCGACCGGCCGCCAGGTCGGCGTCACGCAGGTGTTCGACAACGAGACCGAGGCCCACTCGTTCTACCTGGACGACCGCATCGCCCTGGGCAACTGGCGCCTGACGCCGGGCGTGCGCTACGAGCGCATCCACAGCAACCGCAATCCCAGCGGCACCAGCGACGACACGCCGTTCGACGTGCGCAACAACCGCGCGCTGCCGTCGATGAACGTCGCCTACCTGGTCGACGACGCGCTCACGCTCTACACCAACTACAGCACCTCGTTCGGCGCCGTGCAGTACACCCAGCTGAACTCGATGTCGGCGACCAACCCGCTGAACCCCGAGGTCGCCAAGACGCTGGAGGCCGGCCTGCGTTATTCGGGCGAACAAGTCCATACCGAATTCACCGCGTTCAACCTGCGCTTCGACAACCAGATCCTGTCGATCCCCGGCACCAACCCGGCCGTGTTCCGCAACCTGGGCGCGACCACGCACAACGGCGTCGAGTTCGCAATCGACTACGACTTCGACAAGGCCGGCCCGCTCGCCGGCCTGAACGTCTACGCCAACTACACCTACGTGCGCGCCATCCAGAAGTCCGGCGAATTCGAGGGCAACGACGTGCCGTTCTACTCGCGCCAGACCGGCACGCTGGGCGGGCGCTACAGCCTGCGCGACTGGACCGTCAACGTCTTCACCACGATGCAGAGCGGCCAGCACTCCGACACCGCCAACACCGAACGCGAGACCGCCGACGCCAGCAATGGCCGCGTGCCGGGCTTCAGCGTCTGGAACGCCCAGCTCAGCTACAAGATTCCGCAATGGAAGGGCAGCGAACTGGCGTTCGGCGTGAACAACGTGTTCGACCGCCGCTACTACACCCGCAACGTCGACAGCAACGCCGGCCGCATGGTCGGGGCGCCCCGCATGGTCTACGTGCAGGCGCGCCTGGCGTACTGAGCGCGGCCCGCACATGGCGCGCCGCCTGTGGCTGTTCTGCCACCGCTGGATCGCGCTCGGCCTGGGCGGGATCCTGATCCTGTCCGGCTTGAGCGGCGCGCTGCTGGTGGTGGCGCGTCCGCTCGACCAGTGGCTGCACCCGGCGTATTTCGTCGCGGCCGGCGCCGCGACGGCGCAGCCGGCCTCGCTGGAATCGATGCGCGCCACGCTCGCGGCCGAGTTCGGCCCACTGGCCGCATTCACGTTCAGGCCGCCGCGCGAATCGGGTGAAACCGTGCAGGTCCGCGTGCGCGCGGCCTGGCGCGGCACGGTCTATCTGGATCCCGCCAGCGGCCGCGAACAAGGCCGGCGCGGCGACAACGACGGCTTCGTCGCCGTGGCCTACAACCTGCACAGCGCCCTGCTGCTCGGCCGCACCGGCAAGGCCGTGCTGGCCTGGGCGGCGCTGGCCTATCTGCTATTGATGCTGTCGGGACTGGCGCTGTGGTGGCCGCGCAAGTGGCCGCCGTCGTTGCGCATGGTGTTCGACAAGGGCGCCCTGCGCGCGCTGTTCGACGTGCACCGCAACGGCGGCGCGCTGCTGGCGCTGGCGCTGGCGGTCTGTATCGCCAGCGGCGCCTACCTGGCCTGGCGTCCGATCGGCGGCTGGATCACCGCCGCCAGCGGCCAGCCGCGCGTCGTCGCGCCCAAGCTGGCGCCCGGCGACGCGCCGATGCGGCCGCTGGACGAGCTGGCGGCCGCGGCCCGGGCGGCATTTCCCGGCGCCACGATCGGCTTCCTGCTCTACACCCCGCATCCCGACCGCCCGCTGGCGGTGCGCATGCGGGTGCCCGACGATCCGCACCCCAACGGCCGCTCGACGGTCTGGCTCGATCCGCGCAACGCGACCGTGGCGGCGGCGCACCGCTGGAACGAACTCGATCCCGGCGTGCGCATCAATTCGATCCTGTATCCGCTGCACACCGGCGAGCTGGGCGGCGTGGCGGGCGAAGCCGCCGTCGCCCTGCTGGGCCTGGCGCTGGGCGCGCTCGGCATCAGCGGGTTCTGGCTGTGGTGGCGGCGCCGCCCGCTGCGGCGCGTGCAGGCGCCAGCCAGCCAGCGCGTTGCCCGCGCGCCGCGTTGAGCGCGCGTCAACGCAGCGCCTACGCGGCGACCTCGGCCAGGGCCTTGGCCAGCCCCGCCTCGACCCGGTCCACATCGGCCGTGCCGTTGTAGCCATGAAAGCTGATGCGCAGGCGGCCACGTCCGTTCCAGGTCAGCACCTGCTCGCGGTCCAACGCTTCATGCAGCGCGCGGGCGTCGGCACGGGCAATGCAGACACTGGCGCCATGCCGGGCGGGATCGGCCGGCGTCGACGGCTCGATGCCCAACGCCGCCAGCCGGCCGAGCAGGTCGGTGGTCAGGCGCTGCACGTGCGCCTGGACGGCGGCGGCCTCGAACTGCGCCAGGTAGTCGAGCGCGCTGGACAGCACGTACAGGCTGGCGTGGGCCGGATTGCCGCGGGTGAAACGCAGCGCGTCGCCGCGCAGCGTGATGCCGGCGTCGAAGCGGGTGTTGTCGTTGGCCAGCGAGTACCAGCCGGCGGTGGCTGGCGCCCAATCCGGCTGGCGGCGACGGTTCCAGCAAGCGGTGGCGACGCCGGTCATGCCCAGCATCCATTTGTAGCTGGCGCTGAAGGCGAAGTCCGCCACCTCGGCGTCAATCGGCAGATAGCCCGAGGCCTGGGTGAAGTCGACGATCAACAGCGCGCCCACCGCGTCCGCCGCCCTCCGCAGCGGGCCAAGCTCGAAGCGCTCGCCATTCAGGTACGAGACGTAGCTGACCAGGATCACGCGCGTGCGCTCATCGACCCGGGCCGCGACGCCGGCGGCGCTGGCGGGGTCGGCGAACCGTACCTGGTAGGGCGCGTCGCGTCGCGCCAGGAACGGCGCCACCAGCGAGGGATATTCGGTGGCCATGGCGCAGATGTTGTCGCCCGGGCGCCAATCGATGCTTTCCAGCACCAGCGACACGCCCTCGGCGACGCAGCCCACCCAGCCGATATCGCCGGCCGGCATGCCCCATAGCGCCGCCACCTGCTGGCGCGCGCGCTCGACCTGCGCCTCCTGCGCGGCGCGGCCGCGGGCGCCGCTGGATTTGTCGCGGACATAGCGGCCATAGGCCTCGTCATGCCGGCGCAGGAACGCCGTCTCGCCGGCGGCGCACACGTGGGAAACACCCTCGGGGATGCGGAAGTCGCGAGGGTCGAACAGCGGATGAACGGTCATAGTGGTGAAAGGGGCAGGAGGAAATGGCGCTCAGGCGAGCGCGATGGCATTCAATTCGATCAGCGCGCCGTCGCGCAGCGGACTGATCGGCACGACGGTGCGGGCGGGGCGATGCTCGCCGAAGTAGCCGGCGCAGGCCTGGTTGACGACCGGCCACAGGGCGCTGTCGCACAGGAACACCTGCAGCGACACCACCCTGCCCGCCTCCGAACCCGCGGCGCGCAATACCGCATCGAGACTGCGCAGCACGCGCGCGATCTGCGCCGCGCCATCGACGCCGACGATGCGGCCGGACTCGGGATCGACCGGCAGCAGGCCGCAGACATGCACCATGCCCGCGGCCACGATGGCCTGCGAATAATGGCCGCGCGGCGTCGGCGCGCCGTCCGTGACGACGCGGCGCAGCGCGGGCGGCGCGAGGTGGGCGGCGGCGCTCATGCGTGCTCCTGAGTCGGCCGCATCAGCTTGCCCAGGAAGGCCTGCAGGCGCGGCGAACGCGGATTGTCGAACAGTTCGTCCGGCGCGCCCTCCTCCACGATCTGGCCCTGGTCCATGAAGACCAGGCGATCGGCCACCTTGCGGGCAAAGCCCATCTCGTGCGTGACGCACAGCATGGTCATGCCGCTATCGGCCAGCTCCATCATGGTGTCGAGCACCTCGTTGACCATCTCCGGGTCCAGCGCCGAGGTCGGTTCGTCGAACAGCATGACGCGCGGCTGCATGCACAGGGCGCGGGCGATCGCCACGCGCTGCTGCCGCCCGCCGGACAGCTGGCTCGGGTACTTGCCGGCCCGGTCCGGGATGCGCACTTTTTCCAGGTACTGCATGGCGGTGCGCTCGGCGCTGGCGCGGTCCAGGCCGCGCACGCGCATCGGCGCCAGGATGCAGTTTTCCAGGATGGTCAGGTGCGGAAACAGATGAAAGCCCTGGAACACCATGCCCACTTCGCGGCGGATGCTGCGCAGCACCTTCGGGTCGTCGGACAGCGCGATGCCTTCCACCGTGATGCTGCCGCGCTGGTGCGCCTCCAGCTGATTGATGCAGCGGATCAGCGTCGACTTGCCCGAGCCCGACGGACCGCAGATGACCAGTTTCTCGCCCGGCGCGACATCCAGCGTGATGCCGCGCAGCACATGCATGCGGCCATACCATTTCTCGACGTCCTTGAGCCGGATGGCCAGGGCGGCGCCTTGATTGTCGTGTTGAACCATCGTGTTCTCCATTACGGCGTCTGCCCCGCGGCGGGCGCGGGCGCTGTGGCCCCGCCGCGGCGCCCTTCCAGCCAGGCCGAATAGCGGCTCATGGCGAAGCAGATGCAAAAGTAGGTGGCGGCGGCGAAGGCATAGCCCTCGACGTCGAAGCCGAGCCATTCGGCGTCGCGCGAGCCGGCGGACACCGCCCGCAGGAAATCGGTCAGGCCGATGATCACCACCAGCGAGGTGTCCTTGAAAAAGCTGACCACGGTGTTGACCTGCATCGGCAGCGAACTGCGGACGCATTGCGGCAGGATCACGTCGCGCATCGTCTGCCAGTAGCCCATGCCGAGCGCGTGGGCCGCCTCCGTCTGGCCGCGCGGCATGGCCAGCAGCGCGCCGCGAAAGCCCTCGGCGAAATAGGCCGCGGCCACGAAGCTGTAGGCGATGTAGGCGCGCAGCAGCTTGCCCGGCGTGGCCGCTTCCGGCAGCAGCAGCGGCAGCGTCACGCTGGCCATGAACAGAATGGCCACGAACGGCACCCCGCGCAGGCCCTCGATGAACACCACCGCCACGTAGCGCAGCAGCGGAATGCTGCCGGTGCGGGCCAGCGCCAGCAGGATGCCCAGCGGGTAGCCCAGCGCCAGGCCGTAGGCGGCCAGCAGCAGCGTCAGCGGCAGGCCGCCCCAGCTGTCCGAGGCGACCGGCGCCAGGCCGGCCCCGCCCCCCATCAGCCACAGCACCACGGCCACGCTGGCCGCCCACACCGCCAGCAGCGGCGCGCGCCAGAAACGCGGCAACAGGCTGGCGGCGATCACCAGGGCCAGAATGGCCATGGCGATGCCGGCCCGCCACTGCTGCGCCGGCGGGAAGAAGCCGAACAGGAAGAAATCCAGCTTGACGCCGACGTAGCTCCAGCAGGCTCCGGCGGCGGCGCGGCAGGCCTGGGCGTCGCCCGTCCAGACCGCGTCGGCGATGGCCCAGCGCCAGACCGGCGCGGCCAGGCTGTAGAGAATGAGCAGGCTGCAGACCGTCAACAGGGTGCGCCCGGCCGTGCCGAAATACGGCCGCAGGAAAAGAGGCAATGTCATGGAATCATCCTTTGCGGCGCAGCCGTGCATACCAGAGGTTCAACGCCCATGAGGTCCCCAGCGTCAGCACCAGATAGGCGCCGGCCAGCAGCAAGACCCCTTCGATGGCATGCCCGGTGATATTGATGGTCGTGAACACCGACCAGAACAGGTCCGGATAGCCGATGGCGATGGCCAGGCTGGAGTTCTTGATCAGCGACACGTATTGCGCGATCAGCGCCGGCGCCATCATGCGCAGGGCTTGCGGAAACACCACCTCGCGCATCGTCGTCGGGCCCGACAGGCCCAGCGCCTGCGAGGCTTCCCACTGGCCGCGCGCGACCGAGTCCACCCCATTGCGCACGATCTCGGCGATGAAGGCCGCGAAGTACAGCGTCAGGGCGATCAGCATGGCGGCGAATTCCGGCGACAGGCTGGCGCCGCCCTGGAAGTTGAAGCCGCGCCGCACCGGCACGCTGACTTCGAACACGCCCAGCGCCGCGCAACACGACGCCAGGACGGCCAGGCCCGCCGCCGCCGCCCCGCCCATCCACAGCGCGCGGCCCGCGCCCGGCCGCAAGCGGCGCAAGCCGGCCCGCGCCGCCAGCGCGGCGGCCAGCGCGGCGGCCACACAGGCCGCCAGCGCCATGCCCTGCCCGGCCACCAGATGCAGCGACGGGAAATAGATGCCGCGCTGGCTCAGCGTCAGGCCGCCCCATTGCAGCGCCTTGGCGGCAGGCGGCAGCTTGAGCAGCACGGCCGACCACAGCAGGATCTGCATCAGCAGCGGCGTGTTGCGCAGCAGTTCCACATAGCCCAGCGTCAGGCCGCGCACCAGCGGATTGACGCTGCGGCGCGCCAGCCCGATGGCCACGCCCAGCACCGTGGCGCAGACACCGGCCAGCACCACCAGCATCACCGTGTTCAGCGCGCCGGTCAGGATGGCGTAGGCGATCGAGTCGGTCGGCGCGTACGGCAACAGCGACACGCCGATCTGGAAGCCCGCGGGCCGCTGCAGGAAGTCGAAGCCGACCGTCAGCCCCAGCCGCTGCAGGTTATCGCGCAGGATGAAGCCGCTGGCGATCACCAGCAGCGCCAGCGCCGCGCCCACCGCGCATTGCCACAGCTTGCGGCGCAGGGCGCCGGGCGTCTGGCCGCCGGCACGCAGCGGCGCCGGCGCCATCGTCGTCGCATCCGTCATGGCGTGGCTCACAGGAACGGCGGGGCGTATTGCAGACCGCCGTCGGTCCACAGCTTGTTCAGGCCGCGCGGCAGCTTGAGCGGCGATTTCTCGCCCAGCGAACGGTCATAGATCTGCCCGTAGTTGCCGACCTGTTTGACGATCTGGTAGGCCCAGTCGTCCGCCAGCCCCAGCTGCTTGCTCAGGCCGGGCGTCTTGCCCAGCAGGCGCGCGACCTCGGCGTTGGCGCCGTCGGCCCGCTTGGCCTCGACGTTGGCGCTGTCGACGCCGTTTTCCTCGGCCAGCAGCGTCGCGTAGATGGTCCACTTGACGATGTTGAGCCACTGGTCGTCGCCCTGGCGCACGATCGGACCCAGCGGCGACTTGGCCAGCACTTCGGGCAGGATGACGTAATCGTCGGGCTTGGGCGCGACCGAGCGATTGGCGGCCAGCTGGGCGCGGTCGCCCACGTAGACGTCGCAGCGGCCCTCGAAGAACGCGCGGCGCAGGGCGTCGGCGTTGTCGATCGAGATCGGCTTGTAGCGCATGCCGTTGGCCTGGTAGAACGTGGCGATGTTCTGTTCGGTATTGCTGCCCGGCAGCAGGCAGATGCTGGCGCCGTCCAGCTCCTTGACCGAGGTCACGCCCATGTCCTTGCGCACCATGAAGCCCTGGCCGTCATAGACCGTGATGCCGGCCCACAGCAAGCCCAGCTGCGAATCGCGCGTGAAGGTCTGGGTGGTCTGGCGGATCAGCACGTCGACGTCGCCCGACTGCAGCACGGAAAAGCGGTTCAGCGGCGAAGTCGCCACGAAGGTGACCTTGTTGGCGTCGCCGAGCGTGGCGGCGGCGATGGCGCGGCAGAAGTCGACGTCGATGCCGCGCAGCGTGCCCTGGCTGTCGGGCGAGCCGAAGCCCGGCATGTCGTTCAGGGCGCCGCAGCGCAGGGTGCCGCGGCTCTTGACGGTGTCCAGCGTGGACGCCGCGTGCGTGGAAACGGAAATGACAGCCAGCGCGAGGCCGGCCAGAAGACTGGGCAGACGCATGAATTCCCCTTGTATATGTGTCGTCCCGGCGGAAGCGGGAACGTGCAGGCAGTGTAGGGAGCGCCATGGCGCGGACCTAGCCGATTGCGCTACTATCAGCCATGCATTATTTGCATACCTTGCAGCAGGCGCGGTCGTGTCGACCCGATATGCATGGCGCAACGGATCGGTCGATCATGAATACGCAGCAACTCGAATACCTCAGGGAGGCCGTGCGGGCGGGCAGTTTTTCCCGGGCCGCCGACACCCTGGGCCTGAACCAGTCCGTCCTGAGCCGGCAGGTGGCAGCGCTGGAACAGGAAATGGGCTGTCCGCTGCTGCGGCGCCATGGCCGCGGCGTGATCCCCACCGCCGCCGGCGAACGCCTGCTGGAACTGGCCGCCGGCTTCCTGCAGCAGGTGGCCCAGATCAAGGCCGAGGGCAAGGCCGCCGACCGCGACCTGGCCGGTGTCTTCAAGCTGGGGGTGCCGATGTTCTTCTCGCAGTCGATCGCCCCCAAGCTGATGGCCAGCGTGCAGCGCCAGTACCCCGCCCTCACCTTCGTCGTGCGCGAAGGACACAGCGGCGATCTGCATGACTGGCTGCTCGCCGGCGAGCTTTCCGCCGCCGTCATCTATGAACCGAAGCGGCCGCGCCAGCTGGCGGGCGACCTGCTGTTCCTGGAACCCGTCTACGTGGTCGGCTCGCGCGACCTGGCGCGGCGCCATGGGCTGGATCTGGACCAGGGCCTGACCCTGGAGCAGCTGGCGCGGCTGCCGCTGCTGATTCCCACGCGGCGCCATGGCACCCGCCTGGACCTGGACCAGGCGATGAAGCAGCTGCAGCTGACGCCGCACATCGTGCACGAGGTCGACGCCTTGGGCGCGCGCATGCTGCTGGTGCGCGACGGCGTCGGCGTCACCATCTTCGAATCGGCCGGTCTGCTGAGCGAGCGGCGCGATCCGCACCTGTTCGTGGTGCCCGTCGTGGCGCCGCCCTTCTTCCACAAACTGATGTGGGTCGACGGCCGCGAGCAGCAGGCCGGCGCCCCCCCTGGCGCGCCTTCACCCACGCCGTCAAGCGCGACATCGTGCAACTGCGCGCCGGTCTCGGCGATGTCGACATGCCAACAACGGACCCGCGCCTGCCGCGGCCCTGAACCCTCACCGAGCCACCGGGAACCCCAGAATGAAAATCGCCATCGCCGCCGACCACGCCGGATACGACCTCAAGGAAAAACTGAAGCAGTCATTCGCGTCGATCGACTGGCTCGACCTGGGCACCCACAGCGAGGAATCCGTGGACTATCCCGCCTATGGCTTCGCCATGGGACAGGCCATCACCGACGGCCGCGCCCGCCTGGGCATCGTGATCTGCGGCTCGGGCATCGGCATCTCGATCGCGGCCAACCGCTACGCGGCAGTCAGGGCGGCGCTCTGCGCCAACGCCACCATGGCGCGGCTGAGCCGCCAGCACAACGACGCCAACGTGCTGGCGCTGGGCAGCCGGATCATCGGCCTGGACGTCGCGCGCGACTGCGTCGGCGCGTTCCTCGACACGCCGTTCGAAGGCGGGCGCCACCAGCGCCGCGCCGACATGCTGGCCACGCCCGAGCGCTGACGCCCCGCTAGCCGGCGCCGCGCGGCGCCGTCAACTGACGCCGCGTCTCATCGGCCAGGCGATGGATGCTGTCGGGGTCCAGGCTGGACATCAGGCTGTAGCCCAGCCCCTGGTCGGCCCACGAGTAGCCCGCCACGCCGTCCTGCCGGTGCGGCACCATCTTCATGTCGCCCTCGACCTTCATCGGCCGCACCAGCATGGTCACGCGCGTGCCGCGGTCATCGTCGTACATGAACAGGGCGGCCGGACCGTGCTCGGTCGCGACCAGGCGTCCGCCCATGTAGCGGTAGCCCGACTGGCTCAGGTCCGGCACCGACACCGCATGGTTCAAGCGCTGCGACACCCAGCTCACCAATTCGGGCGTGCTGTCGGCGCGCAGCTCCACCGGCCGGGTGCGATCCGCCGCATAGACCTGGTAGCTGCTGGCCGCCTCGCGCGCCAGCGCCGCGACGCCGGCCTGGTCGGCCGGGCCGCGCAGGAACCAGCCGCCGGTGCCGCCCAGGGTGAAGGCCAGCGCCACCGACGCCGCGATCTTCCACGGCACGCGGCGGGCGGAGCGATGCGCATCGACCAGCCGCGACAGGTTGAGCGCGGCCGGGATCGGCTCCTGAGCGATCGGCGCCAGCGCGGCGCGCAGGTCCTCGCGTTGCGCCAGGTAGCCCTGCACGCGGCGGGCCGCCTCGGGATGCGTGTCCAGGTACTGTTCGACGCGCGCGCGCATGTCGGCGTCCAGCGCGCCATCGACATACGCCAGCAGGTCATCCTCGAGTAAAGGTCGGTCCATGTTCATTTGACTCTCCGCAAGGCGGGACGAGCGGGCGCGGCAACGTCGCCCTGTATCAGGTTCAGCAGTTTTTCACGGCCGCGCGACAGGCGCGACATCACCGTGCCGATCGGCACGTCGAGCACCTTGGCCGTCTCGGCATAGGACAGGCCCTCCACCGACACCAGCAGCAGCACGCTGCTCTGCTCCTTGGGCAGGGTGTCCAGGGCGCGCAGCAACTCGCCATAGCGCAAGCCGTCTTCCTGCGTGGCGCGGGTGGTCAGGACGGCCTCGTCGATCTCATCCAGCGGCAGGTGATGGCCGCGCGCGCGGGTCTGCCGCAATACGTTCATCGCCAGGTTGTGCAGGATGGCGAACACCCAGCTGCGCGTGCTGCCGGCGTCGCGCCGCTTGTGCCATTGCGCGATGACGCGTTCCAGGCAGTCCTGGACCAGGTCGTCGGCCACCGCCTGGTCGCGCAGCAGCGCCCTGGCGTAGCGGCGCATCGCCGGAATCATCGGCTCAATCAGTTGGACCAGATCGTCCATACGGGGACTCTCTCCATGCTTGCCTTGCATTATCGCGCCGGCCGCGCATGGCCACGGGGCCATGCGCGGCCGGCGTTCACAGCGCCTGGACCTGCACCGGCGCGCCCGGCTTGCCGTCGCGCAGCGGGGCGATCACCAGGTAGCGACGCGCGTCCGTCGCCGCGCCGGCGCCCTGCACGATCTGGCGGATCGGCCCGATGGCGTTGACGATGGCCGACCCGGCCGGTTTGGTCATGAAGTTCGACAGCGCTTGCAGCTGACCCGACCCATCGGCTTGCTCCGACAGCGCCAGCACGTACGGCTGCTTCGGTTGCAGGCCGGTGGCCGAGGCCTGCAGCACCTGCGTCAGGCCCTGGTCGAACAGGGTGACGCTGGTCGGGGCCGACGCCGCCAGCTGCCGCTTGCCGTCGGCCCACGCCTGCAGCTCCAGGTGCGCGGCCTGCCCGGCCACGCCCAGGGGCTGCAGGTTCTGCAGGCCGTCGCCCTGCGGCACGGCGTCCGGCACATAGTTGATGGCCTGCGGCGCCTGGCCGATCGGCACGTTGGCGACCACCTTGTTGGTCGCCGTGTCGATGGCGGCCAACTGGTCGGCATTCTCCAGGCCGACGTAGACGCGGCTGCCGTCACCCGACGGCCACACACCGTGCGGCAGCTTGCCCACGCCGATCGTCGCCACGCGCGAGAAGTCATCCGTGCGGTAGACCTGCACCTGGTTCAAGCCGCCCACCGTGATGTAGGCGTAGGTCGCCTTGTCCTTGCCAGTGCGGGCGAAATTCACGTGGTTGGTGATGGGGCCGGTATCGAGGGTCTTGAGCAGCTTGAACGGCGGGCGCGCGTCGAACACCTGCGTCTTGCCCACGTCCTTGAGCGTGAACCACACCTGCCGGCCGTCCGGCGTGGCGGCGATGTTGGGGCAGAACGGACTGGCCTGCGCGACCTTGCCCACGATCTTGTGGTCGCTCACGGTCACCACCACGGTCTCCGGATTGAACGACGAACAGATGTAGCCGTACTTCCCGTCCGGCGAAAAGATCTGCATGCCCGGGCCGGCCGCCGTCTTGATGCGGTCGGTTTCCTTGAACGTCGCGGCGTCGATCACCGAGACGTAGTCCTCGCCGCGCACCGTGACCCAGACTTCCTTGCCGTCGGGCGTGTAGAAGGCCTCGTGCGGCGAGCGGCCCACGTAGGTGGTGTGCTTGACCGTGTTGGTCTGCGTATCGATGAAGGTGACCGAATTCGAGCCGATGGACACCACCGCCAGCGTGCGGTGATCAGGCGCGAAGCCCATGCCGTGGACCAGCACCTGGCCCTTGTACAGCGGACTGAAGTTGCCGGGCGCCGGATCGCCCAGCCGGATCACGCCCAGCAGCTTGTTGTCCACCGGGTCGGTGACCGAGACGGTGTTGGAAAACTGTTCGGCGGCATAGATTCGGTCGCGGTGCGACATCGGAATGTCGGTCGCTGCCGCCGCGGCGGGCGCCTGCCCGGCGAACACGGCCGGGGCCAGGGCCAGCGCGACGGCGCCGGCCAGGAGATTGAGGGATGAACTACTGGGCATGGGAAGCTCCGTGGTGGGACTGGGCGGGGGCTGGGGCCGGCCGCAGATCGGCGGGCTGGTCGGGCGCGGGACGCGATTCGGGCAGCGGCTGGCCCAGCGCCAGGCGCATGGCGGCGATTTCCTGCTGCTGCTCGACAATGATTTCCTGCGCAAGGCGGCGCAGCTGTTCGTTCTTGCCATAGCGCAGTTCGGCCATGGCCATGTCGATGGCGCCCTGGTGATGCGGCGCCATCATGGCGACGAAATCCTGGTCGATGTCGCCGCTGGGATGGGGCGCCATCGCGTCCATCATGCGGTTCATGGCGGCGTCGTTTTCGGCCAGGAACGCCGCTTCCTCGGCGGATGGGGCGGACTGCGACCAGGCCTGGCCACTGCCGGCGCCCGCCAGCAGGGTCAGCGCGCAGGCGAGCGCGCGCCTGCGCCACAGGTGATGGATTCCGGACATGGCGGCTCCTGTCTGTTGCGGGGTCCCCAATGGACCCTCATCAGCGCAGACAATCGAGCCGGGCGGTTTATTCCACGGGGTGCGAGGCCGCGCTGCCGGCCACGGCCACCGGCGGCAGCGGCGTGGCGGCCTGCTCGAACGCCTCGGCCGCGTGCAGCAGGTCCAGGTCGCCGTGCAGCGGCGCCACCAGCTGCAACCCGAGGGGCAGGCCATCCGTCCCCAATCCACAGGGCACGCTGATCGCCGGGTGCCCGGTCAGGTTGAACAGCATGGTCCACGGATACCAGTGGGCGCGGATGTCCTCATAGGCGCGGCCATCGATGTCGAGCGTGTCGAAGATGTCGGTGCCCAGCGGCAAGGCGGTGCGCGATATCGTCGGCATCGCCAGCAGGTCGGCCTGGCCGAACAGCGCCTGCACCTGGCGGTAAAGTGTGGTGCGGGCGAACATGGCCTCCTGGTACTGCTGCGCGCTGAACTGCGCGGCCGAGGCGACCTGGCGCTGGAACGTGGGGCTGTAGGCGTGCGGCTCGCGCGCGATCAGCGGCAGGAAGCGCGTGCGCCAGACCGTGTGATTGATGACGCGCCAGACCGGCTCGATATCGAAGGCAGCGCCGTCAAACGGCTCCACCTGCGCGCCCAGGTCGGCCAGGCGCGCCAGCGCCGCCTCGAACGCGCGGCGCGCATCGGCGGCCACCGGCCGCCCGGGCGGCGCGAGACAGTAGCGGATGCGCTTGCCGCGCAACGCCTCGGCGCGGGCGGCAGCGCCGTAGTCCGCCGCCGGCACACCCAGCGACCAGGGGTCGCAGGCATGCGGCCCGGCCATGGCCGCCATCATCAACCGGGTATCCGCGACCGTGCGCGTGGTGGGCGTGACGTAGGTCTGGTTGCCGATGGCGTCCTGCGCCTGGCTGTGGGGAATCGCGCCCAGGCTCTGCTTGAAGCCGACCACGCCGTTGCACGCGGCGGGGATGCGGGTGGAGCCGCCGCCATCGGTGGCCACGGCCAGCGCGGTGATGCCTGCCGCCGTCGCGGCCGCGGCCCCGCCGCTCGACCCGCCGCAGGTGCGGTCCAGATTCCACGGATTGCGGGTATGGCCGAACAGCGGCGAGTCGGTCATCGACTTGGAGCCGAACTCGGGCGTGGTGGTCTTGCCGATCAGGATCGCGCCCTGCGCGCGCAGGCGCGCCACCGCGACCGCATCCTCGGCCGGCACGTTGTCGCGGAACGGCACCGCGCCGAACGTAGTCCT
This sequence comes from Achromobacter sp. 2789STDY5608615, assembly GCF_001298995.1. Taxonomy (NCBI): domain Bacteria; kingdom Pseudomonadati; phylum Pseudomonadota; class Betaproteobacteria; order Burkholderiales; family Alcaligenaceae; genus Achromobacter; species Achromobacter sp. 2789STDY5608615. The sequence goes on from NZ_CYTY01000054.1 coordinate 18,901, forward strand.
GACGCCCGCGGTATTGACCAGATCCTTCACCGTGAGCGGCAGGCCGTGCAGCAGGCCCACCGGCTCGCCGCGCATCAGGGCCGCCTCGGCGGCGCGGGCCTCGTCCATGGCACGCTCGAAGCACAGCGTGATGAAGCAGTTCAGCAGCGGCTGCAGCCGCTGCGCCCGCGCGAGCGCCGCGCCCACCAGTTCCACTGGCGACACGGACCGGTCACGGATGCGGCGCGCGGCCTCGACCGCGCTCAACGCGCAAAGGGAATCGTCCATGGATGCGCCGCCTATTCGTCGAAGGCGATGCCGGCGGCCTTGACGATCGGCGCCCAGTGCGCGCGCTCCACGCCGATGCGACGCTTGGCCTCCTGCGCGTCCCGCGGCTCGACCACGAAGCCGGCGGCCTGCAGCCGTTCGATCAATGCGGGCTGCTTGCCGGCGGCGACAAAGGCCTGCTCCAGGCTCGCCACGGTGGCGTCCGGCGTGGCGGCCGGCGCATAGATGCCGTACCAGCTGGCGGCATGCTGGTACTGCGGGAAGCCCTGCTCCAGCAAGGTCGGCACGTCCGGCAGCATGGGCAGGCGGCGGCCGCCCGCCACGCCCAGGAACTTGATCTTGCCGGCGTTGTACAGCGGCAGCATGCTGGCCACGGCATCCCAGCCCATGGAGACCTCGCCGCCGGCCACGTCCACCAGCATCGGCGCCGCGCCGCGATACAGCACGGGCACGACCTCCAGGCCGTTCTGGCCGCCCATCTCGATCGTGCCCAGCTGGCCGGGGCTGCCTTGCGTCGCCAGGCCCAGGGTCGCCTTGGCGCGCGCCTGCCGGGCCCATTTCACGTAATCGGCCATGCCGCCATAGGGTTGCGTGGCGCCCGCGACCGCGGCGGTGGGCACGTCCGCCAGCAACGCCACCGGACGCAGGTCATGGTCCGGGTCGTATCCCAGCTTGCGGTAGGTCAACGGGAAGATCACGAACATCGGCGACGACCCGAGGTACAGCGTCAGGCCGTCCGGCTTGGCGCGCTTGACCACGTCGAAGCCCAGCCGTCCCGAGGCGCCGGGGCGGTTCTCGACGATGACGTTGCCATAGCCCGCCGTCTGCAATTGCTCGGCATAGGCGCGGGCCACGGCGTCGGCCGCGCCGCCGGCGGCGTAACCGACCACCAGCCGCACAAGCTTGTCGCCGCCGGCCGGCGCCTGGGCCAGGACGTGGGAGGGCAGGCCTGCCGTCGTCGCGACGGCTAGGAGGAAGGCGAGCAAGCGGGTGCGGTCAAACATGGCGTTCTCCTTGTGCGCCTATGATCGGGCCGGCTGGGGTTACCGTATAGTGAATTATTCGCTCAAGGGGTTGAGAAAATGGTCAAGCCGCCAACCGTCGAATCGCTGGCCGCGCGCCTGAAGCTGCGGCACCTGCAGATCGCGCTGGCGCTGCGCGACGCGCCCTCGGCCAAAGAGGTCGCGACGGCGGCCAACGTCAGTGAATCCGCCGTCTCCAAGACCCTGGCTGAACTGGAATCTCAGCTGGGCTTCAAGCTGTTCGAGCGCGTTGGCAACGCCAGGCGCCTGACGGAAATGGGCCGCCAGGTCCTGCCGATGATGGAGCTGGTGCTGGCGCAGGCGCGCGGCCTGGCCCAGAGCGTCATGGACGTGCGCGACGGCCGCCAGGGCGACCTGCGCATCGGCGTGGCCACCGACATGGGCAAGCTCAGTCTGGCGCCCTTGATCCATGCCTTCAACCAGGCGCGGCCGGGCGTCGCGCTCGACGTGCAGTCCGGCGGCTATCGCGCCATGGCCGATCTGCTGCTCGACGACAAGCTGGACGCGCTGGTGTGCTACGACAGCGCCGAACTGATCGCCTCCGGCCTGGGCCGCCTGCGCCTGGTGCCGCCGCAGCCGCTGGTGGTGGTGGCCAACGCCAGGCTGTCGCCGTTGGCCGGCAAGCGCCGGCTGACGCTCAAGGACCTGCACGGGCAGCCCTGGTGCAAGCCGCGTCCGGGCACGATGATGCACGATCGGCTGACCGCGTTGTTCCTGGCCGGCGACCTGGGCCTGCCGCCTCTCGGCATCCAGGCAAGCGACCTGTTGCTCACCGACGAGTTCATCCGCGGCACGGATTACCTGGTGATGCTGCCGCTGGCGGCGGCGCAGCGCCTGACCGCCTCGGACAACGCCGTGATCCTGCCGGTTGACCTGCGGGCGCACAACCCACCCACCATGCTGGCATGGCAACGCGCCGCCGAAGGGCAGCCCACGCTGCAACAGTTCCTGCGTTTCTGCGACGAACAAGTATCTGTAGGAAATACTTAAGAATCTTTATACAATTCTTTTCGTCCCCGCCCGGCGCGGGCTCCCGAGCGACTTTCCGTCATGAGCCGTCCCGATCCCCTGTTCGTCCAATCCCTGGCCAAGGGCTTCGAATTGCTGGAAGCCTTTGCCAACCACCCGTCCACCATGAGCATGAACGAGCTCATGGAGATCACCGGCTTCGACCGCAGCACCACGCAGCGCATGACGCATACGCTGGTGACGCTCGGCTACCTGGAACGCGGCGCCGGCGGCAAGGGCTACACGCCGGGCAAGAAGATCCTGCAGCGCAGCTTCGACTACATGCGCAGCGTGCCGCTGCTGGAGCGCGCCACGCCGCTGATTGCCGAGATGCAGCGCGAGACCAACGAGCGCGTCGAGCTGAGCCTGTTCAACGACCTGTTCATCATTTTCGCGCTGCGCCGCCAGACCAAGCGCCAGACCTTCAGCAGCACGCTGGCCGGCCGCGACCTGCCCATGGTGCAGACGGCCGGCGGCCGCGCCATCATGTCGCACCTGCCGGACGACGAGGTCGAGGACATCCTGGCGCGCTCGGCCGACATGCCGCGCGCCACCATCCCCACCACGCCCAAGACCGACAACGATCCCGACCGCATCCGCGCGCTGGTGCGGCAGGCGCGCCATGACGGCTACGCCACCGCGATCGAGGAAAGCCTGCTGGGCGAACTGAACCTGGCCACCGCCATCCTGGACCACCGCCACCGCCCGGTGGCGGCCATCCAGATCGCCGGGCTGGTGTCCGAATGGGCTTCGCCCGAGGAATTCGCGCGGCGCTATTCGCCGCTGCTGATGACCGCCGCGCGCGCGCTGAGCGGCAAGGTCGGCATGTCCTGACGGCCCGCCAGGGGCCGCCGGGACCGCCGGCCGCCCCTCAGTTGCCGCGCCAGAACAGCGGCAGCGGCGCCGCCACCATGTCCTTGAACTTGGCGTCGTAGGCCTTGAACTCCGAATAGCCGCCCAGCGGCACGAACATCACCTGCTCATAGGCGCGCTGCTGGATCTCGGTGGCGATGCGCTTGCGGTCATCCTGGCTCGACACCGATTCGAATTCGGCGCGCAGCTGCTGGATCCGCTCGTCGCGGGTCCAGCCGGGATAGCCGCCGTCGCCGCGCCCGTCCAGGTTGGGGTTCACGATCGGGTTGAGCAGGTCCATGCTGGTCAGGCTGGAATGGAAGATGCTCCAGCCGCCATCGGCCAGCGGCGCGTCCTTGCCGCGCCGCGACAGCAGCGTGGCCCAGTCCATCGACTGCACCTCGACGTTCATGCCGATGGCGCGCAACGCCTGCGCGGTGACTGGCGCCAGTCCCGACAGGCTGCGCACGTCGGTCGGATGCAGCACCACGATCTTCTCGCCGGCATAGCCGCTCTCCTTCAGCAGGGCGCGGGCCCGCGCCAGGTCGACGGGCTTCGTCTGCGTCGCGCCGACTTCCGTCTGGTAGGCCGAGAGACAGCTGAGCATGGCGCCGCACAGCTTGTAGAACTTCGGGTCGCCCAGCGAGGCGTCCAGGTAGTCCGCCTGGTACAGCGCGGCCAGCACCGCGCGGCGCACCTTGACGTTGTCCAGCGGCGGCTGCTTCCAGTTCATGCGCAGGGTGTAGGTCTCGGTGCTCTCGCCGTAGCTGCGCACGGTCACGTTCCTGACGCCCTCCAGCTGCGGCAGCAGGTCCGGCGCGACGTTCTCGACGAAGTCGATCTCGCCCTGGCGCAACGCATTCACCGCGGTCTGCGCGTCCGGCACGTTGACGACGTCGATGCGGTCGAACAGCGCCACCTTGCCGCCGGCGAAGCGGCTGGCCGGCTCCTGGCGCGGCACGTAGTCCGTGTTCTTCAGGTAGACGGCCTTCACGCCCGCCTGGAATTCGCCCGCCACGAACTTGTAGGGCCCCGAACCGATGGTCTCCTTGATGGCCTCGGACGCCGGGGTCCGGGCGATGCGACTGGGCATGATGAACGGCACCGGCGAGCCCGGCTTGGCCAGCGCGTCCAGCAACAGGCCATAGGGCTGCTTGAGCACGATGCGGAAGGTGTCGGGCGTCGGGCTGTCCATGCGCTCGGTGACCGCCGCCAGGCGCGTGCCCAGCGGGTCGCGCTGCGCCCAGCGGGCCAGCGAGGCCACCACGTCCTCGCCGGTGACGGGCGCGCCGTCATGGAACTTCAAACCCGGACGCAGCGTGAACGCATAGGTCAGCTTGTCCGGCGACACGGTCCAGCTCGCCACCATCTGCGGCTGCGGCCGCGAGGCCGCGTCCAGCGAGAACAGCGTGTCGTACACCAGATAGCCATGATTGCGGGTGATGTAGGCGTTGGTCAGCACCGGATCCAGCACGCGCAGCGGCGCGTGCATCACGACCTTGGCATTGACGGGATCGGCCTGCGCCGCGCTCAGGGGCAATGCCGCCGCGATGGCCGTCAGCACGGCCGCGATCAAACCACGTTGTCTCATTTTCTTGTCCTGATGGGGAGTAAGGAGGGAACAGCGGGCGTAGCAAGGAGCCGCATGGCGCCGATCCCGACGGCCACGCGCTCCGACAACAGGGATTCAGCCGTCCAGCGCCTCGATCGCGCGCGACAGCGCGCCGTCGCCGATGGCGATGCCGCAGGCGCGCAGCGCGGCCTCGACCCCGGCCAGCGCGCCCAGCGCCATGGCGGGATGCACGTCGCCGAGATGGCCGATGCGGAACATGCGGCCGGCGTACGGCCCCAGCCCGCCCGCCACCGCCACGTGGAAGCGCTCGCGGGCAACGGTGCGCATGGCCTCGATATCGACGCCGGGCTGCACGGCGATGGTGGTGACCGACACCGCGCGCGCCGCCGGGTCGGCGACGAACAGCGACAGCGCCCCGGCCCGCGACCAGGCGTCGACGGCGGCATGCACCGCCGCGGCCACCCGGCGGTGGCGCGCGAACACCGCGTCCTCGCCTTCGGCCGCGATCAGCCCGAGCGCGGCGCGCAGGCCGGCCAGCAGGCCCTGCGGCGGCGTGCCGCAGAACTTGCGGTACAGCAGGTCGCTCTTGCGCTTGTTCCAGTCCCAATAGGCGCGCGGCGCGGGATTGTCGCGGGCGACCTGCAGGGCGCGCGCGTCGACGGCCGTGAACGACAGTCCGGGCGGCCCCATCAGCGCCTTCTGCGACGCGCCGATGGCCACGTTCACGCCCCACTCGTCCATGCGGAACGGCGTGGCCCCGAGCGAGGCGATCACGTCGGCCACCAGCAGCGCCGGATGGCCGCTGGCGTCCATCGCCCGGCGCACCGCCGCGATATCGCTGGTGACGCCGCTGGCCGTGTCGGTGTGCACCGCGAACACCGCGACGATGCGGCGTTCGGTGTCGGCACGCAGCGCCGCCTCGACCAGGGCGGGGTCCAGCGCCTGCCCCGGCCGCGTGGGCGTGCGCAGCGCCTCGACGCCCAGCGCCTCCGCGTGCACCGCCCAGGCCTCGGCGAAATGGCCGCTGCCCGCCACCAGCACCCGCGCGCCAGGCGCGGCCAGGTTGACGATGGTGGCCTCCCAGGCGCCGTGGCCGTTGGCCGCGTACATCAACACGTCCGCCTGGCCGGTGCCGAGCAGCCGCGCCAGGCCGCGCTCGCAATCGGCGATCAGCGTCGCCAGGCGCGGATCGGACAGGTCCATGCACTGGCGCGCCATCGCCTCGCGCACCGCATCGGGCACGTGCGTGGGGCCGGGGGTATGCAGAAACTGCGGGCCGGCCAGGAAGCCGCGCTCCGTCGTCAGGCTGTCTTTCACGTGGGTGTCTCCTGGTCCGGTTCCAGCAGCCGTCGCGCGGCGCTCCAGACGCGTTGGGTATAGATGGGCGCCGTGGGCCGCTCGTACTGGCCGGCGGTGCGTTCGCACACCGCCTCGGACGGCAGGACCAGCGGCGCGCCGCAGGACTGCGCCTTGACCTGCGCCTGGCAGGCGCGCTCCAGGTAATAGATGTTGACGAACGCCTCGGCCACCGACGACCCGGCGGCCAGCAGGCCGTGGTTGCGCAGGATCATGGCCTTGTGCGGCCCGAGGCTGGCGACCAGGCTTTCGCGCTCCTCCAGATCGAGCGCGATGCCCTGGTAGTCGTGGTAGCCCAGCCGCTTGTAGAAGCGCAAGGCGTGCTGGGTGATGGGCAGCAGGCCGTCGCGCTGGCAGGCCACGGCGATGCCGTCGGCGGTGTGCGTGTGCACCACGCAGGCCAGGTCATGGCGCGCGGCATGCACGGCCGAATGGATGGTGAAACCGGCGGCGTTGACCACCTGGCTCTCGGCATCGCCCGGGTCCACCGGGTTGCCGTCCAGGTCGATTTTCACCAGGTCCTGCGGCCGCATCTCATGGAACAGCACGCCATAGCGGTTGATCAGGAAATGCGGCTTGTCGCCAGGCACGCGCGCGCTGATGTGGGTATCGATCAGGTCCGTCATGCGAAAGTGCGCGACCAGGCGGTACAACGCCGCCAGTTCATCGCGCACCCGGGCTTCTTCTTGGTTCATGGATCGCTCCGGTTGGGGTCAGGCCCTGGCGTGCAGCCAGCGCGCCGTGTCGTCGAAGGCCTCGCCCGCGACGTCGGCGATCGACACCGCCTCGAGGAAGCTGTGGGCGGTGCCGGGGTAGACCTTGGCGGCGACGTCCACGTCGGCCGCGCGCAGCTTGCGCTCCAGCTCGACGCTGTCGTCGTGCAGCGGATCGCACTCGGTCACCACCATCCACACCGGCGGCAGCGCCTTCAGGTCGGCGCGCAGGATGTCCACGCGCGGATCGAAGAAGTCCTTGCCGTGGCGGATGTGCATGCCGCGGAACCAGATCATCATGTGCAGCGACAGGCCGTAGTCGCCGGCGCCGTAGCGCACCACCGAATTGCGGAACAGGTTGCTGCCGAAGCCGCCGTAGTTCAGCACCAGGCCCTTGATCAGCCGCGGCTGGCCTTCGTCGCGCAGCGTCAGCGCCGTGCCCATCGACAGGTTGGCGCCGGCCGAGTCGCCGCCGACGAACAGCTGGTCGGCGTCGATCTCCAGCGCCTCCGCGCGGGCGACGACCCAGCGCACCACGTCCACGCATTCCTCCAGCGGCTGCGGGAACTTGGCCTCCGGCGCGCGGGTGTAGTCCACGCCGACCACCACCACGCCCGCGCGCTCGGCGTACTCGCGCATCACGCGGTCGTGCGTGTCGATGCTGAACAGCACGAAGCCGCCGCCGTGGATGTAGATGAAGGCGCCGGGCAGGCGGCGCTCGGCCGGATAATAGACGCGCACGCGCACGTCGCCGTGGCGCGTGGCCACCTGGTGTTCCTCGGTGCGAGCCATGGCGGGGCCGCCTTGCGCCCAGGGCAGGCGCACTTTCTCGGCGTTGGCGCGGCCCTGCTCGATCGACAGCGTGTCGCGGCGCGGATACTGCGCCGCGTCCGCCGCCATGCGCCGCAGGAACTCGGCGATCTGCGGATCCAGGGGAGCCGGCGAACCGGTGGGAATGGTGAAGGCGGGATCTTCGAAGTGCATGGAGCGTCTCGTGGTCTGGGGGTCTGTGGGGAAATGGAAGGGCGGCATCAGTAACCGCGCGCGGGGTCCACGGTGTTGGCCAGCGCCGCGCCCTGGCCCAGCCGCCGGATGTTGGCGACGACCTGTTCGGCCACGGCGGCCGCCGCGGGCATCGTCGCCATGTGCGGCGTGACGATCACGCCGGGCGTGGACCACAGCGGATCGGTCGGCGCCAACGGCTCGTGCGCGAACACGTCGAGCACCGCGCCGCGCAGCTGGCCGCTGGCCAGCGCCTCGATCAGGTCGGGCGCGACCAGGTGCTCGCCGCGCCCGCAGTTGACCACCGCGGCGCCGCGTGGCAACGCGGCGAAGGTCTCGCGATTGAGGATGCCGCGGGTGGCGTCGGTGAGCGGCACCAGGCAGATCAGCACGTCGGTGTCGGCCAGGAATTGGGCGAAACCCGCCTCGCCGGCATAGGTCCGCACGCCATCGAGCAGACGTGGGCGGCGCGACCAGCCGTTGACGCGGTAGCCCATGCCGGGCAGCACGGCGGCGATGGCGCTGCCCAGCTCGCCCAGCCCCATCAGGCCCACGCGGCATTCCGAGGCGGGCGTCTGCGGCGGCCGCTGCCAGCGCGCCTGGCGCTGGTTGGCGAGCGCCACGTCGAGCTTGCGGTGGAACGTCAGCACGCACCACAGCACGTACTGCAGCATGCCCTGCGCCAGTTGCGGATCCACCACCCGGCACACCGGCAGGCCGCGCGTGCGCTGGCCGTCGAGCAGGTTGTCGACGCCGGCGGCGATGCTGTGGATCAGCTTCAGGTTGGGCATGTCGTCGTAGACGCCGACCGGCGGGTTCCAGCACACCGCGACGTCGGCCTCCAGGCTGCGCGGGTCGGGCCAGACGGCCACGTCCAGCGCCGGGTCCAGGCCCTGCAACAGCGGCTGGAAGTAAGACAGGTTGGCCGAACGGCTCAACAGGGCAACGCGTGTCATCGTCAAAGGTTCCTTCAGGCGCCGGCCAGCGACAGGGCCGGGGCGCGGCTGCCCAACCCGTCCTTGCCGGGAATGGCGGCCAGCAGCTCCTGCGTGTAGCCGCAGCCGGGCCGGGTGAAAATCTGCTCGGCCGGGCCGATCTCCATGACGCGGCCGCGCTGCATCACGGCGATGCGGTGGCACAGCCGGGCCGCCACCCGCAGGTCGTGGGTGATGAAGATCATGCTCAGGTCGAGCTGTTCGCGGATCCGCTCCAGCAGGTCCAGGATCTGCGCCTGCACCGACACGTCCAGCGCCGACACCGCCTCGTCGGCGATCAGGATCTCCGGCTCCATCATCAGGGCGCGCGCGATCGAGATGCGCTGGCGCTGGCCGCCGGAGAACTCATGCGGATAGCGCTCCAGCGCGCTCGGATCGATGCTGACCAGCGCCAGCATGTCGCGCATGCGCGCCTCTACCCGGGCGCGGTCCTCGCCATAGTTCATCGGGCCCTCGGCCAGCGTGGCCGCGATGGTCAGGCGCGGGTTGAATGACCGGTACGGGTCCTGGAACACCATCTGGATGCGCTTGCACCACTCGCGCCACGCGGCCCGCGACAGGCGCGAGACGTCCTGCCCGTTCATGACGATGCGGCCGGACGTGGGCCGGGCGAAATGCGCCAGGCAGCGGCCCAGCGTGGTCTTGCCGGAGCCGGATTCGCCGACGATGCCCAGGGTCTCGCCGCGCGCCAGCGACAGCGACACGCCATCGAGCGCGTTCACCTCGCGGCGCTTGGCCTTGAACAGGCTGGACGTCACGAAGCGCATGCCGAGGTTTTCCACCGCGATGACCGGATCGCCGCCGGCCAGCGGCGCGCCCGCGCCGAAATGGCCCTTGGGCACCGCGTCGATCAGCTTGCGGGTGTAGGCATGGCGTGGGTTGGCCAGCACCTCGGCGGCGGTGCCGGCCTCGACGATGCGGCCCTGCTGCATGACGATGACGCGGTCGGCGATCTCGGCCACCACGTCGAAGTCGTGGGTGATGAACAGGATGCCGGTATCGTGGCGCTCGCGCAGGCCGTGCAGCAGGCGCAGCACCTGCGCCTGCGAGGTCACGTCCAGCGCGGTGGTGGGCTCGTCGGCGATGATCAGCGCCGGCTCCAGCGCCAGCGCCATGGCGATCATCACGCGCTGGCGCTGGCCGCCGGAAAGCTGGTGCGGATAGGCGTGCCGCAAGGTCTCGGGCGACGGCAGGCGCATGTCGGCCAGCAGCGCCAGCACGCGCTGGTCGATCTCGCGGCGCGACAGCGACGGGCCGTGGAACTGGAAGATTTCCGCGATCTGGTCGCCGACCTGCATCAGCGGGTTGAGCGCGGTCATGGGTTCCTGGAAGATCATGGCCATGCGGTCGCCGCGCAGCTCGCGCAGTTCGGCCAGCGGCGCGCGGGTGATGTCGCGGCCGGACAGCAGGATCTGGCCGCTTTCCAGCGTCAGCACGTTCTTGGGCAGCAGGCCCATGACGGCGCTGGCCGTCACCGACTTGCCCGAGCCCGACTCGCCGACGATGCAGACGATCTCGCGCGGACCGACGGTCAGGTTGATGCCTTCGGCGGCATAGCGGCGGTCGCCCGCGCCGGGCAGGCTGACCTTGAGGTCGCGGATTTCCAGGATGGGTGCGGAGGACATGTGCATCAGCCCTTGCGTTGCCGCGCCATGCGCGGGTCCAGGCGGTCGCGCAGCGCGTCGCCGAACAGGTTCACGGACAGGATCAGCAGCGCCAGGTAGATGCCCGGGAACAGGACGATCCACGGCGCGCGCTGGAAGAACGGGCGGCCCTCGGAAATGATGCTGCCCAGGCTCGGGATCTCGGGCGGAAAGCCCAGGCCCAGGAAGCCCAGCACCGCCTCGATCAGGATGGCCGAGGCGCAGATGAACGTGGCCTGCACCACCAGCGGGTTGATGGTGCTGGGCAGCACGTGGCGCCACAGCACCCGCCAGGTGCGCGTGCCCATGCCGAGCGAGGCTTCCACGTAGGGCTCCTCGCGCACCGACAGCACCACGCTGCGCACCAGCCGCGCCACCCGCGGAATCTCGGGAATGGCGATCGCGGTCACCATGGTCGGGATGGTCGCGCCGCCCAGCGCCACCATGGCGATGGCCAGCAGCAGGCCGGGAATCGCCATGATGCCGTCGATGATGCGCATGACGATCGCGTCCAGCCCGCGGAAGTAGCCGGCCAGCAGGCCCAGCAGCAGGCCCGCGCAGATCGAGATCACGCTGACCAGCGCCGCCAGCGTGATCGACAGCCGGCCGCCGTACAGCACCCGCGAGAACAGGTCGCGGCCGAGCGAATCGGTGCCCAGCCAGAAATCGGCGCTGATCGGCTTCAGGCGCAACCGCGGCGCCAGCGCGGCCGGGTCGTGCCAGGTGATGAGCGGCGCCAGCATCGACAGGCCGACCAGCGCCACCAGCAGCGTCAGCCCGGCCAGCATCAGCGGATCGCGCGCCAGCACCGGCCAGAAGGAACGGGGATGAACCAGGGTGTTCGTATTCATGGAGATCCGGCCTCAGTAGCGGATGCGCGGATCGAGCACCACGTACAGCAGGTCGATCGCCAGGTTGATGAAGACGTACACGAACGAGAAGAACAGGATCGTGCCCTGCACCACCGGATAGTCGCGCGCCAGCACGGCGTCGACGATCAGGCGGCCGACGCCGGGAATGTTGAAGATGGTCTCGGTCACCACCACGCCGCTGATCAGCGTGGTGAGGGCCAGGCCGATCACCGTCACGATCGGCACCGCCGCGTTGCGCAGCGCGTGGCGGTACAGCACGTAGCGTTCGGGCACGCCCTTGGCCCGCGCGGTGCGCACGAAGTTCTCGCCCAGCACCTCCAGCATGCTGCCGCGGGTGATGCGCGTGATCAGCGCCACGAACACCGTGGCCAGCGTCACGGTCGGCAGCACCATGTGGTAGAGGAAGGTGCCGAAGCCGGCCGCCAGGCCCGCGTAACCCTGCACCGGCAGCCAGTTCAGCTTGACCGAGAACACCAGGATCAGCAGGTAGCCGACGACGAAGGCCGGCACCGAGAACGCCAGCACCGTCACCGCCAGCGTCACCCGGTCGATCAGCCGCCGGTGCCACCAGGCCGAGAACACCCCCAGCGGAATCGCCGCGCAGACCGTCAGCAGGATGGCGCACAGCGCCAGCGCCAGGGTCGGGCCGAGCCGCTGGCCGATCAGCGTGGCCACGGGCTCGCGGGAAATGATGGATGCGCCCAGGTCGCCCTTGAGCAGCGCGCCCATGGCCAGCGCGTACTGCGTCAGCAGCGGCTGGTCCAGCCCCATCTGCGCGCGCACCTCGCTCACCGCCTGCTCGCTGGCCATGTCGCCGGCGATGATGCGGGCCGGATCGCCCGGCGCCAGCCGCAGCAGCAGGAACACCACCGTGGCCACCACCAGCATGACCGGGATGGCGGCCAGCAATCGCTTGAAGATCAGATTCAGCATGACGATTCCCCGGCGCTACTTCGGCGAGGTCCAGAACAGGGGAATCGGCGCGTCCACCATGTCGGCGAACTTGGCGTCGTAGCCCTTGAACTTGGAATAGCCGCCCAGGGGAACGTAGATCACCTGCTCATAATTGCGGCGCTGGATCGCGGCGGCCGCCTCGCGGCGCGCGTCCTCGGTCTTGGCCTGGGCGAACTGGTCGCGCAGGCGCTCCATCTCGGCGTCGTGGGTCCAGCCGGGATAGGTCGAGTCGGCGCGGCTGTCCAGGTTCGGGTTGGCCACCGGCGAGGTCAGGTCCAGGCTGGAGAGGTTCGACTGGAAGATGCTCCAGCCGCCCTGCGCCACCGGCTCCTTCTTGCTGCGGCGGCTGAGCAGCGTGGCCCAGTCCATCGACTGGATCTCGACGTTCATGCCGATGCTGCGCAGGGCCTGCGCGGTGACCGGCGCGATGTTGGCGAAGATCGGCAGGTCGGTCGGGTGCAGCACCACCACCTTCTCGCCCGCGTAGCCGCTTTCCTTGAGCAACTGGCGCGCGCGCGCCAGGTCGGGCGCCTGGGTCTGCGTCGCGCCGTCTTCCGAGGCATAGGGCGAGACACAGGTCAGCACCGCGCCGCAGACCTGGTAGATCGCCGGATCGCCGATCTGCGCGTCCAGGTAATCGACCTCGCTCAGCGCCGCCAGCGCGGCGCGGCGCACCTTGACGTTGTCGAACGGCGGCTGCAGCCAGTTCATGCGCAGCGTGAACATGTTCGAGTTCTTGCCATACGACTTCAGGGTGATGCCCTTGGTGTCCTTGAGCTGCGGCATCAGGTCCGGCGGCACGTCTTCCATGAAGTCGATCTCGCCGTTGCGCAGCGCGTTCACGGCGGTCTGGCTGTCCGGGATGTTCACCAGTTCGAGCCGGTCGATCTTGGCCAGCTTGCCGCCGGCGAAGGCGCTGGCCGGCTCCTGGCGCGGCACGTAGTCGGCGAACTTCACATAGGTGGCCTTCACGCCCGCCTGGAAGTCGGCCTGCACGAATTTGTAGGGGCCGGAGCCGATCACCTCGGTGATCGCCTGCGAGGCCGGCACGGACGCGATGCGCCGCGGCATGATGAACGGCACCGGCGAGCTTTCCTTGGCCAGCGATTCCAGCACCAGGCCATAGGGGGCACTCAGCTTTAGCGTGAAGGTGTCGGCGGCCGGCGCGGCCAGCGCCGCCGTCACGCTTTTCAGGCGGTTGCCGATGGTCGGGTCGCCGGCCTCCCAGCGCTGCAGCGACGCCACCACGTCGGCCGCGGTGACCGGCGCGCCGTCGTGAAACGTCAGGCCCGGCCGCAGCTTGAAGGTGTATTCCAGCCCGTCCGCCGACACCGTCCAGGACGCCACCATCTGCGGTTGGGGATGGCCCGTCGCGTCCATCGAGAACAGTGTGTCGTACACCAGATAGCCGTGGTTGCGCGTCACGTAGGCCGAGGTCAGGATCGGGTCGAGCACGCGCAGCGGCGCGTGCATCACGAACCGGGCGGTGGTCTGCGCCTGGCTGGCGCCCGGCACGGCCGCGAGCGGCGCCGCCACGGCCAGCAGCAGTGCGGCGGAAAACAGGATGGATCGCTTCATTTCTTCCCCTTGTATGGTGTGGAACGACGCTGCCGCCCGCGCGGCGCGCCGCGATGCGGATCAGGGCAGCAGGATCTGCCGACCGGCCCAGGGCGCCGCGCGTTCGAGCTCGGCCGCCAGCCGCAGGATCTGGTCCTCGCGGCCAAAATGCCCGATCAGCTGGCTGGCCACCGGCACGCCCGCGGCCGTCCAGTCCAGCGGCAGGCTGGCCGCCGGCTGGCCCGAGGCATTGATCACCGCCAGGAAGGTCGCGTAGCGCGACACCTTTTCGCGGAACGCCCAGAACCCGCCTTCCAGCGCCAGGTCGCCCAGCACCGCCGGCAGCTGCGCCAGCGTCGGCGTCAGCACCAGGTCGACGCCCGTCATGGCCGACTCGATGGCGCGGCCGATCGCATGGAAGCGGTTGATCGAATCCACGTACTGCGTGGACGACAGCCCGCGCCCGATCGACAGCCCGTCGCGGATCACCGGCTCCAGGTCATCGTCGCGCAGGTCGCGGCCCAGCGCGGCCAGCCGCGCCTGCACCGCCAGCACGATGTTGGTGGCCAGCACCGTGCCGTGGGCGCGCACGAATCCGGAATAGTCCAGGTCGGGCAGCGGCGCCTCCACCACCTCGTGACCCAGTTCGCGGCACAGCCGCGCGGTGCGGTCGACGGCGGCCAGGCATTCCGGCGCGATGGCGATGCCGTTCCAGGCCTGCCGCCAGACGGCGATGCGCAGCGGTTCGCGGCGCTGCTCGCGCACCGAGTCCAGGTACGAGCCGGGCTGCGGCGGCGCGGCGTAGGGCGCGCCTGGCGCGTAGCCGCCGATGCCGTCCAGCGCCGCCGCCGTGTCGCGCACGCTGCGGGTGATGACGCCCTCGCAGGCCATGCCGCCCCAGCCTTCGCCGCGCGCCGGCCCCATCGGCACCCGGCCGCGGCTCGGCTTCAGGCCGAACACGCCGCAGCAGGCCGCGGGAATGCGGATCGAACCGCCGCCGTCGCTGCCATGCGCCACCGGCACGATGGCCGCGGCCACCGCCGCCGCCGCGCCGCCGCTGGAGCCACCGACCGAGCGGTCCAGCGCGCGCGGGTTCAAGGTCGCGCCGCCATTGCGGCGGGCTTCGGTGGACGGCCCCATGCACAGTTCCGACACCGTGGTGCGGGCGAAGGGCACCAGCCCCGAGGCCTCGAAGCGCTCGGCCAGCGTGGCATCGAACGGGTACGACACGTCGTCGAACAGATGCGATCCCAGACTGGAAGGGAAGCGCCGGCTGGGCAGCCCCGAGTCCTTCAGCAGGAACGGGATGCCGCGGAAGATTCCGCGCTGGCGCCATTCGGCGGCCAGGGCCTTGCCCGTTTCCGGCTGCACGTAGGTCAACGCGTTCAGCGGCTTGCCGCGCCGCTCCGCCAGTTGCAAGGCGCAGTCCATCAACTCGGCGGGCTGCACTTCCTTGCGCGCCAGCAATGCCGCCAGATCCAGGCCGTCCAGCCCTTCGTACTCGTCAATCCGCATGCGGTTCCCCAGCTTGGACGGTCCTCGCACCCACCCGAATCGGGCGTCCGGCCGTCGATATTCATCTACGCCATAAGTATTGATTAGCAATACTTCGATAGCACATATAAATATTCTAGCCACGGATTCGCCGCGCAAGCAATGCGCCGCGGATCAGGGATTTCCCGTGCGCATCCCCCGCCAGGCGCGGCAGCGCCGCAGCCGGAACGAGGCGGCGCGCGCCCGCTGTTCCGCCTGCGGCGCGTTGTGTGAGGCGGCACGTTTACGCTACGATGATTAATTCTCATTTTCGATTCAAAGCCCGCGCCGCCAGCCGACGGCGCCGGCCCCCTCCCAGCCCTGATCCCGTGAGCGCCTCCGACTGCCCGACCCCTGCCGCCGCGCAGGCCCTCTATTGCGATCACCACCGCTGGCTGCGCAGCTGGCTGCACCGCCGGCTCGGCAATGCCGCCGACGCCGCGGATCTGGCGCATGACACCTTCATCCGGCTGCTGAGCAAGACGGTATTTCCCCGCTTCGGCAGCGTGGCGGAAGCCCGCGCCTATCTGCGCACGGTGGGCAACGCGTTGTGCGTGGATCTGTGGCGCCACCGCGAGGTCGAGCGCGCCTGGCTCGATGCGCTGGCCGCGCAACCCGAGCCGGTCACGGCCTCGGCGGAGCACCAGGCCATCGTCATCGAGACCCTGCTCGACATCGGCCGCATGCTGGGCCGCCTGCCGCACAAGGCCGCCGCCGCGTTCGTGATGGCGCAGGTCGATGGCATGCCGTATCGCGAGATCGCCGTCGAGCTGGGCGTTTCCGAACGCATGATCAAGAAGTACATGGCCCAGGCGATGCTGGAATGCGCGCTGATCGAAGCCGGATTGAAGGCTTGACCATGCTGGCCGGCGACGCGTCTTCCGTGCCCGCAGACAATGGCGACGACGCCGACGAGCGCGGCGTCACCGTCGAACATCTCAAGCAGGCCGCCGACTGGTACGCGACGCTGGGCGATGCGGCCGTCTCCGACCAGGAACGCGCCGCGTGGCGCGCCTGGCTCGCCGGCTCCCCCGCCCACGGCCGGGCGTGGCAACACATCGAGGCGGTCAGCCGCAAGTTCATGCCATTGCGGGAGACCAGCGCCGGCGGCGCCGCGGCCGCGGCGGGCGTCGCCGCCGCCCGCCGCTCGCTGGCCAC
>NZ_CYTY01000055.1:0-8112 GCF_001298995.1 Achromobacter sp. 2789STDY5608615
CCCCGGGCAAGCCCCCCCCCGCAGGCCTCCGCGCCTGCGCGCGCCCGGCGGACGGCGCCGCCAGCCGACCCGGCCCGCCTTATCTCTCTTTCTCGCCCTGTCCCGCACCGATTGCTCCAGCCGGCCTCTCCCTCCTAGCCCGCTCGCCCTGTGCCACCCGGCCTTCCTTCATATAGTTTCCACAATATGGAGACAACATTGCGAATCCGAGCCGCCGCCTCTTAGAATCGGCTGCATATCATTATTCAAACCTATACAGAGACAAGTCGATTTCACTCGGAAACTCGTAACCCGAATAAAATTCGACCAAACATCCATAATATGGAAAACCATATTCACACCGAGGCTGCGCGCATCCTCGACAGCATCACCAAGCTGGCCCCCACGGACGCCGGCCGCGTGGTGATCGCCGCCTCGCACGGCGGCAGCTACGCCGCCTATTGCGCCGCCCGAGGCCGGGTGCGCGCGGTGGTCTTGAACGACGCCGGCGTGGGCTGGCAGCAGGCCGGCATCGCCGGCCTGGACGAACTGCAGCAATGGGGCGTGGCCGCCGCCACCGCCGACTACCGCAGCTGCCGCATCGGCGACGGCGCCGACATGGCGCGCCACGGCATCATCAGCCACGTCAACGGCCTGGCCCATGCGCTCGGCTGCCGCCCCGGCATGGCCGTGGCGCAGGCCGCGCGGCGGCTGGCCGATGCCGACATGGCGCCGACCTGGCCGGCGCCGCGCCACGAGGCCCGCGCGGTCCTGGCCACGGCCGCCGACGGCACGCCGCGGGTGATCGGCGCCGACTCGGTCTCGTTGCTGGAGGCGGACGACGACGGCCGCATCGCCGTCACCGCCTCGCACGGCGAACGGCTGGCGGGCCTGGCCACCGACGGCGTGCGCCCCCGCCCCTGGCTGGTGACCTTCAACGACGCCGGCATCGGCAAGGACAGCGCCGGCATCGGCCGCCTGCCCCTGCTGCAGCAGCGCGGCATCGCGGCGCTGACCGTGTCGGCCCACAGCGCCCGCATCGGCGACGCGCGCTCCTGCTACGAGGACGGCGTGGTGTCGTGCGCCAACGCCCGCGCCCGCGAACTCGGCTGCCGCATCGGCGCCCCCCCTGAAATCCTTTATCGACGCCCTGCTGGCCGGGCGCGCAACCCACCTGGAGCATTCCCCGCATGTCGGAAACCCTTGAAATCACCGGCGGCGAAGCCATCGCCCGCATGTTCGCGGCGCATGACGTCGGCCTGATGTTCGGCATGGGCGGCTTCCAGCTGCTGCCGTTCTACGACGCGGTGCGACGCCTGAAGCTGAACCACAACCTGATCAACGACGAACGCTGCGCGGTGTTCGCCGCCGACGCCTACACCAAGGTCAGCGGCCGCCCCGCCGTGTGCGACGCCACCCTCGGCCCCGGCGCCACCAACCTGGTCACCGGCCTGGCCGAGGCCTACAACGCCGGCACCGCCATGGTGGCGCTGGTGGGCGACTCGCACCGCATGCATTCGTGGAAGAACATGACGCAGGAAGCGCGCCAGCTGGAAGTGCTGCGCCCGGTGGTCAAGGACGTGCTGCGGGTCGAGAAGATCGAGCGCATTCCCGAACTGGTGCGGCGCGCCTTCGCGGTCGCCACCAGCGGCCGGCCCGGCCCGGTGGTGCTGGACGTGCCCGAGGACATCGCGCATGAAGTCCACGCGTTCGACGCCGACGCCTTCCACGCCAGCGCCACCTACCGCCGCGCGCCCGCCCTGCGCTGCCGCCCCGACGCCGACGCCCTGGCGCAGGCCGCCGCCATGCTGGCCGGCGCCGCCCGTCCGCTGATGCTGTGCGGCGGCGGCGTGCACATCAGCGAGGCCGCCGAGGCGGTGCAGGCCTTCGCCCGGCGCTACAACATCCCGGTCGCCCACACCATGAGCGGCAAGGGCGCCATCGCCTGCGACGATCCGCTGAACGCGGGCCTGTTCGGCCGCTACAGCCGCATCGCCAACGACCTGATCGCCAAGTCCGACTGCCTGTTCGTGGTCGGCTGCAAGCTGGGCGAAGTGGCCACGCGCCGCTATGACCTGCTGGCCACCGGCGCGCCCATCATCCACCTGGACATCGTGGCCGAGGAATTCGACCGCACCACCACGCCGACGCTGCGGCTGTGGGGCGACGCCCGCGCCACACTGGCCGAGCTGGACCAGTCCCTGGCCGCCCGGCCCGACGACGGCGCCGCCCGCCGGGAAAGCTACGCCGCCGAAGTCGGCCAGGCCATGCATACCTGGCGCGAATCGGTGCACGCCAAGCTGACCTCGGCCGACCGGCCCATCGGCATGGCGCGCCTGATGCACGAGATCAACGCCAGCCTGCCCGAGGACGGCGTGCTGGTGGCCGACGGCGGCTTCGCCGCGCACTGGGGCGGCCTGCTGTTCGACACCAAGCGCGCCGGGCGCGGCTTCGTGCCGGACCGCGGCTTCGCGTCGATCGGCTACGGCATCCCCGGCGCCATCGGCGCGGCCGCGGCGGCGCCCGGGCGGCAGGTGATCAGCCTGACCGGCGACGGCGGCTGCAACATGTCGCTGGGCGAACTGGAAACCGCCGTGCGCATGGGCCTGGCCTTCACCCTGGTGGTGGTCAACAATGCCGC
This sequence comes from Achromobacter sp. 2789STDY5608615, assembly GCF_001298995.1. Taxonomy (NCBI): domain Bacteria; kingdom Pseudomonadati; phylum Pseudomonadota; class Betaproteobacteria; order Burkholderiales; family Alcaligenaceae; genus Achromobacter; species Achromobacter sp. 2789STDY5608615. The sequence continues at coordinate 2,621 of NZ_CYTY01000055.1, forward strand.
CTCGGGCTATATCAAGGCCTTGCAGCACCTGATGTACGGCAGCGGCAGCTACCAGTCGTCGGACCTGGCCGAGACCAACTACGCCAACGTGGCGCGCGCGCTGGGCTGCAACGGCATCCGGGTGGAGGACCCGGCCGAGATCCCGGCCGCGCTGGCCGCCGCCTATGCCTGCAAGGACCGCCCCACCGTGCTGGACGTGGTGGTGACGCGCGACCCCGCGCACATGCTGCCCGGCGTCGACAGCCGCGCCGCCAAGATCAAGCCGGGCGACCGCATCGCCTGAGCCTGAATAACAACACAGACATACCAAGCGAGGAGACAACCCATGAAGATCCGTACCTGGCTGACCGCGGCGGCCGCCGCCCTGGCCACCGTGCTGGCGCCGTCCGCCGGCGCCCAGAGCAACTATCCCGACCGTCCGATCCGCCTGATCGTGCCCTTCCCGCCCGGCGGCACCTCGGACGTGGTCGGCCGCATCTTCGCCGAAGCGCTGGGCAAGCAGATCGGCCAGGCGGTGGTGGTGGAAAACCGCGGCGGCGCCGGCGGCACGGTCGGCTCGCGCGCGGTGGCCAGCGCCACGCCCGACGGCTACACGCTGCTGCTGGGCACCTCCAGCACCAACGGCACCAACTCGGCCGTCTACAAGAACCTGCCGTACGACGCGGTCAAGGACTTCACCCCCATCACGCAGATCATCCGCGTGCCGGGCGTGATCGTGGTCAACAAGGACTTCCCGGCCAAGGACTACGCTTCCTTCGTGGCGCTGGTCAAGGGCGCGCCGGGCAAGTATTCGTATGCCTCGTCGGGCAACGGCGGCGCCACCCACATGGCGATGGAATACTACAAGTCGCTGTCGGGCCTGGACATGATGCACGTGCCGTATCGCGGCACCGGCCCGGCGCTCAACGACGTCATCGCCGGCCAGGTGCCGATCCTGTGGGACACGGCGGCCTCGTCGATGGCGCACATCCAGTCGGGCAGCCTGCGCGCCATCGTGGTGGCCGCGCGCAAGCGCCTGCCGCAACTGCCCGACGTGCCCACCTTCGCCGAAGTCGGCCTGCCGACGTATGACGCCGAGATGTGGAACGGCCTGCTGGCCCCGGCCGGGCTGCCCGCGCCGATCCTGGCCAAGCTGGGCGAGGCCTCGCGCCGCGCGCTGGCCGACCCCGAGGTGCAGGCCAAGTATGCCGGCGTGGGCGCCTACGTGGTGGCCGACCAGCCGGAGGCCTTCGCCGCCATGATCAAGGAAGACGTGGCCAAGTGGAAGAAGGTGGCCGAGTTCGCGCACATCTCGGTGGACTGACATGGGCCAGCGCATGCAAGGCAAGACCGCGCTGGTGTTCGGCGCGGGTTCGTCCGGACCGGGCTGGAGCAACGGCCGCGCCGCCGCCGCGCTCTATGCCCGCGAAGGCGCGCACGTGTTCGCGGTCGACCTGCGCGCCGATTCGGCCGAGGAAACCCGCCGCATCATCGCCGAGGAAGGCGGCCGCTGCACCGCGCTGGCGGCCGACGTGACCGACAGCGCGCAGATCCTGGCGGCGGTGCAGGCCACGCTGGCCGAGGCCGGCCGCATCGATGTGCTGCACAACAACGTCGGCATCACCGAGATGGGCGACCCGATCGAGGCCAGCGAAGAAAGCTGGCACCGCGTCATGGACACCAACCTGACCGGCGTGTTCCTGACCTGCAAGCACGTGCTGCCGGCCATGCTGGCCCAGGGCGGCGGCAGCATCGTCAACATCTCGTCGCTGGCCTCGATCCAGGTCAACACCTATCCATACACCTCGTACTACGCCGCCAAGGCCGGGCTGAACCACCTGACCCGCGCCCTGGCGGTGCGCTACGCGCCCGACAACATCCGCGTCAACGCGGTGCTGCCGGGCGTGATGGACACGCCGCTGATCTACACCCAGATCGCGGGCCAGTTCGAGGATGTCGAGGAAATGCGCCGGCGGCGCAACGCCGCCAGCCCGATGGGCCGCATGGGCGACGCCTGGGACGTGGCCCATGCCGCGCTGTTCCTGGCCAGCGACGAAGCGAAGTACATCACCGGCGTGTGCCTGCCGGTGGACGGCGGCAAGTCCTGCGCGGGACGATAGCCGGCGTAGCAGGCCGGCCAGCGGGACGCCAGGACGCGCCGCCTGCCGGCCATCTCCCGATCGGTCCAATGCCTGTCGGATTGCCCGGATCCGAGACGCGCGCGGTCGCGCCGCGCGTCAGGCCGGGCGCGGCGCCAGCTCCGCGCCCAGTTCCGTGGCGGCGCGCTGCAGCGCCGCCACCACTTCCTGCAGCCGCGCCCCCGACAAGCGCGAGCGGATCGCGGCCACGCTGAGCGCGGCCACCACGTGCTGCTCGCGGTCGTACACCGGCACGCCCACCCCCAGCATGTCCGGAATGATGCGGCCCGGGTTCAGCGCATAGCCTTGTTTGCGGGCGGCGGCGATATCCTCGCGCAGCATCGCGGTGGACGGCAGGTCCGGCGCGGCCGAGGCGTCGTAGCGCGCCAGCACCCGCTCGATGTCGTCGTTGGGCAGGAACGCCAGCAGCGCCAGGCTGCCCGCCCCCACGCCCAGCGGCCGGCGGTGGCCGACCTCCAGCGTCAGGATCTTGATGGGGAAATCGCCCGTCTTGCGGTCGACGCAGACCGCCTCGTGGCCCGACCGCACCGACAGGAAGCTGGTGTCGCCGGTGGACTCGGCCAGCCGCAGCACCGCCGACTCGGCGATCGCCTTGATGCCGTGGCGGCTTTCCGCCGCCAGCCCCAGGATGTACGACTCGCGCCCCAGGCTGTAGGTCTTGAGCTTGGGGTTGAGGGCCAGAAAGCCCTCTTGCAGCAGGGCCGACAGCATGCGGTGCGCGGTCGGCGGCGTCAGGCCCAGGTCGCGCGCCACGTCGGTCAGGCCGACGCCGCGCGCGGGCGCGGCGCCCACGTACTTGAGGATGCGCAGCACCCGGAAGATGCTCTGCGCGCCGCCGACCGGATCGGCGTCGCGGGCGGCGGCGGAGGATTTGGCGGGACTCATCGGCGCGGCGTCAGTGCACCGTGGTGCCGTCCGGCGGCGACTGGTTCAGGCCCAGCGCCGCTTCCCAGCTGCGCAGCGGCACGCAGGTCTGCAGCCGCTCGATGGCGCGCTGGATCAGCGCCGGGTGCAGCTCGTGGCCGACCTGCGAGGCCACGTCGATGGTGGCGTCGCCATGCAGCTCGTCCAGCCGCGCCTGCGCCGCCTGGATGTGGGCCACCGGCATTATGCCGTCGGCCGCGCCGTGCAACAGGTGCAGCGTGGTGTACTGCGGCGCGGCCTTGGGCAATTGCGCATAGCGGCCCGAAAAGGCGATCACGCGGCCGGCCATGCCGTCATGCGCCTGCACCAGTTCGAGCGCCATGATGGCGCCCTGCGAGAAGCCGGCCAGCGCGGTGTCGGACTGCAGCAGGCCGAAGCGCGCCTGGGCCTGCTTCACGTAGGCCTCCAGCGGCGGCAGGGCCTGGGCCACCCGTTCGGGGCGGTTTTCCTCGGTGACGCCGCGCACCGAGAACCATTGCCGGCCGGCGCCGCCGCCGTCGAACGGCTCGAAACCCTCGGGGATCAGGATCGCCGCGGCGGGGAACGCGGCGCGCACGGCCTGGGCCAGCGGCAGCAGGTTGTCGGGCGCGCCGCCGACGCCGTGCAGCAGGATGAACAACTGACGCACCTCGGCGCCCGGTTCGGGCAGCAGTTCGATCGCGCGGGAAGAAGAGGACGAATCTGGGGAAGAAGCAGCCATGCAACGGCTCCGTTCGGGCACTGGATGGCCCCATTGTAAAATGCCCGTCACACGCAATCCTAGGCAAGGCGCCCCCCGGGCTGGCTACTGCCCCCGGTGTCCACCAGGCGCTGACGGGCGTTCGTGGCCGGCGCAGCGCTTTGCATCAACCTGTGCATTCCATGAAAACACCGACGACAGATTCGGGAACCCCTCCGGCCGGCAAGAACCAGTTGCACCGCGTGCTCAAGGCGCGCCACCTGACCATGATAGCCCTGGGCGGCGCCATCGGCACCGGCCTGTTCATCGCCTCGGGCGCGGCCATCGCCCAGGCCGGCCCGGGCGGCGCGCTCACGGTCTACCTGCTGATCGGCCTGATGGTCTATTTCATCATGACCAGCCTGGGCGAACTGGCCACCTTCATGCCCGTCTCGGGCTCGTTCTGCACCTACGCCTCGCGCTACGTGGACGGCGGCTTCGGCTTCGCGCTGGGCTGGAACTTCTGGCTCAGCTGGGCCACGGTGGTGGCGGTGGACGTGGTCGCCGCCCAGCTGGTGATGGCGTACTGGTTCCCCGACACCCCCGGCTGGATCTGGAGCGTCGTCTTCCTGGCGCTGACCTTCGGCCTGAACGCCTTCTCGGCGCGCAGCTTCGGCGAGGCCGAATACTGGTTCGCCATCATCAAGGTGGTGGCGGTGCTGTGCTTCATCGTGCTGGGCGTGGCCATGCTGGTCGGCATCATCCACAGCGACGCGCCGGTCGGCCTGCGCAACTGGACGGTGGGCGACGCGCCCTTCGTCGGCAACGCCGCCACCTGGGTCGGGGTGGCCATGGTGGTGGCCTATTCGTTCCAGGGCACCGAGCTGGTCGGCGTGGCCGCCGGCGAATCCGAGAACCCGCGCCGCAACGTGCCGCGCGCCATCAACCACGTGTTCTGGCGCATCCTGCTGTTCTACGTGCTGGCGATCCTGATCATCGGCCTGCTGATCCCCTATACCGACCCGCAGCTGCTGCGCAACGAAGTCGAGGACATCGCCGTCAGCCCGTTCACGCTGGTGTTCCAGCACGCCGGGCTGCTGTCGGCGGCCACCGTGATGAACGCGGTGATCCTGACCTCGGTGCTGTCGGCCGGCAATTCGGGCATGTACGCCGCCACGCGGATGCTGTTCAACATGGCGGTCGAGGGCCAGGCGCCGGCCGTGTTCAAGCGCCTGACCGGCAACGGCGTGCCGCTGTACGCGCTGCTGGCCACCACCGCGCTGGCCTGCCTGTGCATGTTCAGCGTGGTCTACAGCCCCAAGGCGGTCTACATCTGGCTGCTGAATTTCGCCGGCATGACCGAGTTCATCGTCTGGCTCAGCATCGCCGTCAGCCACTACCGCTTCCGCCAGGGCTACGTGAAGCACGGCTACGACACCGCCAACCTGCCCTACAAGGCCGGGCTGTTCCCGTTCGGCCCGCTGTTCGCCTTCGTGCTGTGCCTGCTGGTCACGCTGGGCCAGAACTACCAGGCCTTCCTGGACGAGCGCATCGACTGGATCGGGGTGGTCTCGACCTACCTGGCGATCCCGCTGTTCCTGGCGTTCTGGATCGGCCACCGGCTGGTGAAAAAGTCGCGCTGGATCCGCTACGAAGACATGCAGTTCTACGGTTTCGAGGCCGACCGCGCCGCCGGCGTCGGCCAGGACGCGCCGGTGGCCGCCGGGCAGGCCGCGCGGACCTGACGCGATAGCGGGCCGTCCCGCGCGACG
>NZ_CYTY01000055.1:8388-34529 GCF_001298995.1 Achromobacter sp. 2789STDY5608615
CGCCGCCCACCGCGTCTTCACCCAGGAAAACCGGGTCGTCCACCCGCCATGCCGTCGCCAGAACAGATCCATCCCGCGTTGTGGCGCGCCACCCAGTTGGCGCGCGGCGCCGCCCGCAGCCTGCCCACCGGCCACGCCGCCCTGTCGGCCGAGCTGCCGGACGGCGGCTGGCCGCTGGGGTCGCTGATCGAGCTGCTGGCGCCGCAACCCGGCATCGGTGAAATCCGCCTGCTGCGCCCGGCCCTGGCGCAGCTCGAAACGCGCCGCCCCATCGCCCTGGTGCAGCCGCCGCATGCGCCGCACATCGCCAGCTGGATGAGCTGGCGGCTCGACCCGCGCCAGCTGCTCTGGGTCGCCCCCGAAAAACCCCTGGACGCCCTGTGGGCCGCCGAGCAGATCCTGAAGAACGGCAGCTGCGGCGCCCTGCTCTGCTGGCTGCCGCACGTGCGCCCCGAATCGCTGCGCCGGCTGCACCTGGCGGCCCAGGCCAGCGACCTGCTGTTCGTCGCCCTGCGTCCGGCCAGCGCCGCGCAGCACGCCACTCCCGCCCCGTTGCGCCTGGCGCTCGCGCCCGCGCCGGGCGGGCTGTCCGTCCATATCCTCAAGCGCCGGGGACCGGTCTGCGAGGCCCCGCTGTACGTGGGCCTGGAGCCCGGCGTCCTGGCGCCCACCCGCCATGCGCCTCTGGATCGCCGCCTGCCTGCGCTGCCTGCCGCTGGACGCCCTGCGCCCGCACTGGCCGCTTGAGGCGCAGGCCTGCGCGGTCCTCGACCAGGAACGCGTCGCCGCCCTCACGCCCGCCGCGCGCCAGGCCGGCGTGCGCCCGGGCATGCGCCGCGGCGGCGCGGCCGCCATCGCGCCCGAGGTCGAACTGCTGACGCGCGACCCGGTGGCCGAGGCCGACACCCTGCAGGGCGCGGCGCTGGCGCTGCTGCAATACACCCCCGAGGTCGCGCTGGCGGACGCAGACACCGTGCTGCTCAATGTCGGCGCCAGCCTGCTGTTCTTCCGCGGGCCGCGCGCGCTGCACCGGCGCGTGGCCGCCACGCTGGCCGCGCTGGACCTGCGCGTGTCGCTGGGCATGGCGCCCACCGCCGCCGGCGCCTGGCTGCTGGCGCACCGCGGCGGACGCCGGCCGCCGCGCCGGGTGCTGACCACGCGCACGCTGGCGCGCCGGCTCGACGCCCTGCCCGTGGCCCTGCTGCCCCAGGCCCAGCCGCGCCTGGACTGGCTCAACGACATCGGCTGCCATACCCTGGCCGACCTGCGCGCCCTGCCGCGCGCCGGCCTGCAACGGCGCAGCGCGCCCGACCTGCTGCAGGCGCTGGACGCGGCCTACGGCCAGTTGCCCGAGCTGCATCGCTGGATCGAGCCGCCGCCGCGTTTCGAGCGCCGCATCGAGCTGATGGAATACCTCGAGCACACCGACGCGGTGCTGGCCGTGGCGCGGCGCCTGGCCGAACAGCTGGGCGGCTGGCTGACGGCGCGGCAGCTGGCGGTGCGGCGCGTGCTGCTGCGCCTGGACCACGAGCGCGGCCGCCACGCGCGCCCGCCCACCGACCTGGAACTGGCGTTGGCCCAACCCGTCTGGCAGGCGCCGCAGATCCTCAACCTGCTGCGCGAAAAGCTCGGCCGCCTGACGCTCGAAGCGCCGGTGATCGCGGTGACGCTGCTGGCGCCCGACACCACCGAACAGCCCGCCGCCAGCACCACGCTGTTCCCGGAGCCCGGCGGCACCGCCGCCGACCACGCCCGGCTGCTGGACCTGCTGACGGCGCGGCTGGGCCGCGAGCAGGTGCGCCACGCCTGTCCCGCCCCCGACCACCGGCCCGAGGCCGCCAATGCCTGGGGCGACGCGCTGGAGCCGCCGCAGCGCCCCGAACCGCTGCCCGACCCGCTGGACCGCCCCTTCTGGCTGCTCGATCCGCCACTGCCGCTGAAGCTGGCCGGCCACCGCCCGCAGTACGCCGGCCAGGCGCTGCGGCTGATGCGCGGCCCCGAGCGCATCGAAAGCGGCTGGTGGGACCCGGCGCTCACCGTGCGCGACTACTTCGTGGCCGAGGACGCCGCCAGCGCGCGCTACTGGATCTACCGCGAGCGCGACGACGAGCACGCCCGCTGGTATCTGCACGGGCTGTACGCCTGACCGCCATGCAAGCGCCCGACGATCCCCATGACGACGCCCCCCGGCCCGCCGACCGGGCTGCCCGGCTACGCCGAACTGCAATGCCAGTCGAACTTCTCGTTCCTGCAAGGCGCCTCGCACCCCGAGGAACTGGCCGCCCGCGCCGCCGAGCTGGGCTACGCCGCCCTGGCCATCACCGACGAATGCAGCCTGGCCGGCGTGGTGCGCGCCCACATGGAGGCCAAGACCCAGAAGCTGCCGCTCATCATCGGCGCCACCTTCCGGCTGCGCGCCGGGCCCGAGGCCGCGCCGCTGGACCTGACCCTGCTGGCCCAGACCCGCGAGGGCTACGGCAACCTGTCCGAACTCATCACCCTGGCCCGCACCCGCGCCCCCAAGGGCGAATACCGGCTGGCGCCCGAGGATTTCACCCATCCGCCGCCGGGCTACGAACACCTGCGCCAGCTGCCCGAATGCCTGGCGATCCTGTCGCCGGTCTACGGCGACGACCCCGACCGCATAGCGCGGCAGGCGCGCTGGCTGGCCGCCACCTTCCCGCACCGCGCCTGGGTCGGCCTGACGCTGCTGTACCGCTCGCGCGACGACCTGCACCGCGCCGCCGTCGACCACGCCGCGCGCGCCGCCGACCTGCCGGTGGTGGCGCTGGGCCACGTCCAGATGCACGTGCGCTCGCGCAAGCCGCTGCACGACACCCTGACCGGCATCCGCATCCACCAGCCCGTGTCGCAATGCGGCTACGCGCTGTCGGGCAACGCCGAACAACACCTGCGCACCCGCATGCGGCTGGCCAACCTCTATCCGCCCGAGGCCCTGGCGCAGACGCTGGTGGTGGCGCGGCGCTGCGCCTTCTCGCTGGACGAACTGCGCTACGAATACCCCGACGAGATCATCCCGCGCGGCCACACGCCCGCCACCTACCTGCGCCAGGAAACCCTGGCCGGCGCGGCGCGGCGCTTTCCGGACGGGACGCCGGCCCACGTCACCGAACAGATCGACAAGGAACTGGCGCTGATCGCCGACCTGCAATACGAGGCCTACTTCCTCACGGTCTACGACATCGTGCTGTACGCCCGCAACAACGGCATCCTGTGCCAGGGGCGCGGCTCGGCCGCCAACTCGGCGGTGTGCTACTGCCTGGGCATCACCGAGGTCGACCCGCGCCGCGGCACCAACCTGTTCGAGCGCTTCATCAGCAAGGAACGCAACGAGCCGCCCGACATCGACGTCGACTTCGAGCACCAGCGGCGCGAGGAAGTGATCCAGTACATCTACGGCAAATACGGCCGCCAGCGCGCCGCCCTGACCGCCGTGGTGATCTCGTACCGGCCGCGCAGCGTGCTGCGCGACACCGGCCGCGCGCTGGGCGTGGACGCGGGCGTGATCGACGCGGTGGCGCGCGCCCACCAGTGGTGGGACGGCAAGAAGGAAATGCTGCGCACCCTGGGCGCCTGCGGCCTCGATCCGGAATCGCAGGTGGCGCGGCAGTGGGCCGCGCTGGCCCAGACCCTGATGGGCTTTCCGCGCCACCTGTCGCAGCACCCGGGCGGCTTCGTCATCTCGCGCGGCAAGCTGTCGCGGCTGGTGCCGATCGAGAACGCCGCCATGGCCGACCGCAGCGTGGTGCAGTGGGACAAGGACGACCTGGACGCGCTCAAGCTGCTCAAGGTCGACGTGCTGGCGCTGGGAATGCTGTCGGCGCTGCGCCGCACCCTGGAACTGGCCGGCCAGCGCCGTGGCCGGCCGCTGCGCCTGCAGGACATCCCCGAGGGTGACGAACCCACCTACGACATGATCTGCGAGGCCGACACCATCGGCGTGTTCCAGATCGAATCGCGCGCCCAGATGAGCATGCTGCCGCGCCTGCGGCCGCGCAAATACTACGACCTGGTGGTGCAGGTGGCGATCGTGCGGCCCGGCCCGATCCAGGGCGGCATGGTGCATCCGTACCTGCGCCGCCGCCAGGGCAAGGAAAAGGAAACCTATCCCAGCGAAAAGGTGCGCGGCGTGCTCAGCCGCACCATGGGCGTGCCGATCTTCCAGGAACAGGTGATGCAGATCGCCGTGGTGGCGGCCGGCTTCACGCCCGGCGACGCCGACCAGCTGCGGCGCTCCATGGCCGCCTGGAAGCGCAAGGGCGGCGTCGACAAATACCGCGTCAAGCTGGTGGGCGGCCTGCTGGCGCACGGCTACACGCTGGACTTCGCCGAAGCGCTGTTCCGCCAGATCGAAGGCTTCGGCGAATACGGCTTCCCCGAAAGCCACGCCGCCAGCTTCGCGCTGCTGGCCTACGCCAGCTCCTGGCTCAAGCGCCACGAGCCCGAGGCCTTCCTGGCCGCGCTGCTCAACTCCCAGCCCATGGGCTTCTATCCCCCGGCGCAACTGGTGCAGGACGCGCGCCGCCACGGCGTGCGGGTGCTGCCGGCGGACGTGACCGTCAGCGGCTGGGACGCGGCGCTGGAGACCGCGCCCGCCGACGCGCCGCCGCGCCGGCCGCATCCCCACGCCCCCGCCTCGGACGAGATCCGCCCCGCCGTGCGCCTGGGCCTGAACCTGATCCAGGGCCTGCACGAAGACAGCGCCCGCCGCATCGAGGCCGCCCGCGCCGACGCCCCCTTCACCAGCACCGGCGACCTGGCCCGCCGCGCCGCCCTGACGCGCCACGACCTGAACGCGCTGGCCGCCGGCGACGCCCTGCTGACCCTGGCCGGCCACCGCCGCCAGGCCAGCTGGGAAGCCGCCGCCAGCGTCCACAGCCGCGACCTGCTGCGCGACGCCGCCATCCACGAAACCGAGACGCCGCGACTGGCCGCGCCGACTGAGAACCAGACCGTCGCGGCCGACTACCGCAGCGTCGGCCTGACCCTGCGGCGCCACCCCGTCGAACTGCTGCGGCCGCAACTGGCGGCGCGTAATTTCCAGCCGGCCAGCGTGCTCAACGGCTACCCCGACAAGCGCGTGGCCCGCGCCTGCGGCATCGTCACCGTGCGCCAGCGGCCGCAGACCTCCAAGGGCGTCATCTTCGTCACCCTGGAAGACGAAACCGGGCCGGTCAACGTGGTGGTGCGTCCCGAACTGATCGAACGCCAGCGCCGCGAGCTGCTCGCCTCCTCCCTGCTCGGCGTCTACGGCAGCTGGCAGAGCGTGGACGGCGTGCGCCACCTGATCGCGCAGCGGCTGGTGGACCTGTCCGACTTGCTGGGCGGCCTGAGCATGCCCAGCCGCAATTTCCACTGACGGCGGCGCGGAGCGACAGCAGGACGCGGCGACCCGAAGCGATGACCGCCCTCCACGGCCAAGCGCGGCGCGGGCGGCTGGTCTATGATGGATTTTCCGCGCCGCCCGCCAGCCCGCACGCCGGCCGCGCCGTGGAAACGTTTTCTTTTTCAGGAGTGATCATGATCCGCAAGCTGATTCCCGTTCTGCTGGTAGCCACGCTGAGCGCCTGCGCCAATTCCGGAGCCCCGCGTTCCGCTTCCTCGTCCGCCGCCTCCAGCTCCTCCAGCTCGCCCGCCGCCGCCGACAGCTCGTCCGGCGCGACGTACGGATCGCCCTCCGCCATCCCCTCCTCTGGCAAGACCTGCGACGCCAGCCCGCTGCAATCGCAGATCGGCCAGAAGGCCACCCAGTCCGTCCTGGAAGACCTGCGCAAGCGCAGCGGCGCCACCACCGCCCGCATCCTGCGCCCCGGCCAGCTGGTCACCATGGAATACAACGACACCCGCCTGAACCTGATCGTCGACGACAAGGATGTGATGACGGCGATCCGCTGCGGCTGACCGTCCCGCGTGAACCGCAAGACGGGCGCGGCGGGCACCACCGCCCCGCGCCCGATTTTTCAGGATGGCGCCGATGTCCCGCCATCCCTCATGGAATCTTCGTGAAGGCTCACCTGCCCATGGATCTCCATACCCTCAGCAAGCAAGTCGCCGGCCTGCCGACCATCATAGACCTGGCCCAGGAAATGAAGCTGATCCGGGCCCTGATGCAGGTGCCGCCGCGTCACATCGCGGCCCATCCCACGCAATTCCAGCGCATCGTCGCCGCCCTGGCGCTGACCCACACCGATGCCGGCGTGTTCGAGCTGACGCCGGCCACCGACGCGTTCTTCGCCGCCTTCCACCAGTGGCTGCAACAGATGCGGGGCAGCGTCTGCCCGGAGCTGAACCCGGCCTTGATCGAGGATTTCAGCCTGTCGGCGCAAGCGTTCGCCGATCGCATGCCGCCGCCGGATTGATGCCCCTGCCCCCCGCCTACGCTCGCTACCAGCGCGTCGCCTGGACGAAATCCACGAACGCGCGCAGCGGCGCCGGCAGATAGCGCCGCCCCGGAAAATACAGCAACGGCCCGGTAAAACTCGGCCACCAATCCTGCAGCACCGGTTCCAGCTCGCCGCGGTCCAGATAGGGCTGCAGCCATTCCTCGAACAGGAAGACCACCCCGGCGCCCGCCACCGCCGCATCGACCGCCAGATCCACCGCCTCTCCCAGGCTGACGATCAGCGGGCCGTCCACCTCCACCGTGATCGACTTGCCGTCCTTGGCGAACTCCCACGGCGGCATGGCGCCGCTGGCGAAGCGGCCGCGCAGGCAGAGATGCTGGCGCAGGTCTTTCGGATGCTGCGGCCGCCCATGCCGGGCCAGGTAGGCCGGCGCGGCGGCCACCGCCATGCGCTGGCGCCGGGGCCCGATGGGGATGGCCACCATGTCCTGGTCCATGCTTTCCTCGTACCGGATGCCCGCATCGCAGCCGGACTGCAGCAGCTCGACAAAGCGATCGTCGACGATCACCTCCAGCCGGATCTCCGGATACTGGGCCAGAAACGGCGGCACGATGCGCGGCAGCACCAGCCGGGACGCCGACAGCGGCACATTCAGCCGCAGCCGGCCCGCCGGCCGGTCGCGAAAGCTGTTGGCCACGTCCAGCGCCGACTCGACCGCGTCCAGCGCGGGCGCCAGTTGCTCCAGCAGGCGCTGCCCGGCCGCCGTGGTCGCCACGCTGCGCGTGGTGCGGTTCAGCAGCCGCACGCCCAGCCGGGCTTCCAGCCGGCGCACGGCTTCGCTCAACTGCGACGCACTGGTCCCCGTCTGGCGCGCCGCGCCGCGAAATCCCCCATGCGTGGCCACCGCGACAAAGGCGCTGATGTCTTGAAGATTGGACATGGCCGGCCCCGATTGTTCGCCATTGCGCACAAGCTGTGCGATTACCAGGGATTGTCGCACGCCCCGCACCGCCCTAGACTCGCTGTCATTCCCTCCCTGGAGCACCTCATGACCTCGATTCAACAAGCCGGCGCCTATGCGCTGGGCGACCTGACCGTCAACCGCCTGGGCTACGGCGCCATGCAACTGGCCGGCCCCCCCACGTCTTCGGACCGCCCAAGGACAAGGCGCAAGCCCTGGCGGTCCTGCGGGAAGCGCTCGAACTCGGCATCAACCACATCGACACCAGCGACTTCTACGGCCCGCACATCACCAACCAACTGATCCGCGAAGCGCTGCATCCCTACCGCGACGACCTGACCATCGTCACCAAGGTCGGCGCGCGTCGCGGCGACGATGCCTCGTGGCTGCTGGCCAATTCGCCCGCCGAACTCGAATCGGCGGTGCACGACAACCTGCGCAACCTGGGCCTGGACGTGCTGGACGTGGTCAACCTGCGCCTCATGTTCGACGTGGCCGGCCCCGCCGAAGGCGACATCGAACAGTCGGTGACCACCCTGGCCGAATTGCAGCGCAAGGGCCTGATACGCCACCTGGGCCTGAGCAACGCCACCGCGCGCCAGGTGGCGCAGGCGCGCGGCATCGCCGACATCGTCTGCGTGCAGAACCAGTACAACATCGCGCACCGCGCCGACGACGCGCTGATCGGGCGGCTGGCGCAAGACGGCATCGCCTACGTGCCGTTCTTCCCGCTGGGCGGCTTCTCGCCGCTGCAATCGGCCACGCTGGAGCGCGTGGCCGCCGAATGCCAGGCCACGCCGATGCAGACCGCGCTGGCCTGGCTGCTGCAACGCTCGCCCAACATCCTGCTGATCCCGGGCACCTCGTCGCTGGAACACTTGCGGCAGAACGTCGCCGCGGCCAGCCTGGCGCTGCCGCCGCAGGCCGTGGCCGAGCTGGACGGGATCGGCGCCGCGGGCTAGTTCGACGGGCGCGGTTGACCAATCCGTCGCATAGTGGCACCTTACCCCGAAGTGCCACGCCCGGAACCCCACTTGGACCACCCACAGCCCCTCGTCACCGTCGACGCCGTCCTGCTCACCCTGCGCACGACCGGCCTGGAAATCGCCCTGCACCCGCGCGACCGCGCGCCGTTCAAGGGCGCCATGGCCTTGCCCGGCGGCGTGGTGCACGTGGACGAAGACGCCAGCACCGAGGCCAGCATCCGCCGCGTGCTGCGCGAGAAGACCGGCTTCGAGCCGCGCTACCTGGAGCAGTTGCAGGTGCTCTCGGGCCCCGACCGCGACCCGCGCAAGTGGTCGCTGTCGGTGTCCTACGTGGCGCTGGTGCCAGCCGCCGAACTGGAAGCCGCCCCCGCCGGCTTCCGCTTCGTCAGCGTGGATGCGCTGCCGCCGCTGGCCTTCGACCACGCCGACATCGTCGCCGCCGCCGTGGCCCGCCTGCGCGGCAAATCCAGCTACTCGACCCTGCCGTTCTTCCTGCTGCCCGAACGCTTCACCCTGACCGAGCTGCAGCGCACCTACGAAGCCATCCTGCAGACCACGCTCGAGAAATCGAACTTCCGCCGCAAGATGGAAGCCTGGGACGTGCTGGAAGCCACCGACGACTACGCGCTGGGCGCGCAGCGTCCCGCCCGCCTGTACCGCCTGAAAGACTTCGCCCTGTTCGACCGCAGCGTCGGCTAACCCCGCGCCGAATTCCTCTTAGTTGCAAATAAACAATAAGCAGGCTTATACTTGCCTTACTTAGTTTTAATTTGCCACTAAGACCAAATCATGTTCACCCTCACCGCGGTAATAGAAGGACAACGCCACACCGATACGCCCAGCGCGTTCGTGTTCCCCGGCGGCGAAAGCCAGGTCACCGTACCCGCGGCCTTGCAGGCCCGCTCCGACGCGGCCAGCGAATTCCGCATCCACGCCCTGCTGAAATCGGCCGACGACGTCATGCAGTTGCTGATGCTGACCGACGCGCTGCGCCGCCTGAACCCGGCCGCGCCCGTGCACCTGGACATGCCCTACGTGCCCTACGCCCGCCAGGACCGAGTCTGCAATCCGGGCGAGGCGCTCGGCGCGGCGGTGTTCTGCAAGTTGATCAACGACCAGCAATACGCCACCGTCACCGTGGTCGAACCGCACAGCGACGTCACCCCCGCCCTGCTGCAACGCGTCCGCGTGATCGACGCCGCCGCCTTCCTGAAGAACGCGCTGGCCAACCCCGCCTTCGCCAACGGCGTCACCCTGATGGCGCCCGACGCCGGCGCCCGCAAGCGCGTGCAGGCCCTGGCCAAAAAGCTGGGCGTGGCCGACGTGCGCTACGCCGAAAAGGTCCGCGACCCGCAAACCGGCCGCATCACCGAAACCCGCGTGCCCGACGACATCCCCGCGCAACCCGTGCTGGTGGTCGACGACATCTGCGACGGCGGCCGCACCTTCCTGGAACTGGCCAACGCCCTGCGCGACAAGACCGGCCAGCCCCTCTACCTGTACGTCACCCACGGCATTTTCGGCAAAGGCCTGGCCGAACTGAACGCCCGCTACGCCGGGATCTACACCGCCTATGACTGGACCGCCAGCGAAGGCGTCGGCGCGCCCATTCTGGTCAACGACGCCAACTCCCCCTTGCCCGCCAACACGATCAAAGCCGCCAGCGCCCCCGCGCTCGCCAACCCGGCCAACTGAACCTCAAGCAGGAGTCCCCATCATGAATGCCCCCGTCCCCACCACCAAGAACGGCATCAACCCCTTGCTGCAGGCCGACTTCTACAAGACCGGCCACCCCTTCCAGTACCCCAGGGGCGCCAACAAGATCCTGGCCAACTTCACCCCGCGCTCGGCCCGGCTGGCGCCGGTGCTGCCCGAACTGTTCGACAACAAGATCGTCTGGTTCGGCCTGCAAGGCTTCATCAAGGAAATCCTGATCGACCTGTTCAACCGCGAATTCTTCGGCAAGCCCGCCGGCGTCGCCGTGCGCCAGTACCAGCGCCGCGTCGACAATGCGCTCGGCAAGGGCGCGGTCACCGTCGATCACCTGCAGGCGCTGTACGAGCTGGGCTATCTGCCGCTGGAGATCCGTTCCCTGCCCGAAGGCGCCCGCGTCGACATCCGCGTGCCGCCCGTCACCTTCGTCAACACCAAGCCCGAATTCGCCTGGCTGGTCACCTACATCGAAACGCTGTTCAGCTGCGAATCGTGGAAGCCGTCCACCGTGGCCACCATCGCCTTCGAATACCGCAAGCTCCTGACCTACTTCGCCCGCCTGACCGGCAGCCCGATGGACTTCGTCAACTGGCAGGGCCACGACTTCTCGATGCGCGGCATGTCCGGCCTGTACGACGCCCGCAAGAGCGGCGCCGGCCACCTGCTGTCGTTCACCGGCACCGACACCATCCCCGCCATCGACTACCTCGAAGACCTGTACGGCGCCGACTCGGACCGCGAACTGGTCGGCGGTTCGGTGCCCGCGACCGAACACTCGGTCATGTGCCTGGGCAGCAAGGAAGGCGAAATCGAAACCATCCGCCGCCTGGTCACGCAGGTCTATCCGGCCGGCATCGTGTCGGTGGTGTCGGACACCTGGGACTTCTGGCAAGTGGTCACCGACTTCGCCGCCGCATTGAAGTCGGAAATCCTGGCGCGCCAGCCTGATCCCTTCGGCAACGCCAAGGTCGTGTTCCGCCCCGACTCCGGCGATCCCGTGAAGATCCTGACCGGCTACTTCTGCACCGACGTCCCCAGCATCGAAGACACGGCAGCCCTGGCCGCCGCCCGCCGCGACGGCTTCGAAGCGGTGCGTGACGCCGCGACCGGCCGCTACTGGCGCCTGGACGACGACGCCCGCGCCAGCCAGGCGCTGCGCGAGGCCGAAGTCAACGGCGCGGTGCAATGCCTGTGGAACATCTTCGGCGGCGCCGTCACCGACCGCGGCTACAAGCTGCTGGACCCGCACGTCGGCCTGATCTACGGCGACTCCATCACGCTGGCGCGCGGCCGCGACATCCTGACGCGACTGGAGAAGAAGGGCTTCGCGTCGGGCAACGTGGTCCTGGGCATCGGCTCGTACACCTATCAATACCTGACGCGCGACAGCTTCGGCTGGGCCTTGAAGGCGACGTATGCCGAGGTCAATGGCGAACCCCAGGAACTGGTGAAGGACCCGGTCACCGACTCCGGCGTGAAGCGGTCGGCCAAGGGCTTGTTGCGGGTCGATGAGACAGCGACGGGGTATGTGTTGCACGACCAGCAGACGCCGGAGCAGGCGGCCGGCGGCGCGCTGGTGCCGGTGTTCCGGGATGGGGTTTTGCTGGTGGAGCAGGATCTGGCGCAGATCCGGGAAAGGTTGCAGGGGTCTTGGGTTTGTCCGGAGCCGGGGAGTATTGATTGGGGACGGCGTTGATGAGACATACGAAGCGCCCGGCACTTCGTCCTCGATAAATCTGGAAAAAATGGAAAAACTGAAAAAATTTGGCTAAGCTGGCAATCAACCTGACTGTTCGCCTGAGGAGGTGACCATGGGCCTGCCCACACGAAAGTACCTGGCAACTCCCAAAGATGTCCGAGCGATTGTCAATGGAAGCTATCCCGGCGATCCCCATGAAGTGATCCTAAGCATGGCGTCCACGCTGGCCAAGGAGCTCTCCCCGCTCCAGAAACCCGGCCGCGCCGATGACCTGCTGAACATCCTTGTGCGACAGCTCGAAGACTGGTTGGTATGTGACGCAAATCTGGCGCTGCCTGAAGAAAAGGCGACCGCGCTGCCAGTTACCATGTGGTCTCCCGCCGAGGTGGTGGCCAAGCAAAAGCTGAGCGCGTTGACGACCCTGTATCGATACGACAAGGCCGGCAAGCTCTATTGCGTGAAGCCGTCAGCGAAGCAGAACGGGCGCATGTTCCCGGCCTGGCAGTTCGTTGATCCGGTTCCCAGCCTTTTGCCGCACGTCATCACCGAGTTGCGTGGAGTGTTGCAGTTCGAGCTTCATGCTTTTTTCGTTACCCAGCAAGACGACCTCAACGAACTATCACCCGCGGAAATGTTGGCGGGGCTGCCGTTTGAAAATCGACAAGCCGTATCGCCCGCACAGGAGCGGCTGCTTTCGCTGTCGACGGCAGAACGGTTGCAGCGGGTTCTGACGCTTGCAAGGTATGCAGGAAGGGGCATGACTGATTGAAATCGGTCGTGGTATGCCATTCAATGAACAAGCGCGTTACGAGCCGCCGTCTCACCTACAGGCACTAGTTCCCAGTACCGCCGCCCTGCTGGCCGCGCTGGCCCATTCCGTCGAGCAGTTGGCGGCGGGCACCGTTCTATACCGCACGGCCGGCGACGCAAGATACCTGTTGCCGGAAGTCCTGATCAACGCTTATCGGTTCGGTCCACCGATGGCGTTGCGTCAGGAGGAAGAACCGCTGCCTTACGCTTGGCTCTATCTCGCCCGAGACCTCTCCACTGCTATTTGGGAAGGCCAACTCGTCCGAAACGACGCCACGCGCGCGGGGAATTTCTATATACCCCCATCGGCAGTGGAAACCGGCGTCATCGGCACCCTGGCCTTCGGCCGTGATCTCCGCCTTTGGAACCTGTCGGGGGAAGCGTGTGCAAAGCTTGGCATCCACGACACGATCTCATCGAGCGACTACGAGGCGTGCCATTGGATCGGCCATCGCCTTCGCGAAGCCATGATGAGCCGTGAACCGGATGCGAGGCCCGATGGCTTCTGCTATCCCTCCAGGCGGGTGCGAGGGCATCAGGCGATCGCCATCCGCAGCGACATTCTGCCCGACCTCAAGGCAGGCGCCATGGTCACTCACGAATCATTCGGGAAAAGCGCTGCCTACGAAGCCTTGCGCGCCGATGCGCTCTGCGAACCTGCGCCGAGCGCGACGCGATCCATGCCCCGCCAACGTTGAAGGGCGCGAAAGTAAACCCGCCCTTTGGGAAGCGTTCCGTTCTGGTGGGCATGAGGCCTGCCAGGACGGAACCGCCCCGACGGCCACAGGTCGCGAGCACTGCCCGCCCTACTCCCCGCCCGCCCCCACCGCCGGCGGCACATGCGGCAGGAACGCCCCGGCCACCTCGAACGCGCATTCTTCCCGCGCGATATCGATCACCCGCGACACCACCGGATTGACGATGCTCTTCTTGTGCACCGCGTAGTAATTGATCGTCGGCAGATCCGGCTGGACATCCAGCTGGCACAGCGCCCCGCGCTCGACCAGCGGCGCGAAATACACTCCCGGCAAGTAGCTGATGCCCAGGCCCAGCATGGTCAGCTGCGCCATCATGCCCAGGCTGTTGCAGGTCAGCACCCGCTTGACCGACAGGCCCTGCTCGGCGAACCAGGCATCGTACAGATGCGACAGCGCCGAATTGGTCGGCTGTGAAATCACCGGATACGGCGCCAGGTCCTGCGGCGCCAGCCTTGCCGAGAAATCGATGTCCAGCGACGGGCTGGCCATCCAGACGTTGGTCACCGCGCCCAGGTGGACGCAGTCGTATTGATAGCTCCAGAACGGTCCCGGCATGATGGCCAGGTCCAGTTGATCCTGCTCCAGCCGCTCGTACAGCGTGATGCCGCCGTCGATCTCGGGCATCAACTGCACCTTGGGATAGCGCAGGCTGATCTGGCTGACCAGCCGCGCCAGCCAGGTCATGCCGACCAGCTCGGTCACGCCCAGCCGCACCACGCCCTCGAAACTGGCCGGGTCGGCCATGTTCTGCACGATGCGGCTGTTCAGGTCCAGCATCTCGCGCGCCAGCTCGAACAGCTTGCGGCCCTGCGCCGTCATCACCAGCTTCTTGGCGCGGCGCTCGAACAGCGGCGCGCCGGCGAAGGCTTCGAGCTCCCCCACCCGCTTGGCGACCGCCGACTGAGTGGTGTGCAGCTTACGCGAGGACGAGCTGAAGCTGCCCAGTTGCGAGCTCCAGTAGAACGCCTCCAGCTGTTTGAGGGTGTACATCGCGGCGGTGGACGTGAAATGCATGAAGAACCCTCACATTATCGTCGACAGCAGCGCGGCTGCGCGCCGCCCGGTCCGCAAGGAACCGGGCGGACGGTAGGCTCCGCGCCCCGCCTACCCGCGCGGATGCAAGATATCCGCCAAGAACCGCTGCGCCCGCGGATGCTGCGGCGCGCTGAAGAAGCGCTCCGGCGTATCCACCTCCAGGATCTCGCCCGCATCCATGAACACCACCCGGTCGCACACGTCCCGCGCGAACCCCATCTCGTGCGTCACGCAGACCATGGTCATGCCGTCCTTGGCCAGGCCCTTCATCACCTGCAGCACCTCGCCCACCATCTCGGGGTCGAGCGCGCTGGTGGGTTCGTCGAACAGCATCACCGGCGGTTGCAGCGCCAGCGCGCGGGCGATCGCCACGCGTTGCTGCTGGCCGCCCGACAGCGAGCCGGGATAGGCGTCGATCTTGTGCTCCAGCCCCACCCGCGCCAGCAGCTGGCGCGCCAGCTCGGTGGCCTGCTTGCGCGGCTGCTTGCGGATGTTGACCGGCGCGAACACTACATTGTCCAGCACGCTCATGTGCGGAAACAGGTTGAACTGCTGGAACACGAAACCGATCTTCTGGCGCAGCGCGTTCAGGTTGACGCCCTTGCCGTAGATGTCGGCGTCGTCGATCAGGATGCGGCCCTTCTCGATCGGTTCCAGGCGGTTGATGGTGCGGATCATGGTGGACTTGCCCGAGCCCGACGGCCCGCACACCACCAGCACCTCGCCGCGCGCGACCGACAGGTCCACGTCCTTCAGGACGTGATGCGCGCCATACCATTTGTTGACTTTCTCAAGCTTGATCATGATGAATTCCGATAAGCGCCGGCTCAGGGCCTGTTCTCGCTAAAAGGGGCCTCGCACGGGCCCTAGGCCATGGCGCGCTGGCGGCGGATGCGCAGGTCCAGCCAGGACAGGCCGCGGCTCAGGCTGAAGCACACCAGGAAATAGATGATGGCCAGGATGCCGAACACCTGCAGCGGCTTGGTCAGCACCAGGTTGTTGACCTGGTTGGCGGCAAACGTCAGTTCGTTCACGCTGATCACATACCCCAGCGAGGTCTCCTTGATGGTCGAGACGAACTGGCTGGTCATACTGGGCAGCACGTTGAACAACGCCTGCGGCAGCACCACCCGGCGCATCGTGGTCCAGTAGCCCACGCCCAGCGAGCGCGAGGCCTCGATCTGGCCGCGCGGCACCGCCTCGATGCCCGAGCGGATCACCTCCGACAGATAGGCGCTCTCGTACACCACTAGCGCCGCGATCAGCGTCCAGAAGCCGCTGATCACCTGCCCCGTCAGCTTCGGAATGACGAAGTACGCCCAGAAGATCAGCATCAGCAGCGGCATGCCGCGCACCACGTTCACCAGCGTCTTGCTGGCCACGCGCAGCCAGCCAAACGGACTGACCCGCGCCAGCGCGATGGCCAACGCCAGCGGCAGCGACAGCGCCAGGCCGCACAACGCCAGGATCAGCGTCAGCGCCAGGCCGCCCAGCGGCCCATTGGGGTATTGGCCGACCAGCAGCGTCGGCCAGTATTGCGACAGGAGATCAAGCACCGTGGCCTCCCCGGTTCAAGCGGTAGCGCGCATAGATGCGCGATCCGATCAGCATGATGAGGAAGGATCCCAGCAGGTACATGAGGGTCGCCGCGCCAAACGTGGCGAAGGTGCGGTAGGTCTCGTTCTCGATCTCGCGCGCCTGGTAGGTCAGCTCCATCACGCCGATGGCCATGGCCACGCTGGTGTTCTTGAACAGCAGCAAGGCGCGGCCCACCAGCGGCGGGATGGAAATCCGCACCGCCTGCGGCACGATCACGAAGCGCATGCATTGCAGATAGCTGGCGCCCAGCGCCCGGGCCGCCTCGAACTGCGTGCCGGGAATGGCGCGCAGCCCGCTGCGGATGTCCTCGGCGATATAGGCGGCCGACCCCAGCGCCAGCGCGATCGCCGCCAGCGACATCTCGGCGTTGTGCTGGTACAGCCACATCCGGAAACCCTCCGGCAGCAGCTCGGGCATGCCGAAGTACCAGAACAGCACCTGCACCAGCAGCGGCACGTTGCGGTGGTATTCCACATAGGCGTCGACCAGCCAGCGGCACGGCGCCAGGTTGGTGGCGCGCACCACGACCAGCGTCACCGCGATCGTGAACGCCATCACCCAGGACACCAGGAACAGCTGCAGCGTCACCACCATGCCGCTGGCCAGCAGCTGGTATTGCGAAGCGTCAAGTAGGCTCATTGCGCGGTACCGGCGTTCAGCCCGCGATGGGGCCGATCTTGAAACCGCGCTCGAGCTTGTACGGCGTCTGCGCGCCGAACCACTTGTCGAACAACTGCGCGGCCACGCCCGAGCTTTCCGCCTCGTCCAGCGCCTGGTTCACCACCGTCAGCATGCCCGGCTCCGACTTGCGCACGCCCAGGCCCCACGGCTCGTCGAACACCGACTTGGCGATCACGTTGACCGGCGCCGTCGGCGAGCTCTGCAGCACCAGGCGCACCAGCACCAGTTCGGATGCGAACTGCGCGTCCACCTTCTTCTGCTGCAGGGCCAGATACGTGGCCGAGCTGTCGCCGTAACCGATCACCTGCGACTTATCGAGAATGCGCTTGATCTCGCGCTCCGAACTGGAACCCTTGGTCGCGCCGACGCGGCGGCCGTTCAGCGACTCGATCGTGTCCAGCCCCGAATCCTTGCGCACCAGCAGCTTCTGCGGGCTGACGTAGTACGCGTGGCTGAAAGCGATCTGCTCGGCGCGGTCCGGCGAATAGCCCAGGTTCGCCGCCAGGATATCGACGCGCCCCTCGTTCAGCTCCGGCACGCGCGCCGCCACCGACAGCAGCTTGTAGCTGACCTTCACGCCCAGCTTGTCGGCCACCAGCTTGCACATGTCGACGTCATAGCCCACCAGCTGGCGCGTCGCCGCGTCCTGGAAGCTGAACGGCTGCGACGTGCCCAGCGTGCCGCAGATCAATTCGCCGCGGGCCTTGATGTCCGCGACCTGGTCGGCGCGGGCGCCAGCGCCCAGCGACAACGCGGCCAGACCCAGGCAGGCGGCGATAAGTGAATGGCGTTTCATGGTGATTCCCCTTGTGTTGTGGTTTGAACAGAAAAACGGAACCGGCCCGCTCGTCGGCGGGCCCGGGAACAACTAGGCGAGCTTGGCGCAGGCCTCGCGGATGCCCGCGCAGCCCTGCCGGATATCGTCCAGCGAAGCCGCGAACGACAGCCGGAACGTGCCCGGCGCGCCATAGGCATGGCCGTCGATCACCGCCACGCCAGCCTCGCGCAGCAGGTAATGCGTCAGGTCGGTATCGGTGCGGATCACATCGCCTGCCGGCGTGCGCTTGCCCAGCAGCCCCGAGCAATCCGGAAACACGTAGAACGCGCCCTGCGGCACCACGATCGCCAGCCCCGGCGTGCCGGACAGCTCCGCCACCGCCAGATCGCGGCGCTCGCGGAAAACGCGGGCGAACTCCGTCACGCAGTCCTGCGGCCCCGACAGCGCCTCCAGCGCCGCCGCCTGGCTCACCGACGACGCGCCCGACGTGCTCTGCGACTGCAGAATCGCCATGGCCTTGATCAGCTCGTCCGGCCCGGCGCCGTAACCGATGCGCCAGCCCGTCATCGCATAGGCCTTGGACACGCCATTGACCACCAGCGTGCGCGCCGCCAGCGCCGGCTCCACCTGCAACGGATGCACCGTCGGCGCGTCGGTGAAGTTCAGCCGCGCATAAATATCGTCCGTCATCAGCCAGACGTGCGGATGGCGCTCGAGCACCGCGGTCAACCCGCGCAGCTCGTCGGCAGTGTAGACCGAGCCCGTCGGATTGCTGGGCGCGTTCATCATCAGCCACTTGGTGCGCGGCGTGATGGCGCGCTCCAGCGCCTCCGGCGTCAGCTTGTAATCCGTGGCCGGCGTGGTCGGCACCGTCACCGGCACCCCGCCGTTGACCAGCACCATGTCCGGATACGACACCCAGAACGGCGCCGGAATCAGCACCTCGTCGCCGTCGTTCAGCGTCGCCGCCAGCCCGTTGAAAATCACCTGCTTGGCGCCCGTGCTGACAATGATGCGCGCCGCCGGGTAATCGACGCCGGTCGCTTCCAGCAGATGCATCCGCGCCGCCTTACGCAGCGCCACCGTGCCCTGGGCCGGCGGATACTTGGTCTCGCCCCGGTTCATCGCGGCCGTGGCCGCCAAGCGGATATGCTCCGGCGTCGAGAAATCCGGCTCGCCGATCGTCAGGTCGATGATGCGCCGGCCCTGCTCGCGCAGCTCGGCAATAATCGCGCGCGCCGCCACGCTGGGCGACAGCTTGATGCGCTTGATGCGGTCAGCGACGATGCTGGCGGCTTGCGGGGGCTGGGTTTGCGGCTGGGTCGGGGTTTGCGTCGGGGTTTGGGTCATTTCGCGGCTCCCGTCTTCTCGGCCAGGGTCTTCTCCAGCCAGGGCTTGGTGTAGGTGCCGGCGCGCAGCTTCTCCTTGGCCACCGCCTCGTCGGCTTCCTTCTTGGTCGCCAGCGCCAGCACCGCCGCCGCATGCTCGGCGGGAATCACCACCACGCCGTCTGCATCGCCGACCACCACGTCACCCGGGTTGACCACCTGGCCGCCCACCGACACCGGCACATTGATCTCGCCCGGGCCGTCCTTGTACGGCCCCTTGTGCGACACCGCGCGCGCAAAGCAGCCGAACTGCCCCTGCGCGAACACGTCCAGGTCACGCACCGCGCCGTCGATCACAAACCCGGCGATGCCGCGCCCCTGCGCATCCATCATCATCAACTCGCCCACCAGCGCATTGCTGGTATCGCCGGCGCCATCGACCACGATCACATCGCCCGCGCCACCCAGCGAAATCGCCTTGTGGATCATCAGGTTATCGCCCGGCCGCGTCTTCACGGTCAGCGCCAGGCCAACCGTGCGCTGGTTGCCGGCGTGCAGCGGACGCAGCCCGCTGACGCCGTACAGGCGGTTCATGCAATCGCTGATCTGGGCCGAGCCAATGGCGGCAAAACCGGCCAGCACGTCAGCGGCGACGGCCGGCGCGGGCCGGGGAAGAATGCGGTATCCGATGGGATTCATAGCGAGGAATTTTCTTGAAGGCGTGAACGGCAATAAGCGAACACGCATTACAAGGCCTCGCGGGGCGATCCTCAAAACGATATAAATTCCCGGTTATGTAGGAATTATTTTCGTGGATGTTATTGGATCGACGGGGGAGCGTTGTGGGTGGGGTTGGGGGCTTCCCTGTCGTCGTCGGGTTGCAGGGCCTGGTCGAGCATGGCTTCGGTCAGCGTGCCGAGGTGTTCGCAGAGGCTTTCGACGCCGCCCATCAGGGCGGTGATTGCCCAGGGGTCTAACGGTGGGGAGCCGGTGGCGTCGGGTTCGGACGCGCTGTTGCCGACCATGCGGGCGATGGTCTGGATGGCGTAGCGGGTGCGGTCTAGTTGGTGGAGGTGGGAAAGGGAGACGGGGCCGGATTCGCGGTCGGTGTCGATTTGCCAGGGGTTTTGGGTTAGGGGGTGCGGCATGGGGCTGCCTCCTATAGCGAGTGGAGAACCCGCCTCCCCGCTTCCAAACGGGGCGGGCGGGCACAAGACAGGGTTGGAAGACCGGAGCTATAGGACCCGGCGCGCGCAAGCGCACCCCCGTCCAGGCCCGCCCATAGGGACGTGCGCAGACGCTGGACATGAAAATGCCGCCTGAGCGGCGGCTGTCCCGCCTATAGCTTACCCGGCTTCCATTCCGGGACTACCGTTGGTGCGGCAGTGGGGGGAGTATACGGTAGGCGGCAAGCAACAGGAGGTTGAGAGTGGCACTTTGGCTACGGCGTGGAGCACATAAAGTGTCATGTTAAATAACGCCTTTCGGCCAGAAACGGCCGGTCAGCCCATTTTCGTGCACGCCCGTTTCAGGCTGACCTGAGGTTCGCAGCTCGAGACTGAACAACAACTTCCGACAAGACCAACCCTTGAACGTCGCGGCCTTGGCTGCCTCCGACACGGAGAAGCGACATCTCCGCAAGGGCGACTGTTGCGTCCTCGCTTGAACGACTGCCCTTTAGCAGCTTTCTTGACGGCAGGGAGCACATCGATTCTGCCTCGCGGTTAACAAGCGCCGCGCTGAAGGCGAACTTAAAATACACGGAATCTACTGGATGAATAATTCCATGGCGTTCAACTAAGTCTCGACACTATCAAACTACTAGATGCTATAGTTACCAATAGTTAATGCAGATACAATGAGTCGCAAGCAGTCTCCCGAATCACCAGTTTTGCAATAGTTAAGCCGGGCGGCTTAAAGGGACAGTGATAAAGAATGACGATTTCTCAATATGATTTGCGAAGCGCTGCCACACGCAATTTCTCCTTAAAGTATCAGCAAAGTCGGAGCTATGGTCAGAAGACAGGCTTTCTTTGCCACAGCCACAAGGATCGCGACTTGGCGCTCGGCCTCCAGCAGTGGCTTAAAGAGCAAGGGATGGAGCTCTATATCGACTGGCAGGACCCACACATGCCCGACCTCCCCGATGGGACGACCGCAGATCGCATTCGCACGGTGATCAAGAGGGCGGAGATATTCCTCTTTCTCGCCACTAACGACTCGATGTCGTCTCGCTGGTGTCCGTGGGAGCTTGGGTTCGCAGACGGTGTCAAGCGCAACGAACAAATTGCCTTGATCGCAACGCGCGACACTTCGGGCAACTACTACGGCAACGAATACCTTCACCTCTACCGCCGGATCGACCAGGCCACAGCCAGCAATGCGCTGCAATGGTTCCCCAAGGGATCGCAATCCCCTCAGAACCTGACGAGCTTCTGAGCCATGTCTCCACAACACGTCATCAATGGCTTCATCAAAGAATTCGTCCAAGACCTGCACAATGGCAGTGCGGCGATCTTCGCGGGCGCTGGCATGTCCAAGGGTAGCGGTTATGTGGACTGGCCCGAGCTACTGCGCGACATCGCCAATGAACTCGGGCTGGACGTCGCCAAGGAGCACGACCTAATCTCGCTGGCCCAGTTCCATGTGAACAACAAGCGGACGGCCGACGGTTTGTCAAAGAAGATTCTCAGGGAGTTTTCAGAGCAGGCCGAACCGTCCGAGGTACACGACATCATCGCTCGGTTGCCGATATACAGCTTCTGGACCACCAATTACGACACCCTTATCGAGGACTCACTGCGCCGGGCGTACCGGGTGCCGGATATTAAGTCGCAGGTAGATCAACTCTCCCTCAGTAGGCCTAAGCGCGACGCCATTGTCTACAAGATGCATGGTGACGTCCAGATGGCCCAGGACGCCGTCATATACAAGGAGCAGTACGAGAAGTACTACCTCACTCACGCTTCCTTCATCACCGCACTGAGCGGCGACCTAGTGTCCAAGACCTTTCTCTTTATCGGCTTCAGTTTTACTGACCCCAACCTCGATTATGTGCTGAGCAGGCTGCACGGTGGCGCTACCAAGCGCACCCATTACTGCTTCATGCGCGAGGCGCATCGGGACGTTGGCGACGACGACGAGCTCTTCAGATACAAGATCCGCAAACAGGAGCTGCGCATTGAAGACTTGAAGCGCTTCGGCATCCAAACGCTGCTGGTCGACAACTATTCCGATATCAACGATATCCTTAAGAAGGTCGAAGCTCTGTACCGGAAGCGAACCGTATTCTTCTCAGGTAGCGCCGAAGATTATGGTGAGTGGGCCAGGCAGGACGCGCAGAATTTCATACACGACGTCGCGGCCAACTGCGTGCGAGCCAACTGCCGGGTGGTCAACGGTTTTGGCTGGGGCGTGGGCAGCGCCGTAATCAACGGCGCCCTGGAGGCCATCTATGGCGACCCACAGAAGTACTCGGAGGCCCAATTGATTGTTCGGCCGTTCCCCCAGCATGGCAGCAACCTGAAAGATCTGTGGGAACAGTACCGTCAGCGAATGATCAGCTTAGCGGGGGTCACCCTGTTCTTCTTCGGTAACAAGCGTGACGGTGGCAAGGTGGTCAACGCTAACGGCGTTCGGCGTGAGTTCGAGATCGCACTGGAACACCACCTGTTACCCATCCCGGTCGGCGCCACCGGCTTCATGGCTGAGGAGCTTTGGAACGAAATTTCTGCCGATCTAGATAAGTACTATGGAGGTTATAAATGGGTGATTCCCATGGTCCAAAAGCTTGTCGATGCAAAAACTCCACCGAACGAAATGGTGAAGACCATTACCGAAATAATTAAGCAATTGAATAAATAATCGAAAAATCACACCAAGGAAATATAAATGGCTCGCAAAGTATTTTTCAGCTTCAAGTATGACGACGTGCATCGCGCGATGAATGTGCGCAACAGCAATGTCATCGGCGGCATCATGAAATCCGGATTCATCGACAAGGCCGATTTTGAAAAAGTCGAACGCGAGGGCAACCGAGCAATCCAAACTTGGATCGACAACCAGCTGAATGGCACGTCGGTCACGGTGGTTTTGGTCGGCGCCAACACTCACAAGAGCAAATGGGTAAAGTACGAGATCGACCAGAGTATCGCCCGCGGCAACGGCGTATTGACCATCGACATCAGCAAAATCGCGGACATGCAGGGCGTCACCACCGACTGTTGCTCGCTACGTGTGCCCGGATACAAACACTATTACTGGAATAATGATAACGGCCGCGCAAACCTAGGCGCTTGGGTTGATGCCGCAGCCAAGGCAGCCGGCAAATAGTCGGCAGCGCTGCCAGCGTTGACCGGCATGGAGCGAGGTTTTTTCGCACGCTGCACTGCCGGTCGAAAAGTATCTCTTCCGCCGCTGCTTCAAACGGCTTGGATAGAGTCCATTACATGCCGACACCTACCTGCGAAACGTATACCCGCTTATGCCTGAGAGCGCCGGTACGACGTCATTGGCAGCAGGCCTGCTGCGCGCCGATGGTGACCGCGAGACCGCCAATTGTGGTTTGCGCAGCCGCTCCACATTCGACTGCGGTGGCGCCTGCGGATGAACCATGACTGCTTCAAGTCCCAGAGGTTGACAGCTGCCATTGCCGGACGACTGATCCTGGCCAGGAGCAGTTAGTCAGTTCGCATCGACGAACGGCTGCTATCAACTCAGCAAGGGACAAGCCGATGCATGGCGAAGCTTCAGCGAGGGGGATAAATTCGCACCGAGAAACCGACCCTGATGGCGTCGGAGTAGAAATCGACCATAATGAGCGCTTGTCGCTATCGCAACCAATGTTCCGTATCTTTAGGAGCAAGGTCACTGCAAGATCTCGTCGGTCGAATCAACACAACATTACACCAATACAATGCACTATCACGCACGGCTGGAATACGGTTCGAATTCGCACTTCTTCTACAACTATTCCGCAGACGCAATCACAGAGAAGGTTGTGATTCCGTTTGTTAACGGTCAAGTTATTCTCTTAAAGGGTGAGCGTCTCTTCAATATGAAGACGGCAACGTTCCTAAAGGTGTATCGCACAAAGGCCCGTCTGAGGGTAAAGGAAGACAAGAGTCTGGTGGATCAGATGAAGGATCCCTCCTTCGTAGAGAATGACTGCTCGGCGGAAATCATCGGCAAGGTTCAGGCTCAAGGTGCCTCAAAGGGGCTGTCATCCCTTATCCAGAAAGCACTGCAACCGCCTAAGAAGCTGGTGTTTGTTGTGATGAAATTTGGTGACGAAACATTAGACTCGGCCTATGAGGGAGCTTACAAGGCGGTCGCCAAGGAATTTGGCCTTGAGTGTATGCGTATAGACGAAGTACAGGATTCAGGAAAAATTTCAGATCAGATACTTGAGGGAATCGCTGAGAGCAAATACGTGCTTTGCGATCTCACGGGTGCTCGACCAAACTGCTACTACGAAACCGGGTTCGCTCACGCTCTGGGTAAAGACGTAATTTTGCTCGTCAATAAAGCCGAGAAGGTGCACTTCGACCTTCAAGGTCATCGCTTTATTAAATGGGCAACAGAGGAGGATTTACGCAAGAAATTGCGTGAGCGACTCACTGCACTCGAAGCCGAGAGAAATCGAGAGGAATAGCACGAGTCGCAACAGGTCTGTTAACGATCGAGACTCGTTGGCTGCCGCCGAGGGGGGGGGGTAGACTGCTGTACTTTAGGAACGGCCGTTGCACCAACGCCTCGGTAATGCCGCTTCGGGTCGGAGGCGGACGTGCGCAAAGACAGCTTTCGACCCTGAGCCGCCATCCAGCTAGAAGCTCGAAAGCTGTCACTCATTGGCCAGCATGGCCTGAAAAAAAATCGGCTTACTACAGCCTCATGTCACGCGATGCCGCAAACCGTGCCATTGCACATAGGTCTGCTCCGTGTATAGGTTATAGTACTTGTAACAAATTCACTCACGGGCCTGATCCAGCAACCATGTAGCGCTTAACAGTGGAGGTGCGACGGGTTTTATGGCTGAATTTAGTGCTGTATTTTTATACAAAACACCTACCGCCGGGCCAGGCTACAAGCCTCTTGCAGCATTTTTTACGTACCAATTTAGACCGCAAGCACCAGATACGGTCTGCGCCTTTTTGCGGTCTACATTACGTTATCCCTCAGGAGATTTCATGCCGGCCTTCATCGAAGCAAACTGGCTGACGCTCGTGTCAATTCTTATTGGCGTTCTTGTCGCATTCGTGTTCTACAGACTGCAGAAGAAGGACTCAGTTTCCGCCGCGCATGAGCGTAAGAAACACGCAACCAACGAACTCCTCGACGTTGTTGAGAGCTACATCATCAACAAGCAGAAGCTCTCAGAGCATGTCGTCGACAATCTAATCTTTGCGTCAGAAAGAGATCATGTAGTCTCGCTCAGAGGTGGTTGCACACCGGTCTCACTGCTCCAAGACGTGGCGCTCAGGCTTCAGCGGAGTCGTCATCTCGATATCCCGCAGAAGTCCGAGTATTCGTTGAAGATAGAAGAACTGATCCAAGAAATTCGGGACAGGCGCGAGCCCCCGCCGCTAGATCAGTTGAATAAGGAACTCCAGCACAACTTGTCCGTCCTCGAAAGCTTGATATCGACCGAAAAGCGTAATGAAGCCAAGGCTGCTCTCAATGCGCTAGCTTCGGTCTCTGAGAAGAGGCGTGAATTTACCGCTAAGCGATCGTCGGACGACTCAGTGTTTCAAATCGCAGCACCGCTGCTAGCAGGGATTGCATCTAGCTTGGCAGCAGGCACATTGGCAAGCAAGTTTTTTTCCGATGACTTAAGCACGGTAACGTCAGCGCTCCTCAGCAAGGTTTTTCCCATCTTCGCCCTTGCGCTGGTGTTGTTACTCACGATGTTGATCTTAGGGACCGCGCTAAGAATCCGGCGGCGTGGGCGGAAAGGCAATACAACCGACGGTGACCGCTCGACTGAGGGCTAACCATTCATTCCAGCGAACCGCCTTCGGCAGCGCTGCTGAACTCAAACGTTAGCCCGCTGAGGCAAGTATGGACATCATCTCAATCATTGGCACTTCAATTGGACTGGCCCAGCGTCTTCGTGAAATCTCAAAGAATGTAGCTGACGCAGAGTTCAAGAATCTTCTCGCTGATCTTTCGAGTGAGCTGGCTCATGCCAAGCTGGAAGCGGCCTCCCTGAAAGAGAAGCTCGCAGCCTTGCAGGAAGAGAACGCATTACTCAAGCAAACCGTGTCCCCATCGGCTGAGAAGCCGAGCGGTAGAAAATGGGGCTGCTATCAGTTTGAAGGCGAGTCTGGTCTGTTCTGTCCAGGCTGCTGGGACTCAAAGCGCAAGTGACCTGCCCCCAGACTTAGTACGGCACCGAAATAGAGTCCAGGGTTAAAAACCTTTGTTGCC